>NZ_JASHKS010000015.1:0-90347 GCF_030056835.1 Rhodococcus sp. IEGM 1372 | reverse complement strand
CGAACGGAAACTAACCGACGCCAAGGTCGGATCCACCGTTAATCTGACACTCCCCGGCACCGCGGTCTTCACCGATGGGTCGTACGTGGTGAACGACCCGAGATGCGTGGCGACAGCGCCGGTACCCGATGCAGGGTATCCGTACAACGAATCCGAGGATCGAAACGGCGATGGCGTCGTGAATGGCTACGAGCGGTGCGGAGTGTTGTGCGGAGAAGAACCGACCAGCGGGGATATCCAAACTCAGTACGGCTGCGAGCAGGGCTACATCACTGGTCCACAGTGCGAATAGATCGACCCGTGTTCGGCATTCGCCGTATTGCCGGTGACCCGTGAGGCATAGTGACCACCACTGTCCGTTGGCGTCGAAGGTGGAACCTCCGTGGGGAATGCAGTCAAGACCGGACACGACGAGTGGGTCGTCGTCGATGTCGAGACCTCGGGTCTGAAGGCATCCCGTGATCGGGTGCTCAGCGTGGCCGCTATGACGGTCGACGAGGACGGACGCGTCGGACGCGAACTGTCGACACTGGTCAACCCGGGCTGCGATCCCGGTCCGGTGCACATCCACAAACTGACGCCCGAACGGCTTGCCGGTGCACCGACGTTCGACATGATCGCCCCGCAGCTCATGGATCTGCTCGACGGTCGAACCTTGGTCGCGCACAACGCAAGTTTCGACCACGGCTTCCTGAAGCTCGAATCGATGCGTGCGGGCATCGACATGCCGACGAAGCAACGGTTGTGCACCGTGGCATTGTCGAGGCGACTACAACTCGACACTCCCAACCACAAGCTATCCACCTTGGCCGCGCACTGGAAAGTGCTGCAGTCCAATGCGCACGACGCCTACGACGATGCCCGCGTGCTGGCGCAGGTTTTCACTCACAGTGCTCGACTGGCCAGGTCGCTCGAACTTCCCCTTCCCGTCGTCACGTGCACCGAGCGCCTGACGCTGTATCCGGACACCGTGCCTCGAACGCATTGCACGTGGGAGAACCCCGGTCCTCTTGCTGGGGACGGCGGTCTGATTCAAGGCATGCGAGTCGTGATCAGCGGCGACACGCGCATTCCGCGGTTGCGTCTGGCCGCTCAAGTCACCGAAGCTGGCTTGGACGTGATGAACTCCGTCAGCCGATTCACCAGTGTGGTGGTGTGCTCGGATCCCACGACCGAAAGCAGAAAGGTCGAGCGAGCTCGGGCTCATGGACTTCGGATAATCTCGGAGTCCGAACTGCTCGACCTGCTACGGGATGTGCAACCAGGAACGCCCAAAGGTACTCGGCCGCAGGTCCAGCCGAAGCCACCCGTGCAGCAGCCCGATCCAGTCGCCAAGCCCTGGCAGACGAGAAGGGTCTTGGTCATGGGTGGTTCGCATGCCGATTCTGTGCTGATGCGTTCCCGCCTGATTCAACTCGGTGCGACACCGGCTGTGAATCTCAGCGCTGGCGTGACCGACATCCTGGTTCTGGACGGCGGCGATGGAGATCCCCGGATGCCGAAAGTGAAAGAACGGGATCTCACGTTGCTGACACCGGCGGCGATAGACCGTGAGCTGAAGATCGAGGTGCCTGCTCCGCTTCCGGCGCGGCGGTCCCGAATCGCCCCGCTAGTGCCACGTGGTGGTGTTGTCGATCTGGATCCAAGCCTCACCATGCTGACTTTGAACAGTTCGTGGCGGGCCGACGAGTCCGAGCAGGTAGGCGTCGACGTCGTCGCATTCCTGGTCAACGACGACGAGTTGGTCTCCAGTGACGAGGATTTCGTGTTCTACAACGCTCCGGCTACCTCGGACGGTGCCGTCTCGATGTCGATCGACGGTGACAGTGAGCAGGGTGTCCGGATCGACCTGACGCTCGTTCCCGAGGAATGCGCGCGCATCGTCATCGCCGCAGCCATAGACGGCGACAAGACGTTTGGCGACGTCGGTGCAGTCTCTGTTTCGCTCGATGGAGTCGATTCGACGGTCGCCACAGCTGTGCTCGACGCTGCCACGACCGAACAGTCGATGCTGTTGGCCGAGATCTACCGCCGGGGGAGTGGATGGCGCTTTCGACCCATCGGCCAAGGTTATGACGACGGATTGGCTGAATTGGCCGTCAGATACGGCGTGGAAGTCGACGAGTAGCCAAGAACGGGGTCCTGTCACTGGTGACTTGACTGGCATGAGCGTGAAGGCACCCAGAATTCTCCGGACTTGCCGACCCACAGTCGGCGACGTGTCCGGACCACAGACCGGCGCGTCGATTGCGAGGTTGTCATCCAGCCACCCGTGACACGCGACGACTGACGAACAGCAGTACCACCGCACCGACGGCGAGAACAGCTCCGATGGCAGGCAGGACCGAGACGCTGCTGCCACCGGACAACGCTATCGATCCGATCCAGGCACCCGCCGCGTTCGCGAGTTGGAACCCGGCGATGTTGACGGTGGCTGCCAGGTGTGGTGCTTCGCTGGCCGCGCCGATCAATTTCGAGGCCAGTGGCGGGATGATGGAAAAGCCTGCAGCACCGAGAACGAACATCCACGCGAACGCGAACCACGCTGTGCCGCCGAAGAGGAACAGGACGACAAGCGCGCCCGCGAGTGCCGTCAACGCCGTGTAAAGGGTCCTGTCCAGAGCCTTGTCTGCGAAGTAGCCGCCGAGCTGGTTACCGACGACGGAGCCGACGCCGAAGACGAACAGCACGATGGTGACGGTGGACGCGGAAATTCCGGCGTGATCGGTGAGGTACGGCGAGATGTAGGTGAACACCACGAACAGCGCGGCCTGGCTCAGCGCGGTGAGGCCGATGGCCCACAGGACGGGACCTCGGGTGAACACACTCAGTTCCGAAGTGACACTGCCGGTCTGATGGGACGGTGCGGCGCGCCGGGTCGAGGCGATCAGGGCGACGGTGACGAAGAGTTGGAAGAGCGCGACGATGGCGAACGACCAGCGCCAGCCGAGTTGCGAGCCGATCAGCGTTCCCAGCGGAACTCCGAGGACGGTCGCGAGGTTGAGGCCGAGCGTCACGCGGGCGATCACTCGGCCCTGAAACTCCGGCTCCACCAACGACGTTGCCAACACCAGGCACAGCGCGAAGAACGTGGCGTTGGGGAGCGCAGTGATGACGCGGAATATCACCAGGGTCGCGAAGTTCGGGGCCAGCGCGGTGCCGATGTTGCCGACGATGAACAAGGCCATCAATGCGGCGATAAGCGGTGTCCGGGGAACGCGGGTGGTGGCGATGGTGAGCAGCGGACCGCCGATGACGACCGTGATGGCGTAGATCGTGATCAGCAACCCCGCAGTCGAGTTTCCTACGCCCACATCGGAAGAGATGTCTCGAAGAACCCCCGCTACGAGGTATTCGACGGTGCCCACTCCGAACACTGCGAGCAGCATCCAGACGATGGCGACGTTCGCGTTGACCGCGGGCGATGTATTGCGTGTCTCGGTGACCATTCCCTACCCCTTCGTTCTATGTAGAACCGAACCTTCTGTCGAAGGCTAGGCGATTCGTTTAATGATCGCTACAGGAGTACGATGAATCACAGTTGCGAGAACGAATCGAGATGTGGAGGGCCGATGGCCGGCGTACGAGGGCAGGGGCGGAAGTTCGACGTCGACTCGGCGTTGGATCAGGCGATGTTCGCCTTCTGGGAGCACGGATACGAGGGCACTTCCGTCTCGATGCTCACCAGCGCGATGGGAATCAATCCGCCTAGTCTCTACAGCGCATTCGGTGGCAAGGAAGGGTTGTTCTTTGCCGCGATCGAGCGATATCTCGCTACTCGAGGCGACTTCATGGATCGTGCGTTCGCCGAGGAGCCCGACGCGGCGAAGCTGATCTCGAGACTGCTGTACGACGCGGCCTTGCACTACACGGACGAGTCCTGTCCGGGCGGCTGTCTGATCATCAGCTCGGCCGTCGGTGTCACCGACGCCAATCGAAGCATCGCAGATCGGTTGCGGGACATGCGCAATGCCAACGTGTCCCTGCTTGCGGAACGCATTTCCGAGAACATCGCCGACGGCATCCTGGCCCCGTCATGGGAGCCCGTCGACGTCGCGGAATTCATCGGCGTGATCATTCAAGGCATGTCGCAGCGTGCCCGGGACGGCGCGACGCGGCGTCAGCTCGAACGCGTCGCCGAAAGAACACTGACCTCGTTGGGTCCGGTGCAGTCGATCGCAGGCTGATATGCCAACCGTCTCCCGATCGTTCCTATTCAGGCGAGATGTGCAGAATGCGATCAGCGGGACAGGGCGGTTACGAACGCAGGGCCGGTGGCATCCAGCTGGGCCATTCGGCCTGTCCTACGAGGTGACCGCGATCGAACCGCGCAATCGTGCGGAATGGGCGTCGCGCTGATGAATTGTCGTACACCTGAGCGCGATCCACCATCTCGACCGCAGAGCGAAGGAGAGGCCACAACCGGTCGTAACGTTCGCGAATTTTCGCCTCCGGGACCGAATGACCGCCCTGATCGACACGGTTTTGTACTCGGGCCACAGCCGTTTCGACGGGAATTGCGATGACGTGCAGCGTCACCAAATAGCCAGCACTGACGGCAGACTGGACCAGTTCGACCTTGGACTCGTGCGAGAAGACGGTCTCGGTGACGAACGACGATCGTGCCGAGAGGAATTCCGCACGTAGCTCGGCAGCAACTTTCGACGCATCGTAGGCGTGCGCAGACTCGTCGCCGGGCCATCGATCGTGCGCGATCTCGTCGGCATTGACGAACGGAAGATGCGTGACGGGTGACAGTACGCGCGCGTTGAACGTGCTCTTGCCGGCACCATTGGGTCCAGCGAGTAGATGAAGTACCGGGTCCGAAATCGGTGTTGTCACGATGGGCTGTCTCGGGAGCGCGCTCTATCGATGGTTGCTCCACTCGACGTTGCCGTGCTCGTCCGACTCGACGTACGAGCGACCTTCTGCAGTAAATTCACTCTCGAAGTCGAGCGACTCCGTCACCGATTCGATCTGTTCTGTCCACTCCGCGCGAACGACGGCCTGCCTGTGCGGCGTCAGGTCGTCATAGCGCGCCTTACCTGCGAGCACATCGGCAATATCGCGTGCCGAGACTCGATGTGAAAGCTCCATCTCACGGCCGATCAATGCCCAGTGGGCAATCTGTTGGGCGGCACTTCGGCTTGCAGCAGATCCGGCCACTTTTGCCGCATCGTAAAGTTCGTCGTCGATACGTAGAGACGAGGTGGTGCCCATGTGATGTCCTATCGCCGCAGCAGTACCGCCAGTGTAGCAATCTGCCACAACGCTCTGCTGGGTCTCGCGAGCAACGAGGTCCGACGAGTCCCCGTCACGCGCCGTCCAGCGCACCGAGCAGCCCGGTGAAGGTAGCCCCACCCGTCAGGCCACGACCTCCGCAAACTGTTCGAGGAACAGGTCGACGTCCGCCGCCTCGATGGTCAACGGCGGTCTGATTTTCAGGGTATTTCCGTACAGACCGGTGGCCGAGATCAACACCCCGCGTTTCTTCATCGCGTTGACTACGCGTAGTGCCTCGGCCGGATCCGGTCGACCTGCAGGGCCGATGAACTCGACTCCGACGAACAACCCCGCACCCCGGACGTCCCCGATGCAATCGACGCGATCAGCGACCGTGCTCAGGCCTGCCAGCATGCGCTCACCCATCGCGGCCGAATTGGCCACCAAGTCCTCGTCTCGGATCACGTCCAGCACCGCTTGCGCCGCAGCGATGGTCACCGGATTACCACCGAAGGTGTTGAAATAGCGCAGGTCTCGTCCGAACTGTTCCGCCAACGAGCTCTGCATCACCAGTCCGGCGATGGGCATGCCGTTGCCCATCGGTTTGCCCATCGTGACGATGTCGGGCAGCAACCCGTGCCGCTCGAAGCCCCACATCGACGCGCCCAGCCGGCCGAATCCCGGCTGCACCTCGTCGGCGATCAACATTCCACCCGCGGCGTGAACGACATCTGCCGCGGGCTTCAGGAAGGGTTTGGGCTCCGGCAAGATCCCGTCGGATGCGAAGATCGAGTCGATCAGCAGAGCCGCGATACCGATCCCGGACGCGGCCAGGTCGTCGATCTGCGCCTGCACCTGTTCGGCGAACCACGTCCCCAGATCGCCCTCCACCCGGTACGCATCCGGTGCCGGAACCGTCCGCAACCACGGAGCGTCGCGAACGGACGCCGGACCCATCGACGGCGAACAAGCCGCCACATCCACAGTCCCACCGTGATAGGCAGTTTCGGTGACGATGATGCCCTGGCGGCCGGTCGCGTGCCGTGCGATGCGGAGAGCGAGGTCGTTGGCCTCGGATCCGGTGCACGTGAACATTGCGGTGTCCAACCGGTCGGGGAATGTGCCGACCAGACCCTCGGCGTAGCCGATCACCGCCTCGTGCAGGTACCGCGTGTGCGTGTTGATCAACGACATCTGCTGAGTGACGGCCGCGACCACCCTGGGATGGCAATGCCCCACGCTGGCAACGTTGTTGTACATGTCGAGGTATCGCGTGCCATCGGCGTCGTACACATACACACCCTCGCCTCGTACCAACTCGAGCGGAGTCTCGTACATCAGGTGATAGGCAGGCCCGAGTACCCGCCTTCGACGCTCGACCAGATCGAGCGTGCGGGTGCTGAGCCCCACGGCCGAGGATGCATCGAAACCGTTGACGCTCAGGGCTCCGACGCGATCGAGTGTGGTCACCTCACAACCCCTGCAGCCAAAACGCCCAACGTGGATCCGCCATTTTCATCCGCGCGCGGGCGAGCTTCCAGGTTCCGTACTTGTGGTAGTCGAAATCCCATGCGGTGCTGAGCTTGTGGTTCATGCAGCCCCACAGCCCCCATTTGACGTCGGCGAGTGCGCTGCACACCTGTACGCGGGAGATCATCGACCACTCGGCTTTGCCGTAGAACTCTTCGATCAGCTCCATGGTCTGTTGCTCGCCGTAGAACATCTCGGTGATCATCACGGCCAGCTCGTAGGCGCGGTCGTTGTTCGACGCGAACTCGTAGTCCACCAATTTCATCGGCAGGCCGTCGCCGATGAGGATGTTGCCCGGCATCGGGTCGTTGTGGCACGCCACCAGATCCAGGCCGGATGCCAGCATCGCGTTCTTCGCCTGCCCGTATTCCGCGAGGATCACCTCGGCGTCGCGCGGCAATCGCACGCCGAGTTCGGCAACCTGATCGAGGTGTTCGTCGATCATGTCGAAAATCGTCTTCGTGATGCTGAGCTTGCTTCCCGAATGCAGTACGCGATACAGGTCGATCATGCCCAGGGGAATCTCGGGGCGCTTGAGGTCACCGTTGGTGCACGCCCGATAGCCTTCGAGGAACTCGATGACCTCCACGCCGGTCACCGGGTCGAACAGCACCACCTCGGGGCCGATGTCCAAAGCACCTGCGCGACGGGCAGCTTCGTTGGCCAGCGACCGATCGATGAACGAATCCGTTCCGGCTCCGGGGAGTTTCATGAAGTAGCGCTTCAGTTTTCCTTCGACGGTGATGCGCCAATTGCTGTTCATCAACCCTCCGGGTACCGGGTTATAGGTGATGTTCAGTCCCTCCCACTCCGCAACGGCAGCCAGGGCTTTCTCCACCTGCCGCTCGGGTTCGGTGCGGGCAGATCCCAATGCGATCTCGTTCATGGCCACCTCAGATGTTCCGTACTCGGTCGTCGAAATGGGGGTCGCGAAGTCCAGCGCGCGCCCTCAGGAACTGCCAGTCGGAGAACTTCGAATATTCGTGCGTGCCAGGCCTCATCGCATCCGCATACGAGCCGATGAGGGCCCACCGCAGGCAGTCGGCGATGCCGTAGATACGGGCGCGGTCGAACAGCGCACTGTCGAACGACCCCCACATCATCTCGAACACCTCACGTGCGTCGGTGTCGAACGGGCGGATTTCGGCGAGCAACGCACCGATGTCCTGCAGCGGATCCATCAGCGCCGCAACGTCCCAGTCGACGAGCCGCATGCTGCCGTCGTCGAGCACCAGGACGTTGGAGACATTGCCGTCGCCGTGGCATGGCACCGCGTCGACGCCGGCGCTCTCGATCCGCGCTGCGGCGGGTCCGAGAGTGCGCAGCATCCAGCCGAAGTCGGCCGGCAAGGCACCGCCGACCCGCTCGACCAGGCCCCGCACATGCGCCAGGTCCTCGAACACCGACGCACGTCTGGTGATTCCGCTGAGCCGGTGAACGGAGGTCCGCAGTGCCACGAGCTTCTCGACATTCGCATCCTCGTCGAACAGATCCAGCGTTGCGGTCGAACACAGTCCGGTGAAATCCTCCATCACCAGCACACCGGACTCTGCGTCGGAGAAGAAGACAGCGGGGCCGACGCCCGCGTCACCGGCCGCGGTTGCAGCGGAGAACGTAGCTGCGATATCGATGTAGTCGCGGGCATGCGGTTCCATCACCTTCACGTATGCGGCCGACCCTGCCCCCGAGTCCGCAACCTCGGCCCGCGCCGAATAGCGCTCGGAGTCAGCGCCCCACCAACTGGGGCTCGCCATGGTGGTACTGGGGTCCAGCGTCAGGTCGCCCGTCGCCCAGATACCCAACTCGCTCAATGTCTGTCGCACAGTCATCCCAGTGCTCCGATCGTGTCAGCGGCCACAGCTGTCGGCCAGTCCATCTCGAATCCGCGCGCACCTTCGAGCCATTTCGTCAGCCGCAGCACCGCCTGATCTGCGAACCGCGGTCCGACGACCTGGATGCCGACGGGCATGTGTGCGCTGAAGCCGAAGCAGAGTGCCGAGGCAGGCTGTGCGGTCTGGTTGAACCAGGCGGTGAAACTGCAGTGGCCCAATGGTTGTGCCGGGTCGAGCCCAACCTCTTCGGCCCCGAACCCCACCGTCGGAATGACCGGCGAGATGACGAAGTCGAATTCGGCCGTCTGCGCTCGAATCATCTCCTGCGAGCGCATCACCGCATCGGTGTCGCGCGAGAACTGAGCGGCCGAATACCCTGCCGCCGCCGTGGCCCAGTCCGCGACCGCGGGCAGTACCTGCGATCGACGATTTTCGGGAATGGCCTCCCACTCCGTGCGCGCACGAACCTGGAACAGGCGATCCAACGCCGGGTACGGATCTGCGCCGAAGACCGGCGGCATTTCGGTGACCACGGCACCCGCTGCACTCAGTTGCATTGCTGCAGAACGCACCACGGCCTGTACGTCGTCGGAAACGGAGGGACCGTAGCCCATGTCCAGCATGACGCCGATGCGGAGTCCGGCAGGAGCCAGGCCTGCGCGTATGTCGGTGGTGTCCTCGTAGGGCAGGCTCCACGTGTCCCGTGGATCGGGCCTCGATATGACACCGTAGAGATCGATGAGATCGTCGACGGTGCGCGCCATCGGACCGGCCGATCGCATGGTCGACGGTGCGGTATGCGGAATGCGGCCCTGCGTCGGCTTCAATGCGACGAGCCCGCAGTGTCCTGCGGGCAACCGCACCGACCCGGCGATATCGGAACCGACAGAACCGAAACCGATGCCCGACGCCAACGACGCACCCGCGCCGGCACTGGACCCGCCGGTGTTGCGCGAGAGGTCCCAGGGATTGCGGGTGACTCCGTACAGCGAGCTGACGCCGGCTGCCATCATCCCCATGTCGGGCATGGTCGTCTTCCCGACGATGACTG
The DNA here is from genome assembly GCF_030056835.1 of Rhodococcus sp. IEGM 1372. Classification (NCBI taxonomy): domain Bacteria; kingdom Bacillati; phylum Actinomycetota; class Actinomycetes; order Mycobacteriales; family Nocardiaceae; genus Rhodococcus; species Rhodococcus sp. IEGM 1372. The sequence continues at coordinate 80,711 of NZ_JASHKS010000015.1, read as the reverse complement.
CACCGGCTTCCTTCAGTCGCGCAGCCGGTGGTGCGTCGACGGTCGACATCGGCAGGTCCGCATTCGCGGTGACGCCGTGACGCCACGGCATCCCGATCGCATGGATGCTGTCCTTGATCGTCACTGGAATGCCGTCCAGATCGCCTCGGGCACGACCGGATACGAGTCGATCGGTCGCGGCCTGAGCTGCCGCACGCGCACCCGATTCATCCACGTACGCCATCGCATTGATCACGGGGTCGATGGCCGCCAGATGCTCCAGCGTGGCATCGAGCAGGTGTAGGGGAGTGGTCTCACCGCTGCCGAACGCCTCGCGAATCTCGGCGATCGTCTTCGTCAAGAGGGGATTCATCGAGTGCCTTTCGTGCCGGCGAGTTCGACGGGCAGGCCGACCCCGATATCGCCGCGCACCATGCGCGCGACCGTTTCGGCGAGCATCTTCACGCCGTCGAGTAGGTCGGTGTCGTGGGTGAGCTCCTTCTCGCTGTGCGATATGCCGTCGACGCTGGGGACGAACAGCATCACCGTCGGAACGACGTCCTTGAGATTCACCGAGTCGTGGCCTGCCATGGTGAGCATCCGTCGACACGACAATCCGAGGGCTTCGGCGGCTTCCTCGGCGAGTTCGACGCCCTCGATCTGGTAACTCGTGGAGGGTCGCAGCGCCGACGTGTCGATGCTGACGCGCACCTCCCCGTCGGCGTTCACGGAATCGATTGCTGCAAGCATCTTCTCGTGGGCCTGCTCGAGAACCTCGGGATCGGAGGACCGGATGTCGATGGCCATGGCGACCTTCGACGGCACGACGATGGGGGAGTTGGGTTCGACGTCGAACTCGCCGACCGAGGCCAGCAGCGCCTGTTCCGGAAACTGGGTCGTGAGATCGCGGGCAGCGAGCACGATGCGGGATGCGCCGACCAACGCGTCGTGACGCAGGGCCATATGAGTTGCGCCGGTGTGCGACTGCTCACCGTGCACGGTGATCGAGTACTTCCGCGCGGCCCAGTTGGCGGTGACGATGCCGATCGTCGTGCCTGTGCTCTCGAGGATGGGACCCTGTTCGATGTGGATCTCGGCGTAGGAGGCGGCCTCGGGAGCGGAATCATTGCCGTGGAAACCGATATCGGACAAAGCATCCCGCACGCTGACACCACTACGGTCGGTGACCTTCAGGATGTCGTCGGCCTCGAACTTGCCGATGAAGACCCCGCTTCCCATCAAGCTGGGCGAGAAGCGGGAGCCTTCCTCGTTGAACCAGTTCACCACCGCAAGGTTGAATTGTGGTGCGACCGAGCCACGTTCGACGCACTCGGCGACCTCGTACGCAGCGTGGGCTGCGGCGAGGACCCCGTAGGCCCCGTCGTACTTCCCGGCGGTCGGCTGACTGTCGAGATGCGAACCGACGAGGACGTACGGTGCGCCTGGCGCAAATTCCACGGTGCCGTACATGTTTCCCACCGCGTCGACAGTGGTGGTGAAGCCGTGCCGGTCGAACCAGTCGGCGAGGAACCGCCTGGTTCGACCGTCGTCCGCGGTTGCTGCCTCGCGGTGCACACCACCGGCGGCGGTGGCACCGAACTGCGACATAGCGGTGAAGTCGTCGAGAAATGTCACGGTCAGATCTTTTCCGGTGCGGGGTTGGTGGCCAGTTCTTCGATCTGGTCCTCGAAGGACAGGTCGACCGGTGCCGTGCGGGTAGGACGCTTGCCGACCTCGAACATCTCGTCGACGCGGGCCTTCTCCTCGGCCGTGGTTCCGGTGGCCTTGGAGACGATGAGGAACACGGCCAGGTTGACGGCCATGCCGACGACGCCACCGGTGAGGCTGCCGAGCCCGACGATGTCGTCCGGGAAGATGGCGGTGAGCACCAGTGCGACGGTGAAGCCGGAGATCATTCCGGCGACTGCGCCCTTACCGTTGCCGCCTCGCCAGAAGATGCCGAGGAACAGCGGAATGGCAAGCTGTACAACGCCTTGGTACGAGATCTGCGCGAGAAGTTGCAGGCGCGTCATGTTGAAGGTGGCGTAGGCGACGATGGCCGCCGCTGCCATGAACGCGAGCATGCTCGTCTTGGCCACCTTGGTGAGCTGGCTGTCGGTGAGCTTGTGCTTGTCGGAGTTGACGATGTCGTTGGCGATCTGCAGTCCGCAGACCTGCACGCTGCCGTCGATGTGGCCCATGGACGCGGCGAACACCATGGTGGCGGCGAGCCCCAGAAGCCAGGTTCCGCCGTAGCTTTCGGCAATGGTGAACCAGCCGGTCTGCGGCGAGTCGGCGACGGCGGGAATGACCGTGCCGGCGATGCCGACGAGCATGAGCAGGGAGTAGAAGACGCCGGAGATCAGCACGGTGCGGATGGTGCCGGACTTGACTGCGCGGACACTGGACGCGGTGTAGATGCGCTGAAAGCTCGTCGGCCAGCACAGCGATCCGACGACACCGGTGAAGATGAGCGCGAAGAGGTAGAACGGGCCGTAGGAGTCGCCGTCGCCGGGAACGCGCAGGTACTCGTCGGCGACGTCTCCGAGGGTCGAGAAGCTGATCGGACCGCCGGCGACACCGGAGAGCAGAATCAGGCACAGTGCCGCAGAGAAGACGTAGGCGACCAGACCTTGGAACATGTCGGTCATGATCAGGCCGCGCATGCCCATCTTGACGGTCCAGTACTGACGGATGACGATGACCGCCAGGCCGACGAACAGGCACGTGGTGACCGACCACGCTCCGGCACTGGCGATCTGGAAGACCTCGCCGAGTGCCTGCATGCCGAGGACCACCCAGGGGAAGAGCGAGACGATACCGATGACGCTGGCAACGATCTTGGTGCCGCGCGAGTTGAAGCGCAGGCCCAGTAGGTCGGGCTGTGAACGGAGGTTGTACTTCGCTCCCCAGCGCCAAGCGCGGGTGGCCATGAAGTACATCATGGCAACGCCGAGGCTGGAGTACGCGAGGCCGTAGAGGCCGAATACGCCTGCGCCGCTGGCGAGTCCGAAGAACGCGATGAACACCGAGCCCGGCCACCACGAGTTGACATAGCTCATCGCGACGTACCAGGGGCCGTAGCTGCGACCGCCCACCGAGTACTCGTCGAACGTGGGGGAGGTCTTCTGTTGGGTGGTGTAGAGGATGAAGATGACGACGGCGTAGAAGACGCCGAGCATTCCCAGCATGATCAACATGTCATTCTCCAGTCAGCGGTGCTGTAGCGGGGAGGAGATCCTCGTCGAGTTCGCCGCGGATGTCCTCGACGATGTAGAGACCCCAGAGTGTGAGTCCGAGAACGACTCCGTTGATCAGCCAGTACATGATGGCGAACGGAATGCCGAGAATCTCGTAGCGAATGCCACTGCCCCACATGTACAGCGGGGGGAACAGTGCGAAGAGCAGAGCGAGAGCGTAGATACCGCCGAAGAACGTCATGATGCTCTTTCGGCTCAGGCCGCGAATGTACTCTTTCATGTGCGTCATCCTTGGTTGACTATTTTGAGAACCGAGTCGTGAATTGCGCCGTTGGTCGCAATCCCGTTGCCTTTGTCGAAGTCTCGCGCTCCGTCGAGCGAGGTGAACGTGCCGCCGGCTTCCTCGATGATCACCGGCATGGGGGCGAGATCGTAGATCTGCGTCGTGTAGTCGACCACTGCGTCGGCCTGGCCGCTCGCGACCATCATGTAGCCGTAGGCGTCGCCCCAGGTCCTCAGCACGGCACCCGTGGCGTGGAGGTCGACGATGGTATCCGGGTGCCAGTCCTCGAGCCAGGTTGCCATCACATAGGCACCGTCCAGATCTGTCCTGGTCGAAACATGTACCTGCTCACCGTTTTTCCAGCACCCTTTGCCGCGCTCGGCGTGCATGAGGATGTCTGCGCTGGGTAGGTTGATGACGCCGAAGACGATCTGCTCGCCTTCTTCTAGCGCAATCAGGTTGGCGTACAGCGGAACTCCGTGCACGAACGACTTGGTGCCGTCGATCGGGTCGACGATCCATCGGTAGTCGGAGGTGCCGCTGGTTTCACCGAACTCCTCCCCGAGAAAGCCGTCGGTGGGGAAGTGTTCGGCGACGCCGGCTCTGATGTGCGTCTCGATATCGCGATCCGCTTGTGTAACAGGGGAACCGTCCTGTTTCTGTTCGACGGTGAGGGCTGAGGTGTCGAACCAGCGACGAGCGATCTCGCCCGCCGAGCGGGCGAGCTCCACGCCGAGAGCGGCGCGTGCCGACCTGGAATCCTCCACGGTGTTGCACCCTTCGGTAGATGTTGCGTTCTCGGGTAGGTGCAACGATGGGCGTAGACCATTTCTGGTTTTCTCGTCGATACGTGAACGTCGTGTAACGCGTGACCTGGTTGCGGGTCATAGGACACCCGCCGTGTTAATCGTGCGTTAATGCCCAGGTCGAGGGGTGTTGCTCGGGCCTGATTGAAGATTGAATGGGCTTCTGCAGTCGTGACGAGTAAATCGAGGTGATTCGGTGCTGTTGATGGAGCAGACGCACGCGGCGCTTCTTCGGTTGGCTGCCGAGCTCGAATCGCGGTCCGTTGCCCGGTTGCCTCCCGAACGCGAACTGGCCGAGCGACTCGGCACGTCACGGACGACGCTGCGCAAAGCGCTGGATCTTCTCGAACGCGACGGCGTCATCCGACGGACGAAGGGGAGAGTCGGCGGTGCGTTCCTGACCTCGGTGACACCGGGTTCGTCGTCGCCGGAAAGTGCGCAGTCCCTCTGTCAGAGCCGGCGACTGCTGCGAAGCCTCAACACCGTCAAGGGCGTCCCACAGATGCTGCACGAACAGGGATTTCGCGACGGGACCAAGGTCATCTCGGCGCGGATCGCCGAGCCGAGCCCGGAGGCGGCGCAGGTGCTGGGAGACGGACCGGTGGTTTCGCTGCTGCGGCTGCGCTTCGCGGACGGCGACACGCTGTCGCTCGAGCAGATGTACCTCAGCGACAGCATCTGTGGCCGAGTTCTGGAAACCCCGTTGAACTCGGTGTACGAGGCGCTGCGCACCAGGCTCGGTGTATCGGTCTGTATGGCAGACGAATCCATCGAATTGGCGACGATCAGTGCGCCTGCGGGCTCGCTGCTCCGGCAACCCGAGGGAACGCCCATCCTGAAGCTCGAACGCATCGGATACGACCAGTCCGAACGACCCGTCGAATATTCGGTGGACCTGTTCCGCGCCGACCGAACGCGATTGAGTGTGCGTACCTCGTCGCTGGTGAGTGCGTCGGTCACCGAGACGTCGACGTAAAGAGCTGGCCCGGAGACCGTGGTCCCCGGGCCTGGGCGCGGATGGCTACTCGGTGCAGCAATGCCCAGCGCGCTTCGGCGTCTCCGGTGCCAGATCCAGCATCGGATTGCCGTCGAAGAATCCCGTGGGCTTGAGGTGCAGACTCACATGGCTGACCGGCATGACCGGCCAATCCTCGGGGCGCACCACGTGGTGAGCGGCGATCGTCGGCCAGATGACCAGGTCTGCGTCTTCGAGTGAGCGATCCTGCGCGGTGTATGCCACCAGGCCGTCGTAGCCGGGATTCTGGGCCACGTACTCACCGGCTGCATAGCGTTCCCGTTCTGCGTACGGCGTCGCCCACAGGTGCTTGGTGGCGAACCCGCCTCGGCGAGCCTGCTGCGAACCGGGCTGTGCCAGAGGCAGAGCGACCGCACCGGACGGCTCGATCTTGTACCCGATGTGCCCGCCGAGCTTGTTCTTCTTGTCCGCGTTGACAATCAACCAGGAACGAGCCCGGAGTGGATCGGCGACGCGCTGCGCCTGCGATTCGGTGGCGAGATGGCGCTTGGTCTGACGCCACGCGTTTCCGTGCGGATTGTCCGGCCCGGCGGGAACGGCCTCGGCTTCGAGTTCGTAGAGATTGTTGCGTGGCCCGTCCACGTTCATGTCCAGGCGAACGCTGAAGAAGTGTTGATGATGCGGTCCGTAGAGCCCGGGCGCGACGAGGGTGCCGAACTCGGGAATCGTGCCCGGCTCGATCGCACCGGTGGAGATGATGCCGGTCAACTTGATCTCGAATTCGATGGACCCGTCGAGATACAGATGCCAGTAGAAGCCGTAGTCGTAGTTGCCCACGGTGGCGAAGAACGACACCACGAGCCGACGGTTGCGTCGGACCTGGCCAACGTTGTCGCGAAAGTCGGTGTGCTTCCAACCGATGCTGAAGTCCTCCTCGTGCATGCAGATCGCATTCGGAAGTTCGATCGGCTGACCGTCCTGATCGTTGACGTACGCGTCGAAATAGTGAATTTCACCGAGGCAATCACAGCCCAGCTGAAGCGAATTCGCGAGAACGCCCAAACCGTACTCGCCCTCGTCGAACACGTTCTTGTTCCACTGGCTGTCACCGGGATCGCCGTAGGGCACGTACATTTCCGACAGCGACGCCCGATGAATGATCGGCCGCAGAGTTCCGCGATCGACGTAACCGACGTCGTGCAGCACCAACCCCTCACGAGGTGTGAAGCCGACGCGCAAGCGCCAATTCGCCCACTCGACGTAGTGGCCGTCCACCGTGAACGACGGACCGTCGGGTTGGGTGATGTCGATCTTCTTCATCGGTTCGCGTTGGTGGGGGAACCTCGGGACATTCCCGGGGCGTTCGTAGAATCCGGGTAGGTAGTTGCCGGGAGTCTGTGGGATGGGCACCACTCCGGTGTCTGCGACGTCGACCACCTCCATCGTGTCCATATCGACTGTGACGACGAGGTTCTCGACGGGCCGCGCATATCCGTTCTCCTGCGCTTCGCTTCGTACGAACGTCAGCGGGCGGGCGAGGCGTCGGCCACCGGGGTTGTCGCCCTCCATGGTGTGGCCGCTGGCCCACTTGTCCACCATCGCCAGCGAGAAGTCTGTGACGCCGCGCTTGACCATCGCCTCCTGCCACCGTGGATCGGCCTTGATGACGTCCTCGCAGCGAAGGAATTCCTCCAGCGTGATGGGTGGCTGGGCATCGGCGATCTCGGTGTAACTGATCAGGGCATCATGGGTGAGCGAGACCACTGCCTCGAAGGTGGCATGGGCGTCACGATCACGCAGGACGACGAATACTCGACGGTCCGTATCCGATTGCTGCAGATCGGCTTTGGTCGGCTCCAGCAACTCGATGTAGACGAAGCGCGCAGCAGAGGTCAGGCTCCGCTCGCGAGTCACGATCGCCGACGTCCTCGAAATCTCCTGCGGGGTCAGCGGTTCGAGGGGGTGAACTAGAACGGGCGCAAAGGTATCGGTCATCGTGGCTCCTGCAGTGGGTAGTGGAGAAGTTCCGGCGGGATGCGGCGCGTGCGAAGGAAAACGACGACGGCGGCGAGCGCGAGTTCGGTCGCAGCAAGAATCGAGGCCGCCGAGACGTCGCTGACCCTGTCGGTCACGACGGCCTGATGATGCCCCGCCGGACCGGAGGCATGCGCAAGCAGCATCACGGCGCTCGACGTCGCCATGATCACCCACGGACGATTGCTCGTCGACCGCCACAGATCGGCAGCACAAAGCAGGCACACCACCGCCATGGCGGCGACCACAACACCGAGTGTGCTGCCGATCCCCATCCTCAGGTGGAGAAAGGCCGTGGTCACCGCCAGTGCAGCTGCACAACGGTTGATCAACACTGTCCGGGACTCCCTGTCGTCGCTGTCCGTTACGACGTTAGGGGTAGACCATTACTGGTATTCGTAGGTCGTGTGAGGGACGTGTAACTCGCCGACCGGATCAGACCAATTCGATGACGTTCAATGCCCCGTCGGCATGCGAGCTACGCAGTCGCTTCTTGTCGTATTTGCCGACGCTGGTCTTCGGGACCTCGTCGATGAAGGTCCAACGTTCGGGCAGCTGCCAATGCGCGACGCGGCTGTCGAGGAACTCCTTCAGTTCTTCGGCTGTCACCGATGCGCCCTCGCGGACGACAACGGCCACCAGGGGCCGTTCGTCCCACTTCGGATCGGGCACCCCGATCACCGCGGCCTCGCGAACTGCGGGGTGCCCCATCACCTGGTTCTCGAGTTCCACCGACGAGATCCACTCGCCACCGGATTTGATGATGTCCTTGGAGCGATCGGTCAGTCGGAGGTAGCCGCCCTCGGAGATGGTGCCCACGTCACCGGTGCGCAGCCACCCGTCGTCGAACTTGTCATCGGCGTCGGCGCGGTAGTAGCTGCCGGTGATCCACGGGCCACGGACTTCGAGTTCACCGACGGTCGTGCCGTCCCACGGCAACACCGTGCCTGCATCGTCGACGAGTCGTGCTCGCACTCCGGCGACGAATCTGCCCTGCGTGCAACGCAAGTCGAACTCATCCTCCGCCGACAGGCCGACATCGGGCTTGCCGGAGGTACCCAGAGGCGAGGTCTCGGTCATGCCCCAGGCCTGCGAGATGTGCACCCCGTACTTCTCGTGGAACGCCCGCATCAAACTCGGTGGACATGCGGCACCGCCGACCACCACGTCGCGCAGGCTCGACAGATCGGCCGGGTGCTCGTCCAGGTGAGCGAGCAGGGCCTGCCAGATGGTCGGAACTGCCGCCGCAGCCGTCGGACGCAGTGTCGACATCATCTCCGCCAACGGAGCCGGCTGCAGAAACCTGTCGGGCATGATCAACGATGCGCCGACCATCAGCGCTGCATAGGGCAACCCCCACGACATCGCGTGGAACATCGGCACGATGGCCAAGACCTTGTCGGACTGCGCGATCGCCATCGCGTCGGTCATACAGGCCTGCATCGAATGCAGGTAGATGGAGCGATGTGAATAGACGACCCCCTTGGGGTCGCCGGTGGTGCCCGAGGTGTAACACATTGCGGCAGCGGATCGTTCGTCGAGCTCGGGCCAGTCGAACTCCTCCGGCTTGCCTGCGAGTAGGTCCTCGTAACCCAGCACCTCGATACCGTCGGGTGCAGTGACCTGCGTCGGGTCGACGCCGACGACGACGAGATGCCGCACGGTCTCGAACGTCGGCAGCAGGGGTGTCAGCAGGGGGAGCAGGCTCGCGTCGGCGATGATCACCTGATCCTCGGCGTGATTGACGATGTAGGTGAGCTGCTCGGGAAAGAGTCGGATGTTCAGCGTGTGCAGCACCGCGCCCATCGCAGGAATCGCCATGTACGCCTCCATGTGCGGGGCGTTGTTCCACATGAACGTTCCGACGCGCTGATCGTCGTCGATGCCGATCGACCGCAGACCGTGTGCCAGTTGCGCTGCCCGCCTACCCAATTCCCCGAAGGTCACCGTGGTCGGACCGGTGTCCGTCCAGGTGGTGATCTCGGCCGAGGAGTGAATGGACGTCCCGAATCGAACCAGCTGGCCGATGGACAGTGGGGTGTCCTGCATGGTGCTCTTCATCGATCTCGCTCCTGAAGTCTCGGCATACACGTCGTTGTGTTGCGCGTCACACCATGCACGATACGGACTTACTCGGACGCGTGGTCTCGGGTACCTCGGATTCGGGCGTCGACCTCGCGAACCATGTCCTGATAGATCTCCGCCGCGGGGTCTATGACCGCGAAGTGGCCCCCGGGTCCTTCGACCGAGCCGACCGAATCCGAGCCCGCCGACGCGGCGGCGTAGTACGCCCGACTGATCTCGAGCAGGTTGGGATCGTCCGATACCGCGCACACCACCAGATGCGGAACTCCGAGCGGAAGCCTCGCGATCGGCGACGATGCCTCGTACGTCTCCTGCGCACCGGCGAATCGCGCACCGATCGCATTCGACACCGCACCCTCACCGAGCCAGCGCTCATCGCCGACCTTCAGATCGAGCACGCCGGCCAGACTCACTGCGAGAGCAGGGGTTACGGCATTCCCGGCTGAATCGGCGGCGAGGCGCAGAGCGAGCTGACCGCCCGCTGAATGGCCGAACACAACTACCCGGGACGGATCCAGATCGCCGGGTGCCGTCTCCAGAGCTGCAAGCGCGGACGCGACGTCGCCGGTCATCGCATCCCACCCGTGTTCGTCGGGGCGACGATATTCGACGTTCCACGTCGCGTAACCCCGCGCGGTCAGATCGACCGCCATCGCGTCCATCAGGTCGAATTCCCATCGCGAACGCCAGTAGCCACCGTGGATCAGCACGGCGACGGGAAACGGGCCATCGCCCTCGGGTAACCGCTGTTCGACGCGTTGCTCGGGGTGATCCCCGTAGTGCAGGATCGTTCCGGGGTGAAAGCGGTGGAAGTACACGCTGTCGATCGCGAATCGCAGACCGTCGAGTCCGCGGCCGCGAATGTGAGTGCGGATGCCCGGCGATCTGTCCGGTGTGCACTGGCCCAGATCGACTCGAACGACACCGCCGTGCGACGACGTGTCGATCGGGATCCCGTCACCGGGAACTACGATCACCTCGTCGGAACCGGCTGCGGCGTCGACGATTCCGCCCGTCAGTCCTCGGGCCGACAGCGCCCTGGCGACCAGTTCCTGCGCCGTCGCGAGGTCGGCGAAAACGCCGGGAGCGGCGACGATGTCGAGGTGCGTCGAGGGATGCGTCATGGGTTCACGCTACCCAGAACGGCGTCGACCGAACCCGAGACGGGGTGTCCGGGCTCGGTCGAAGGACGATGTCAGTTGTCGACGGCCTCGTTCAGCTCGCGCAGACGGGGGAGTGCGCGGTTGGTGAGCAGGTCCTCGCGGGTCTCGGCGGAGACGGCCATGCTGTCCTTCCACAGTGAGCGGCCGGCCATCGCGCCGCGCGCGCCGTTGGCCACTGCGATGCGAACCTGCTCGATGAACGTCTCGTGGTCGACGCCCGCCGACAGCACTGCCCACGGAACACCCTGTGCCGCTTCGGTAACGGCTGCACATGCCTCGGCGGAACCGGGGTAGGGGAGCTTGAGCACCTTGGCACCGCATTCGACCGAGATGCGGGTGGAGTCGGCGATGATCTTGCCGAAGCCGGCCTTGTATTCCTCGTCCGATTCGCCCTCGAGCTTGTAGGTCAGGATTTCGACGATAAGCAGCAGGCCCTCGGCGGAGCAGGCCTTGACGAGGTCGCGGATCTCCTCGGCGACACGGGAATCGACGCCCTGCCGTTCGGGGCGCATGTAGAACAGCATCTTGGCGACATCGCCGCCCAGGTCGCGTACGACGCGCGGGGTGACGCCATCGACGTACCGGGTGTACCGCAGTCCATCGGTTTCTTCGAAGCCCGAGGCGTCCATGCCGACGACGAGTGCGGTGTTGCGCGAGAGCACACCCTCGTCGACGATCTTCGGCAGTGCGACCTCGGGGTCGAGCAGGATCGCCGGGGCGTGATTGCCGAGGTAGCGAACCAGATCAGCCTTGGCGTCGGCGAGCTGCTCGAACGTGACCGAGCCGGGTCCGTCGGGAGCGTCCGTCATGACCGCCTTCATGCCGTTGCGCTGGTCTCCGGCGACGATGAGCATGTTGCCGTCGGCGGTGGAGATGGCGGCCATTCCGCGACGCTCGAGGGTGGTGAGTTCGTTCATTGTCTTCTCCTGGTGATGGGTTGGGGCTGCGAGCAACGAGACAACGTTGTCTCATTGCAGAAATGTGGGGTCAGATTTCTATGAGCGTCAGTAGTCGCGCAGCGAACAGTGCTGCGCCGTAAGCGGTGTCCTGAGAGCGGGTCGAGATCGAGACATCAGGGAGCACCTGCGCGCGGGCATCCCGGACGCTGGCCATGCCCGCCCAACCGCCGGTGAGCAGCGTGGTCCGAGCGGGCGCAACCTCGGCGTCGAGGGCAGCGATGAGGCGGGCGATCTCCTCGTTGCCGTGCAACAGGATCGAACGGAACAGCTCCGCCGAATTCACTCCGTCGGTGCGCACGGTGATGGACAGCACCCCGTCGTCGTTGCGGGCCCCGGCGATCTCTATCCCGCCGTCGGTGGACGGTCCGGCGGCAGGCAACGCGCACACTCGCTGATCGAGCAGGTCACGCCCGGCGCGGTCGGTGATGTCGCACATCTGCAACGCCCGTCGCATCAACAGTCCGGTCTTGACCCCGGCGACGAGTACGTGTTGGCCCGGAACCACGTGCCGCACCGAATTGATCAGGTGATCGGCCAGACGGCTTCGCGCCGCGGGAGTCAGGGGAGCATCGAGCACTCGAAGCAGAACCTCGGCGGTGCCCATCGACACGTGGTACCGGTCGTGAGGGATGGCTCCACCGGACACCGCGGAAACGAGATGGTCGTGTCCGGCCACGGTCAACCGTGCCCCCACGATGGCGTCGGGAAGGGCGGGTCCGGTTGCGACCCCCAGGTCGGTGCCTGCGTCGACGAGGGGCGGGATGAACTCGGCCCCGACGCCCAAGTGCGTCAACATCTCCGTCCACGGCTCGCCGGTGTCCTGATCGAGCAGTCCGGTCCGGGAACTCAACGAGTAGTCGGCCACCGCGCGGCCACCGAGGGACAACACGACGAACTCGGGCAGATTGAACCAACGAAGTCTGGCCAGGCTCAGACCGTTGTCGCGGAGGTGCGCGATCTTGACCACTGATACCTGGACGCCGACGGGCAGGCCTGTCTTGCCGGCGAACCGATCACGAAGATCCTGGGGTAGTGAATCGACCTGCTGCTGCCCGCGCGGATCGAACCATGCGAATGCCGGAGCGCGGACAACGTTGTCTTTATCCAGAAGGAAGCCCGTCTCGCCCATTCCGGACACCGCGATCGCATCGATGCGCGACGCGGGATCGCCGGTCACCTCGGGCAGTCGCCGCGCGACGGCGTCGAGCAGATTCGCGATGGTGGCGAGCAGGTCCTCGGCCTCGAGGTCGGTGGTTCCGCCTGGGCCGTGATGCCACGGCGTCGGACTCTGCTCGATGAGCAGTTCGGTTCCGGCCTCGTCGATCACGAGCACCTTGATGCCGGTGCTACCGAGGTCGAGTCCCGCAACGAGTCTGGGATTCACGGGGATGTTCTCATTTCTGTGCAGGTAAGGGGAGTGCATGTGAGAGTCGTTCGACCAGGGTGGTCGGCGCAATCTGTTGCTCGACTTCGAGATAGGGATCATCGAAGCGCTGCACCAGGCGATCGAACGCGAGGGTGCCGATCCGGTATGGATCCTGGTCGATGCATGTGACGGACGGGCTGACAGCATCGGCGAGCGAGAAGTTGCCGAACGAGACCATGGCAACGTCGGTGCGATCGATCTCGTGCAGCACCGATACCACGGCCGTCGCATGCCGTGCGTTGGCGACGAAGAAGGCGGTCGGCGGATTGCGCGATGCCAGTAGCTTCTTCACTACCGGCCGTACCGAATCCGCGGCGTGCGAGACGGGGGGTGCGAGGGCGGCGTCCGGTGTCTGACCGAGGTCGGTGAGGACGTCGAGGTACGCCTCGCGGCGGAGCTGGGCCGTCTGCAGTCGATCGTCGAAGCCGAGCAACGCAATTCGTGTGTGCCCGCTCGCGACCAGTTTCTCGACGGCGTGCTTGGCGGCACCGTAATCGTCGACGATGACCGAATCGAAGCCCGGGATGGAACGGTCGATGGTCACGGTCGGCAATGTTCGACGCCGAGGCACGAGGAAGTCGCTGTGATCGCCGACAGGCGCGAGGATGATCCCCCGCACGTGTTGACCGGCCAGCAGCGCCAGCTGGTCACGTTCGCGGTGAGCGTCGAACCCGGTGCTGCCGACGATGACGGCCAGTCCGTGTTCGAGAGCGCGATCCTCGACCGCACTGACCAAGGAGGCGAAGAACACGTCGTCGATCGAATCGACGATGATCCCGATGGTGTTTCCCGATCCCGATTTCAACGAGCGCGCAGCGGAATTGGGGACGTAGTTGAGCGTCTGCACCGCGGCCTCGACGCGTTCGCGCAGCTCGGGCAAGACCGTGTCCACGCCGTTGACGACACGGGAGACGGTCTTGAAGCTGACGCCTGCCAATGCGGCGACGTCTTTGATGCTTGCGCGCTCGGTCACGTGAACTCTCGATCGGAGGGATTGTGTTCGCTGTAGCAACGGTGCGAGACAACGTTGTCTTGTATGATTCCCGCTATGCCTCATGTCTGTCAAGACGTTTCCGTGATCGATCGGGATCAACTGCCGGTTCTGGTTGTCGCGGGTGCTGCAGGAAGTGGAAAGACCACCCTGGGTCGCGAGCTCGCGCGCCGCTTCGGTACTGCGTTGCTCGATCTCGACACAATCACCAATCCGCTACTCGATCAACTGGATTCGCTATTGGACGGCCCGCACTGGAACAGTGCGGGCCCGCACGCGGAACGCATCCGGGCCGGCCGGTATGCAGTACTGCTCGCTGCTGCGAGGGACCTCGTGGAGATCGGTCAGAGCCCCGTTCTGGTCGCGCCTTTCACTCGCGAACTGACCGCGGGCACGGAGTGGGAACGACTTGTCTCGCAGGTGGCCCCCGCAGCAACGATGGTCGTGCACGTCGACGGCTCGCCGGAGCTGTTGGCGCGTCGACGGGCCGCCCGCGGGGCAGAGCGCGACGCACACCGGCCGATGGATCCTCCGGTGGAGAAGCCGCGTGTTCCACATCTGCGGATCGACGCCGAATTGTCGACAGCACTGCAGGTCGATCTGGTTGCGCAGGCGCTCGAGGATCAGTCGCAGCGGTGATCGCTTCCGGGCGTGCATGATCGGCGTTCGATGAGCTCGACGCCGAGGATATTGCGGCGCTTGAAGCGCTTGCCGGGATTCTCGATTCGGCCGAGTAGTCGCTCGATGGCCAATCGGCCGAGCCGAGCAGGATTCTGGTCGATCACCGTCACCGGCGGCCACACTGCATCCGCCAGCGGGAAGTCTCCGAATCCGACGAACGCCAGATGCAGCAATTCCATCTGCTGCAGCACCGGCACGCATGCCATGGCCACGCGTGCGTTGGACAGAAACAGCGCCGTCGGTGGATCGTCGAGTGCGGTCAGTGCGGTCAGGGCGTGGCGTGCATCGTCGCGGCCCATGACGCCGAGCGCAACGAGCGACTCGTCGAACTCGATTCCTTCGGCCTGCAACGACTCTCGATACCCCTCGAGCCGATTCCGGCTGGTAGGAATATTGGCACTGTCACCGATGACTGCGATGCGAGTGTGTCCCAACCGAAGCAGATGATCGGTGGCCAACACCGCCCCGCCGTGATCGTCGTCGACGAAGCTGTCGGCTTTGAGGCCGTCGGGTGCGCGATCGACGAAGACCGTCGGAGTCTTGTCGATCCAGCGCTCCAGGTAACCGTGATCGGAACCCGTCGGCGCAATGATCAAGCCGCTCAACTGTCTACGCAGCAGCGACTCGACCAGAGCCTGCTCCTGGTCACCGTCGTGCCCCAGGCTCGTGACCAACACGGCCATGTCGTCCTCGCGGGCGCGCTCCTCGATGGCTCGTGCGATGGAGGAGAAGAACGGATCGTCGATATCGGGCACGGCCACACCGATCGCTGCCGCTTGACCGTTGCGAAACGACGTCGCCATCGTGTTCGGAACGTAGTTCAGTGAATTCAGGGCATCGGTGACGCGAGCGCGCGTTTCGGGGTCGACGTGCGGATCGTTGTTGTACACCCGTGAGACGGTCTTGGCGCTGACTCCGGCCAGTGCCGCGACATCCTGCATGGTGGTCATGATCTACCCCCGTCTGCTCGTCGTCCGCTCGTCATCGACTCGTGTAGCCGCCGTCCACCGGCAACGACACCCCGGTCACCATGGAAGCATCATCGCTCAACAGGAAGGCAATCGGCGCGGCAATCTCGTCCTCGGTGGCCCAGCGCCCCAGCGGCATCTGTGCCAGGAACGGCTCCTCGATCTCCGGACGGCCCCAGTAGAACGCGGACATCTCCGTCATCACGACGGTCGGATTGACTCCGTTGACCCGGATTCCGTGGCGGCCGAGTTCGAGGGCCGAAACCCGAGTGATGTTGTCCAGGGCGGCTTTCGAGGAGCCGTACGAGATGTGGCCCGTCAGGGCGACGAGACTGGCCTGGCTCGACACGTTCACGATTGCTCCAGCACCGGCGGCGATCATCGCGGGGACGGTGTACTTGATGACGAGGAGAGCGCCACGCGCGTTGATGGCGATGACCTTGTCGAAGACGGAGATGTCGGTGTCCTGTGGCGTGGCGATCTCGCCGCCGAAGCCGGCGCAGTTCACCACTCCGTAGAGCTCGAGTCCCTCGACGGCCTCGCGCACGCTGTCCTCGGAGGTCAGGTCGAACGCGAGAGGCTGCGCGCCGGTCTCGTCGGCGAGCTTGTCCAACGCATCCACCGATTGACCGGCTGCGACGACGTCGGCCCCGTCGGCCACCAGTCGTCGCACCGTGGCCGAGCCGATACCGCCGCTGGCACCGGTCACCAAGATCTTCCGGCCGTCGAACTTCGCCATGTGCGCCAACCTTCACTGTTTCCGAATCGGTCATGTCATCGATGTCATCCGCCGCATGTGCGTGCTTGATGACATCGGTGTCATGGACGGTACCTCAGCACCGTTCCACTGGGTCGAAAATCGAGTAGATCGCAACTATCTCCAGTTCAGAGACGGTACCGCTCGGTCCGATAGCGGGTCGAAGGTGCGGCTTCAGCCGTGGGCAGGATCTGTGCCATGTCACCGGTGACATGAATTTTCACGAAACACGTGACAATGCGGGTTGCGTGGGTCACACTCGTTTACACAACGAGCCCCGCAGGGAGCTCGACCTGCCTCGCAGATCACGATCTCCGACCGTGCTGCACAGGCACCGGTGGGGGTGTTCATCCCGCACCCGACGGTTTTCGATTCGACCAAGGAGTATCCATGGCCAGCGTTGCACCTGTGGCGACACCGATCCTCGAGGCGAGGGGATTGTCGAGGAGCTTCGGAAACGTGCGCGCCCTCGACGACGCCGATTTCGACATCTACCCCGGCGAGGTCGTCGCCCTCATCGGCGACAACGGTGCAGGCAAGTCGACGTTGGTCAAGGCGCTCTCGGGCAGTCTCGCGGTCGACACCGGTGAGATCCTGTTCGACGGCACTGCGGTCGATCTCGACAGTCCCACCGTGGCAGCGGAACTCGGCATCGAGACGGTGTTCCAGGATCTGGCTCTCGCGCCCCACCTGAATGCGCAGCAGAACATGTTCCTCGGCCGGGAACTGCAGGCGAAAGGGCTACTGGGGCACCTAGGGTTTCTCGATGTGTCCACCATGCGCAAGCAGTCGCAGGACGCGTTGAACGAACTCGGAGCCACTGTGCGCAGCCTCACCGTTCCCGTCGGAGCCATGTCGGGTGGCCAGCAGCAGGCCATTGCGATCGCCCGTGCGGTCGCCTGGGCCAAAGGTGTTGTCTTCCTGGACGAACCGACCGCGGCGCTCGGCGTCGTGCAGACCCGAAACGTTCTCGACACCATTCGCCGCGTGGCGGACAGGGGAGTGGCCGTGGTGTTCATCAGTCACTCGATGCCGCACGTGATCGAGGTCGCCGACCGCATTCAGGTACTGCGGATGGGCAAACGCGTCGCCACTCTCGACGCCAAGAACACGACCATGGAAGAACTCGTCGGCGCGATGACCGGCGCAACCACCGGAGCCACACGATGACCAACCAGACCATCAGCCCTTCTCTCGAGCCGATGCCACCCGGCGACACACCGTCTCGCCACTCCTTCGATCTCGTCGAAGCGCTCGGTAAGTTGGCCCGGGTTCAGGTGTTCCAGATCGTGCTCGTATTGGCCGCGATCTGCCTCGTGTTCTCGATCATGGCGCCCGGCAGCTTCCCTGAGTGGGGCAACATCCGCCAGATCATCCAGAACGTTTCCATCCTGGCCGTTCTCGGGATCGGCATGACGTTCGTCATCGTCACCAGTGGCATCGATCTCTCGGTCGGCTCCGTTCTCGTCTTCTCCGGCGTCGTCTCGGCCAAGACCATGGCCGCGATCGGCGGCGACGGGTGGGGAGTTGCCGCCGTCGGAATCGTGGTGGCACTGGGGTGTGGCCTCTGCTGGGGATTGCTCAACGGTTTCCTGATCGGTAAGGCCAACGTGCCTCCGCTGATCGTGACTCTCGGGACCCTGGGCGGAGCTCTCGGGCTCTCGCAGGTCATCACCGGCGGCGTCGACATCCGCGACGTACCACCGGTTCTGGTCGACACCATCGGCTACGGAAACTTTCCGGCCACCACCATTCCGCTGATCTCGAGCATCGCACTGGTGCTCGTGGTGATCTTCGGAATCGTGCTGCATCGCACCAAGTTCGGCCTCTATACCTTTGCCGTCGGCTCCAAGGAACAGTCTGCTCGGCGCGTCGGCATCAAGGTGGACATGCACCTGGTCAAGGTCTACGCACTCTCCGGCACTCTCGCTGGACTGGCCGGCATTCTGTCCTTGTCGCAGTACGGCACCACCGCCATCGCCGGACAGTCACAGACCAACCTCAATGTCATTGCGGCAGTGGTCATCGGCGGAACCAGCCTCTTCGGCGGCATCGGAACCATGTTCGGCACCGTCGTGGGACTGTTCATCCCTGCCGTGCTGCAGAACGGCTTCGTCATCGTCGGAGTCCAGCCCTTCTGGCAGCAGGTCGCCGTCGGTGCTGTCCTCATCGCAGCGGTCTACTTCGATCAGCGCCGACGTGATGCAGCGAGCCGAGGTCAATCGCCCAGCTCCCTCAAGAAACTCTGGTCTCGAAGTCCCTAGTTCCGGCCAGCCTCGGAACTCCCTTTACTCAAATCCCTTACAAGAAAGTCGACCATGATCACATCACGCACCGCCGTCGTTGCACTGAGTGTCGCTTCGGTCTCCGCCATGTTCCTGGCGGGTTGTTCGTCCGACTCCGGAAGCGGTGGCGGCAGCGGCAACATCGCCTTCATTCAGGGCGTCAGTGGCGACGAGTTCTACATCAGCATGCAGTGCGGAATCGAAGCTGCGGCAAAGGACGCAGGCGTCACAGTCGACACTCAGGGCCCGGTCAAGTTCGATCCCACCCTGCAGAAGCCGATCGTGGATTCGGTTGTCGCATCGCGGCCGTCGGCAATCCTCATCGCGCCCACCGACGTGGCCGCCATGCAGGCACCACTCGAGGCAGCCTCCAGAGCAGGTATCAAGGTCGTACTCGTCGACACCACCCTGGAAGACCCGTCCATCGCGGTCTCCTCGATCTCGTCCGACAACAAGGGGGGTGGGGCAGAAGCGTTCAACGCCATCGAGCAACTCAACCCATCCGGAGGCAAGGTTCTGGTCATCTCCACCGACCCCGGGATCTCCACCGCCGACGCCCGGGTGGCCGGCTTCGAGGAAGCCGTCGGGGCCAACTCGGCATTCGACTACCTCGGAGTCCAGTACAGCCACAACGACCCGGCCGAGGCTGCTCGTCTGGTCTCGGCCGCTCTGGCGAAGGACCCCGATATCGTCGGAATTTTCGCCGCGAACACGTTCGCGGCCGAGGGCACGGCTACGGGCGTCCGGCAGGCAGGCAAGCAGGATCAGGTCAAGATCGTCGGGTTCGACGCAGGCCCCGCCCAGGTCAAGCAGCTTCGTGAGGGAACAGTGCAGGCGCTGATAGCGCAGCAGCCCGACACCATCGGCACCGACGGTGTCGCGCAGGCCATGGCCGCCATCAACGACGAGCCGGTCACCGCCGACATCTCGACCGGCTTCCATGTCATCACCGCCGAGAACATCGACGGCGAGGGCGCGCAGTACGTCTACAAGTCGTCCTGCTGATCCCTGACGTGTAACCCCCTTCAGCTGCGGTGGTGCTCCTGGTGGCAGACCATGCCCGGGAGCGCCACTGCTCACCACGTTCGTCCGACCCCGAGGACCTGTCATGGCCGAGCTTCGCCGCGCGACGTTGGAACACCTGCCCGCGACCGTCGCGAAGCCGGACTACGACTTGGACGAACTGCACTGCGGTGTGGTGCATTTCGGAGTCGGTGCTTTTCATCGCGCTCATCAGGCGGTGTACTTCGATCGGCTTCTCGCGGCCGGCCATCTCGACTGGGCACTGTGTGGAGTGGGAGTGTTGCCGGGAGACAGGAAGATCGGTGACGTCCTCGACTCGCAGGACCACCTCTACACCCTGGTCACGGTGGATCCCGACGGTCGACGCGACGCCCGGGTCATCGGTTCGGTCGCGGATTTCGTCTTCGCGCCCGAGGATCCCCAGGGGGTACTCGATGTGCTCAGCTCACCCGCCACGATGATCGTGTCACTGACGATCACCGAGGCGGGCTACGGCGTGGACGACATCACCGGTGCATTCGAGCCCAGCGATCCTGCAGTGCTCGACGACCTCCGGGACCTCTCGGTACCTTCGAGTGTCTTCGGCTTCCTGACCGTTGCGCTCGCCACCCGCCGGTACCACGGAATTCCACCGTTCACCGTGATGTCGTGCGACAACATCGTCCACAACGGGTCGGTGACCCGAACTGCATTGACGTCCTTCGCCCGTCGGCACGACGCCGACCTGGCGGACTGGATCGACGCGACGGTCGCGTTTCCCAACTCGATGGTCGACCGCATCACCCCTGCTACGACGGCCGCAGTCATCGACGACGTGCGCTGCGACTTCGGAATCGACGACGGCTGGCCGGTGCGGTCGGAATCGTTCTCGCAGTGGGTGGTCGAGGACACCTTCTCGTTCGGGCGACCGCCCTTCGGCGAGGTCGGAGTGCAACTCGTCGCCGACGTCGCGCCGTACGAACACATGAAACTGCGGCTGCTCAACGGATCTCACCAAGCACTGAGCTATCTCGGTATCCTCGCCGGATACACCCACGTGCACGAGGTGATGGCAAGTCCCGACCTGTACGAGTTCGTGGCGTCGTACATGCGAACCGAGGCTGCACCGACGCTCGACCCGGTCGACGGAATCGACATCGACACCTACATCGAACAACTGCTGCAACGTTTTTCGAGCCATGCGGTGCGAGACACGCTCGAACGTCAGATCGTCGACGCGTCCGCCCGCATCCCGAAGTTCGTGCTGCCGGTGATCCGCGACCGGCTGGCACAGGACCGATCGGTCGACCACGGAGCGCTGGTGCTCGCCGCGTGGTGCGGAGTCCACGAGCGTGGGGACATCCCGATGGTCGACGCGAACGCCGAACACCTGCAGCGTTTGTCGTGGGAGGATCACGACAACCCCGGCGCTTTCCTGGCGAACCCAGCCGTGTTCGGTGATCTGGCGACGAGTCCGCGGCTACGCGGGGCGTACCAAAGGGCCAAGCGCTCGCTTCAGGACAGCGGTGCCCGCGGAGCAGTGCGGCGCGTGCTGGAACAGTCGGTCGGAGTGGGTCAGACCTTGTAGTACACCACCTGGTGGCTCGTGGCCAGCAATGTTCCACCTTCGGTCCACAGTTCTGCCGTCTGATCGAAGTAGCCCTGATGGAACCGGCGAGCTCGTGCGGTACCGAGGACGTATCCGTCGGAGTGCTGCTCGAGATCTTCGGGCGTCGCGAAGTAATGGGTTGTCAGCGAGATGGTGCCGGCCGGCACGTAGCGACCGAGGCGCTGAAAGATCCTGGGGTAGAACACATCGCTGAGCGAGGTCAGCGCAGCGAAGTCCACCGGGCGTGGTGGCGTGTCGCGGATCCACAGTGTCTCGGTCGAGTCGGGTGATTCCTGGTCGTTCAGAGCGCCTGCAACGAAACGCATCTCGTAGTTCTGTGCCCAGGCGATTGCGTCGGGAAAGTTGCCGCGGGGCGTCTCGGCGGGGGAGGGGACGGCCGGGGTCACGGCCTCGGTGTTGTCCCACGTCTCGCGCCTGGTTCCGAACACCGCCGTGGCCGTGGTGGCGACGGCACCGTCCTGGACGAGTTCGAGGTACCAGTGCTGATTGCTCCGGTTGGTTCGCACGGCGCGCGCCGAGATCTCGAATTCGCCCTCGGCCACCGGACCGGCGAAGTTGACCGTCAGCGAGACCGGCGATCCGAGGCATTCCGGATGCCGTTCGATGGCTCGGATGAACGTCGCAGCAGTGATGCCACCGAACGGGCCGACCATGTTGTTGTACGGCGCTGATGTCCTGCCGCGATACGTGCCGTCGCCGACGGTGTCGAGGGCGACTGCTGTATCGAACGGATGCATTGTTCTCCCGTAGGTCTCTGTCGGCGTTCGTGCCGATTCAAACTATCCGGCCCACTCGGGCGGTACGCAGGGTGGCTCCCTCACGGAATTATTCGCTGGCGACGTAGCTCGGCGACTATCTCGGCGAACATCGCCTCGGTGTCGACGAAACGGTGAAAACCCAGTCGACGCGCTTTGGAACCGTCGGCAAGGACGTCGTAGTCCCACGCGAACACGAAATCGCCGAAGGCCCAGGACGATACGTCGGAATACGGAATCTTCCGCAGCCCGTTCTCGGCGACGATCGAATTCCACAGCGGTTCCTTGTCTGCCATGACATCTGCCAAGGACATCGGTAGGGGAGTTGCGGTATCGAGGTCGAAAAGACCCGCGATACGCGGCCACATGTCGCTCCAGCGAAACAGATCGCCGTTGGTGATGTTGAACGCCTGGTTGGCGCAGCTCGGCGTGGTGGCCGCCCATACTGTCGCCTCGGCGAGCAACGATGCATCTGTCATCTCGAGCAGTGCGTCGAAGGCACCGGGCTTGCCCGGAAACCGCATGGGGACGCCCAGTTTCTTGCACATGGTGGCGTACACGGCGATGACGGTGGCCAGATTCATCGGGTTGCCCAGCGCAACACCGCACACCACCGACGGCCGGATCGCCGACCACGTCCACCGCTTACCGAGTTGCCGCGCCTCGAGAAACTGCTGCTGATCGACGTTGAACTCGGGCGGCATGTGCGGCGGATCCGATTCTCGCGCCGGGGTTTTGAAAGGGCCCAGGTGCGCGCCGTACACCTTGTAGCCCTGCATCAGGCTCACGTGCTCGAGGTCCGGTGAGCTCTCCTCGACGGCCGTGACCACGTTGACGAGCATCGCGAGATTGGGGGCGACGAGTTCGGCCCAGCTCGGTCTCTCCTGGTAAGCGGCGTAGAAGATGTGTGTGACGTCGGTCAGCTCCGCCAGTCGACGGTGGGTCTCGTCGGCGTCGAGCAGATCCACCGCGATGTGCCGGACGCGTCCGGCGTCCGTACCACCTCGGCGTGACAGCCCGACGATGTCCCACTCGCCCGTCCGTTGCAGGTGATCGACCAAGTTGCCGCCGATCACTCCGTTGGCTCCCACTACTACTGCTACGCGTGACATGACCTACTCCAATCTTGATATCGCGATATTGCGATGCCTCAAGTAGACCACATATCGGGATATCGCGATATCGGAGTAAGCTTCGAGGGTGGCTGACGAACTGGACCCCGCGGAGCTCGCAGCAGTGTTCGGTGCGCTGAGCAACCCCGCGAGATTGGCGATCATGCAGTGGCTCAAGGACCCGAGCGATTTTCCGCCGCAGCTCGAGCCGGCCGAAGATGTGGGAGTGTGCCTCAAGCACATTCAGTCGAGGGCGGGCGTGTCTCAATCCACCGCCTCGCAGTACATGGCCGTGCTGCAACGCGCGCAGCTGGTGACAAGCACCAAGATCGGTCCCTGGGTGCACTACAAACGCAACGACGCATTCCTCGACCGATTTGCCGAAACGATCAAGTCGGATCTGTGAAGTTGTCGATCGCCTGATCGATCGAGCTGCTGTCCTGGTGCACGGCTCGCGCCCGGTCCCGCAGGGCGCGCCGGTCGGTTGCACGTGCGATGGCGCTCAGGTCGATGCGTTGCAACAGCTTCTTCGTCACCGGTCGTTTGCTGTCCCAGAATGCCAGTGCAGCAATGAGATCCGTGGCCTCCTGGCCGGTCAACAGTGCATGGGCGACCGCGCACGCCGCTGGGTCCTCGAACGGCAGGAGATAGGTGGCATCGTCGAACACCGCAGGTCTGCCGTCGTAGGGGCCGACCAGCCTGAACTGCGGAACCTTGTGGAACCCGGAGATCGCGATCTTGTACGGAGAAAACGTGTACGGTCCGACACCGAAGATGCAAAACCGGGCGCGACTTCGGTAGATCGACGACTTTCGGCCGTCGAGAGCTGTCGCGTTGTCGGTCAGGTACTTCCACAGCTTCGGCGCGCTGTCCGCCAACTGCGAGGTGTCGTCACCGGTATGCGACTGCGGCACGACCATCCACCGCGACACCTCGGTGAGCTTGCCGCGGTAGACATCGGTGCACTTGAACAGCGGAAACAGGAACTCGCTCTCGACGTCCACCGAGGCTCCGAGTTTGGTTCGTGGACCGTCGTTCTCGGTCAGTTCCATGACGGCAGACGCGTCGTGTTTGATGCCCTGCCGCCACATCAGTGAACTGATGCCATCGAACTGCTTGCTTCGCTCGTAGGCGTCGACATCCGCGACGAGCTGTCCGTCTACCACTCCGATTCTGGTGCTGGGGTGCAGTGCATCCATGCTCGGATACACCTGCGCGGTGTGGTCGGTTGCGCCGGTTCCGAGTTCGACCACGAACCAACAGGCATCCACTCCGGCGTCGAACCACTTCTTGGCGTCGATGGGGCGCAGACTCGAACCGGTGATCGGAAGGCCGTGCCGAGCGCAGTGCAACAGGATGTTTCGCGCTACCTGGGTCTTGCAGATCATCGCAACGGTGACCGGGCGATCTGCGAACTCGGTGAGCAACTTGATCCAAATGAATTCTGCGATGTCGAAATTGGAGCTTCCGGTGATCGCATCGATTCCGCGCGCGTTCTCGGTGTTCGCACGAGCCGGTCTGTTGCTGGAGCCCAGAACCGAGAGCTGAGAATTGGTCACCCATGGTGGGTTGCCGATGACGAGAGTAGGGCCGGGCGCGGATGTCCATGCGATGTCGCGTGCAAGGTCGAAATCGAAAATCGAGGCAGTGATCACTCTGCCGAATGTCGATGCTGCCGTGGCGTACTCGGGTTGCACCTCGATTCCGACACGTTCTGCATCGGGATGGCGCTCCCCGATGGCAGACAGGAAGTTCCCGACACCGCACGTGGGTTCGAGGACGCGGGTCCACGCCCTTCGAGGCAGGGTGCTCACCAACGCACGTGCCAACTCGATCGGGGTCTGGAAGTCCCCGAACTCGTTGTTGGGCATCGGTGCCTCCGGCAGTGGTGCGGACAATTGCCTTCCGTAGCGCCGGAGCGGAGCGACCCGGAGCCACGGCACCACACCGATGCCGGAGGCACTAATGTGGACTTCGATGAAGCTTTCGCGTGCGGCCCTGCTGCTGTCAACTCTGGTGTTCATCGCTGCTCTGATCTGGGTCGCCGTCACCGCGGGGGATCGAGTTCCCGCGCACTTCGACGGATCCGGTCAGGTCGATCGCATGGAGTCGAAGCTGTCCTTCCTGCTCACGATGGGCGGCATCGGATTTGCGACGATCGGGCTGTTCGCGAGCATCGGTTGGTGGTTGCCCAAGGTTCCGGCGTCCATGGTGAATCTGCCGAGTCGAAGGATGCACGAGTACTGGACTGCCGCCGAGAATCGACCGGAGCTGAACCGGAAGATGGCCGAGGATCTCGACTGGATCGGCGCGGCAACGGCATTGCTCTTCGCCTGGATCACCGGCGTTGCGGGCGCGACCACAGGCGACTCCGTCAGCGTCTGGGTTCTCGCGGTACCGACGGCGCTGTTCGTGCTGGCCATTCTGGGATACGTGGTGTTCGTCGTCAAAGGTGGCCGGTACCGCGTTCCGAAGGACTGATTCAGGGGAGTGGTTGCAGCATCGCCAGTTTGGTGCCCGACTGCACCAGATAGCTGCCATCGGCGGCGTCGACCAGCATCTCGAAGCTCATCGATTCGTCGTCAGGAAACATCATCGACGTCGACGCAGTCCACCCGGTCTCACCGGTGGTCACGTCGACCGCCGACAGATCCGTGCCGGCCGAGGTCAGCACCAGATCACCGTCGCGCCCGATGATGCTGCCGTTCAGCCCGGCCTGCCACAGATGCTCGCCGTTTCGCAGATCGAGCGCTGTGGTGCCGTTGGATGCCTGCAGCAACCCGACGTGGCCGATGACGTACTTCAGAGTGGCGTACGTGCGGGGCTCGTTGAGTTCGTCTCCGGGAAAGTCATAGGACAAGGCGTCGTCGCGCCACAGTTGCTCACCTGTGGTGCGATCGAAGGCCGTATCGCCGAGAACGATCGGGATCGACGTGTCGGTGGGCTCGTCCAGCGAAGGCTGTTGTACGACAGGACTGTCCGACCGTGCGAGGACCGTGCCGTCCAGACGGAAGGCGACCGACCCTTTCGATTCGAACTCGTACCTTCGCAATCTTGCACCGCTGCAATGGCCAGGTCGCCTGCGGTGCGTCCCACGGCTCCGAGGCAATCCTCGAGGCTGTCCGTCTTCCAGAGTTGTCGGCCGGTCGCGGCGTCGAACGTGGAGAAACCGCCCCCGACGTCGAAGGTTCCGATGTCGTCACCGACCTTCAGTGCGGTGGCGTAGTCGTCTTCCCAACCGGCCCACGCGTGCAGCGGAACCGCCCACTCTGCGCTCGGATTCTCCAGCGTTCCGCGGTGCAGCAGAACATCGTTACCCTCGAGGTCGCCCGATGTCGTGTACACGCGATCGTTTGCGACGGTGACGGCGAAAAGATCGAGATCAGTAGGGTAGTTTCGCGATTCGCCGGTAGCCGGATCGAAGGTGACGTAGCCGGGAGTCTCACCCCAGGTGGGCTGGTGGCAGACCAGCTGTCCATCGAGCGGCTCGTCGGCGCACGCCGCTAGGTCCGGGGCCGGGGTCTTCCACAGAACCGTGCCGTCCGTGGTGTCGATTCCGACCATTACTGCCTCGTCGTTGCCGGATTCCGAGGACACCACGGCCAGTGTGAGAGCTGTACCGCCGATCACGATCGAACCGAGACCCCATGCATACATGGAACCGGTGCGTGGAGAGGCGAAGGTAGCTCCTTCGAGCCCCATGTCCGCCGCGTCGACGGCCCACGCCAACCCTGGCGCTTCGTCCGAGGAGTCGGTGATCTTCTTGATGGTCGTCGATCGGTCCTGCGCAACAACGGCTACCGCAGCACCGACCGACAGCGTCGTGACGACCGCCGCAACGACCAATTTCGTCGTCTCGTTCCATCGCGTCATGGAAGGTCCAATCCTGGTGTGTTCGCCAGGTTGTCGAGCAATGCTGGATCCGCCATCGGTCGGTCCGTCGACACCGCGATCTCGAGCCCTGACGGCGTGACGACGGAGACCGAGGCCCCCGTCCCGTACTCGTTCGGTGACAGAAGCTGGGGTTCCGCCATTGTCGTCGAATCGGATTCGATGTCAGGAGTGGCCCGAGTAACGCTGATCGTAAGTTTCCCGGCAGTGCTGTTCACCGTCTGACAGAGCCCGGAACCGAATTCACTGGTGTGCAGTGCGCCGAGGGGTGGAGTCGGTGCCAGTGCTGCCACGTCGGCTCGGCGTAAGGCGTCGTTGAGCGTTCGAGTCTCATCGCGGGAGAACGACGCCGTCGGTGAGTCGTCCCAGCCGCCGTAGCAGTCGGTGACATTGCCAGGTGTTCCGTCAGGGACGGGAGCAGTGATTCTGAGCGCAGGATCGGTGGCTATTCGGACCAAGTCGTCGAGCGTCAGTGTCAACGTGTCCGGGTCGTTCCCGCCCGAGACGGAGGCAGAGACGACAGTGTTGTCCGGGGTATACGCGGTGGCCGTCCGGGAGTAGGACCGCTGACCGTTGGTTTCGCGCCACGTATCGTCGGCGTCCAGCACCGTTCCGTCCGAAAGATTCAGTCGCTCGTCCACTTGTCCTGCCACACACGGTGGTGGTTCGGCCGAGTCTGCCGGGCCGACAGAAACACTGAGATAGTCGGACCCGCCACCCGCGGCCAGTGGGGCGGATGCATGCGCCGAGTCGAGGACGAAATCCTGAGATTCGTCCGACGCGGGTATCGGGCCGAAGTACAAGGACCTTGTCGATGAGATCTCGGCGGGAAGCGCTGCCATCAACGCCTCGGACATGAGGTGAGCTCTGGGTCCGTCGTACCAGGGGGCGGCTGGATTGTCGTACGACTCGTCGCCCATCGTGGTGATGCCGAAGTACGAGGGTTCGCTCGGAGGCTCGACGGTATCGCACCCCGGGATGCTCGCCGACATGTCGACTTCCGGGGTGACCACCACGTACTCAGGTTGCGGGGGCTCCGGAACGGGAGTCGCCGATGTTGTTGGAAGGGAAGTCAATTCGGGCTCTTCGGCTGGAGCGGTCAATCCCGCTGCGACCACGCCGAGTGCCACGATCGACGTCAGGACGAGTGTGGTCAGCAGCGCAGAATGATTGCGTTCGGTGGGCTGCGTGTCCTCGTCCATGGCCCTCGCTCCGTTCGTCACCATTGCGACGAACGTCGCGCAATATTCATACCATTCGTTTTGCTAATCGAGGTGGGTGTGGCAGGCAGACGAGATCCTCACTGCGCCCGACCGGTTCGCCGACGGAATCCAGCGGGACCCGATGGCACGCGGTCGATGCTCAGCGCGCAATGAGTCCGTCGAGGAGGAGTTCACCGACGAACGTCGCGTTGTCCTGCGGGCTGTTCTGTCGTCGGGTGAAACACCGCATCAGCAGCGTGTTGGTGATGCCTGCCGCGAGATCGACTGGGCTCGAGCTCTTTCGGAAGATGCCGGTGTCCTGCCCTCGTGCGATGACCGGTGCGATGATTGCCGGCAGGTTGAGCTTTTCCTTGATCGAGATCAGTCCCTCCGGTTCGCCGTAAGTGTCGTGTGCGACGGCGACGAGGAGAGCGTCCATGAATTCGAGTTCGTCGGAGGCGAGTTGCGCGCACCGCAGCATGTGATTCTGCAGAATCGTGAGCTCGTCGAGGCCGAGCAGTCGGTCGTCGGCCACCGACTCACGAAGACGATCGACCCGGCTCTGCAGTGCCGCAACGATGACGGACGGCTTGGTCGGAAACAGAGTCTTGCACGCTGCCCTCGGCACTCCGGCGATATCGGCGACGTCGTCCATACGCGTCATGAAGTACCCACGCTTACCGAACTCGTCGCGCGCCGCGGTGACGATCGCGGCACGCGGATCGCGAGGAAGCGGCCGCTCCTCGACCGGTGTTCCGACATCCCGCACGACGTCGTCGAGGTGCTGATGATGTCCGGACGTGTCGACGACGGCCCCGAGGAAGGCCAGCACCGCGTCGGACATCACATCGGGAGATACGGAGGAGGCGTCCACCTGACTGCGGATGCGAAAACCGTCGACGACAGCATTGACTGTCATGGCGAACGATCGGGCCGTGAAGGGACGGCGAAAGGCTCCACCGTCGGGATCGAACAGTGCCTCGAATGCCTCGAGTACGGCATCGTCTCGAACGCGGTAGCTTCCGGCGAGGGCCCCGGAAGTCGGCCCGCTGAAAACAAGATCGAGAAGAGACTCGGTGATGCTCCTCCGGTCGACGATCGCCGGGAAGTAACGCGCAACGAGCGCAGTCACCGTCGCGCGAATCGATGCACCGCTGTCCGTCATCTGGGTGCGAACAGTCTCGTGAACGTCGGTGGGTGGAGGAGTTCGAGACAAATGTTCGACGACCGTGGCGAGAAAGTCGGATTTGGTGCTGAACTTGCGGAAGAACGTTGCCGTCGACGAGTCGGCCTCGTGAACGACGTCTTCGATACGTAATCCGCGTTCGAGAATCTTCTGCGGATGGGTGACCAACAATGTGACACCCGCCTCGACGAAGTGGGCGGCGGTCGCGTCGAGCTCGGTCATAGTGGCGGACTTTACCGAGGTGAGGCCCACTGTGACGGCGCAGGTGACAGTGTTCACTGTCGGGTGAGAGCAACCTCGGTCATTCCTCGGAGTGACGCAGCGGAGCGAGTGCTGTGTCATTGGCCGTGTCAGCGCCACCGGGACAGCGGTGACGCCCGAAAACGAGGATCTTCATGACAGTGCTCGACATCCGCATCGGCGATGCCCCCGACCCACGGCTCAGCGCTCGTGAAATCGAGGTTCTCACCGCATGGCTCATCTCGGATTCCAAAGCGGAGGCATCGCGCTCGCTCTATCTCTCGATGGGAACCGTCAACACACACCTGACTCGCATCAGAGCGAAGTACACGGCAGTGGGACGAACGGCGCCGACCAAAGCGACGTTGCTGGTGCGTGCGCTGCAGGACGGGTTCATCGACATCGACGATCTGTGAGCAGTCACTGCACCTCGACGCGGCGGGACCGCACCTTCTTGACCACGAACCAGCCGATCAGCGCGACCACGATGCCGATGACGACGTACTGGAACACCGACGCGTAGCTCTCCACGTAGTGCCAGTTCTCGCCGAGGAAATAGCCGGCAAGCACGAAGATCGAGTTCCAGATCAGGCTGCCGAGGGTGGTGTACAGCAGGAATTGCAGAACCGGCATCCGGGAGACTCCGGCCGGGATGGATATGCCCGAACGGACCATCGGGATCATGCGGCCGAAGAACACCGCCGACCGTCCGTGGCGGGCGAACCAATCCTCGGCCTTGGTCAGATCGTCGGTTCCGACGAAGGGCATCCGATCGACGATGGCGTACATCCGGTCGCGCCCGAGTTTGACGCCGAGCCAGTACAGAACCAGTGCGCCGAGTACCGATCCGGCCGTCGTCCAGAACAGCGCACTCAGCAGAGTCATCCCGCCCTGGGATGCGGTGAAGCCCGCCAGCGGCAGGATGATCTCGCTCGGCAGCGGCGGGAAGAAGTTCTCGGCGGCCACCGCAATTCCTGCGCCGGGGCCACCGATGGCCTCCATCAGACTCACTGCCCATCCGGCGATCCCTCCGAGGTCGCTGTCGGCTGCGGCAAGGGAGGAGGAGGCACTCATGACTACGACAGTACGAAACTGATGGGCCTGAAATCTGCTCACCAGGCGAAATGCTCGGAGATTGAGACATATGGAACACTCGACGGTGTGAACCGAGTCTCCCGAGTAGCCCCCGCTGTTGCCGTCGCCACACTGTTTCTGAGTGCCTGCGGGTCCTCGGACTCGCCCGATCCGGCACCGGCCACGACGAGCAATTCGTCCACGCCTGCGTCGACATCTCCGAATTCGAGCTCGGCGACGGTCTACAACCTGCCCGGCAGTGGAGTGTTCCCCGAGGGCATCACGGCCGCGGACGACACGTTCTATGTGACGTCCACATCCGATGGCGCGGTGTTCCGCGGAACCGTCGGCTCCCCGGACGTCTCGGTGTTCCTGCCCGGCGGCGCGGACGGACGCACCGCGGCTGCCGGAATCGACGTGACCGACGACGACGATCGCGCCGACTACTTGGTGATCGCCGGTGGGGCCACCGGCAAGGTGTGGGTGTACGACGCCGATTCCGGCGATCTGATCGGCACGTTCACCAACGGTCTCGGCACCGATGCGACATTCCTCAACGACGTCGCCATTGCCGACAACGGTGATGCCTACATCACGGACTCACGCAGCCCGGCGTTGTACCGCATTCCCGTCGAGCAGATGACGGCCGGAACGCAGGACGCTCCGTTGGAGACGTTCGTGAGCTTCGACGGCACTCCGTTCGCGTACGGGGAGGGCTTCAACGCGAACGGCATCGTCGAGAACGACGACGAATCGGCGTTGATCGTCGTGCAGTCCAGTACCGGCAACCTCTATCGAATCGACAAGACCTCGAAAGAGGTCACCCAGGTGGACCTCGGCGGCGCGACCCTGACCAACGGCGACGGCCTCGAAATGGACGACGACACCTTGTATGTCGTCCGCAATCGTGACGGGCTCATCGCCAAGGTCGACCTCGATGACGACGGCAGAACCGGCGCAGTCACCGGTGAGATCACCGATGCATCGTTCGCCTACCCGACAACCGTTGTGGCAGTGGACGATCGACTGCTCGTGGTCAACAGTCAGTTCGACAAGCGTGGGGGAGAGCCCGTCGAGCCGTTCACCGTCAGCTCCGTTCCCGAGTAGAGCGGCTGCGCCGCAGGTGCACGGAAACTCGTAGCAGGGGTCGAGGTTCCACGCACCACGATCACTCGGCGACGATGGCGTCGATCTGACCGATCGCCGACGCCATGCCCTCCTCCATGCCCATCGCGACGAGTTCTTCGAGCTGGCTCAGGCTGTCGAATAGCGACCGGATGGTCATGCGCGTTCTGCCGTCGACGTCCTCGAGTGTTACCACGGCGTGCGTAACGGGCAGCGTCGACGACGGGTTGCCGGAATCGTCGGCGAACCCGTCGTCGAAGGACAGCGTGGTCGGAGCTGAAATATCGGTGAAAAGCCACCAGCCGGCAGCCTTTTCGCCGTCGGGACCGGACATGTAATACGACGCCTTGCCGCCCGGAACGAATTCGTGGGATACGAATGTCGCGGGCCATGTCGGCGGACCCCACCACCGTTCGAGCTTGCGGGGGTCCTCCCAGATCTGCCAGACGCGTTCGACTTTCGCGTCGAACTCCGCGACCACGGTCATGGTCAAGTTCTCTGCATCCTTGTGTGAGCTGATGAACGGCATGATTCAGCCTTTCTCGTCCTGGGAAAGAAGTTCGTCGATCCTCCCGACGCGATCTCGCCAGATTTCTTCGTATCCGTCGAGCAAGGCGCGGGCTCGGGCGATGGTCTCCAATCGAACTCGCACGATCTGCTCCCTGCCGCGCCTCTGTTTCGTGATCACCGCAGCGCGTTCGAGAACTGCGACGTGTTTCTGGACGGCGGCGAAACTCATGGCGTAGTGAGAAGCCAACTCAGAGACCGACTGCTCGCCGACAGTGACCTTCGCGACGATGTCACGACGCGTCGTGTCAGCGAATGCCTGGAAAAGGCGATCGATGCTGACGTCATCCAGCTGATCTACAACCATGTGGTTGTACGTTATTCGACGCTACAGCCTCGGTCAAGGGATGTAGATCGGTTCTTCGGGCAACATGGAGTGTGGACGGCGATCGACGTCGTCCCGGAGGGTGGAGACAACGTGCAGATTCGACCGGCCAGGATCGGCGCTCTGTTGATCGTGTTGGGTGCGCTGGTGGTGCTGGTTCTCGATCTATCCACCGCTTTGCAGACGCCCTCGCACTTGCGTCGCACGATCAGCGAATACGGACTCGGCGCGCAGCAGTGGGTGTTCTCGATCGGGGTGGTCCTGCTTGCGTTCGGCTCGGCACTCACTCTCGCGTCCGCACTTCGGCATCGACTCACCCGGCCCACATCGGCCGCGTCTATCTGCCTGACCCTGTGGACCGTGGGGCTCGTGGCCGTCGTCGCGGTGCCGAAGCAGGATTGGTCCAACGACGCGTCGCTGAGCGTCGGCGGGACGATTCACCGACTCGGTGCGGCCGTGGCGTTCGTCAGCATCCCGGTAGCCGTCTTTCTCTTCTCCCGTCCTTGGATTCGTGACGCCGTGTGGGCGGCTCGGGCCCGGATCACGCTGGGACTGAGCATGCTCTCGGTCGTGACGCTGCTGCCCATCGTTTACGCACTGGTCGCCGGTGCCACCGGCCCCCGGCCCTGGTACCGGGTGGTCACCCTCGGTTACGTGGAGCGAGTGCTCGTCGTCGCCGAAGTGATCGCGCTGATATCGCTGGCCCTGTGGGTGTGGGCGGCGGAACGTAGGAGTGTTCACTCGGTCGAGTCGCAGGAGATCAAGGCCTCGCAGCGCGTATAGGGAACCGATCGGGTGCCCGTCGCGTCCAACCTCTCAGTGACGTCTGTGTCGAGAGGTTGAACGAATGCGGGTAGTGAGTGGGAGTCGGCTCGCGGCGGTGTGTGCTTCGGCCCTGGTGTTGGCGGGTTGCACGGGCGCGACGCAGGGGAGTCCCGTCGCAAACGGGGACGCCTCGACGGAATCGACGACGGTGGGGGCCCCGGAGCCATTCGACCCCTGCACCATCCCGAAATCTGCAGTGACCGCAAGTGGGTTGGACGTCAGCACCGAGCGACCGGACTTCGCGGGCATCACGACGTACCCCGGCTGGAAGAACTGCACCTGGGACGCCTCCGGGACCAACCCCTGGTACTACCTCTCAGTCATGTCGTCCATCAACTCGATCGACGAATACTTGCGTAGCCCGCAGAACGAGCGGCAGCTTCCTATCCAGGTCGGCTCGCGTGCCGCAGTGCGCTACAACGCTGACTACCAGGGAGATCCACCGACTGGATGCGACATTGTGCTCGATGTGAGTGGAAATCTGATCATCTTCGCCTTGGACAGGATCGGATTGGAAGACGTTTTGGGGGACCCTTGCGCCGAGGTCCACAGACACGCCACCGAGCTCCAGAGCTTCCTGCCGGCCTGAGAAGAGGACTCAATGATCGACGAATCCGAACGACTCGAGAAGAACTTGACCCACTGGCGGTCGCTACGACAGCAAGCATCGGACGGCGCACTTCACGTCGAAGCGGACATGGCGCGCGAGTGCGACAACGTATGCGCCAATTACCTCGACGATTTGTACAGAATGCTCGAAATGACGCTCAGACTATCGAAGCTCGAAGCATTCGGTGAGCTGCCCTCAGCCCAGATGCTCGGGGCAAAGTTTCATCGTCTGGCAGTTGGGGAGGAGGGCTCAGCCCGCTTCGCGATTACACGGCAGATCGAGATCATCAAGACGATGCGGGAGTTCTTTCAACACTATTTCGCCAGTGTCGAGGCGACGGATACCGCGACTGCGGCCACCGTAGAGGCGCTCTCCCCGCCGAGATAGACGAAAAATCCCGACGACCCAGTTGCTCGGTCGTCGGGATCGATCGCTCGAACCACCCTGCTAGCGGGCCAGTTCCACTTCCGCTTCCTCGTCGACGAAGGGATCGCCGTTCCGCGGAGCGTTGTAGCGCTCGAGGTCGAGAATTCCCTCGCGCTTGGCAACGATGGTCGGCACCAATGCCTGACCGGTGACGTTGACTGCTGTGCGACCCATGTCCACGATCGGCTCCACTGCGAGCAGCAGACCGACGCCGGCCAACGGCAATCCGAGGGTCGACAGCGTGAGGGTGAGCATCACCGTCGCACCTGTTGTTCCCGCCGTTGCTGCAGAACCGACCACGGATACCACGATGATCAGCAGGTAGTCGGTGATGGTCAGATCGATGCCGTAGAACTGAGCGACGAACAGTGCCGCAATCGCGGGATAGATTGCCGCGCAACCGTCCATCTTGGTGGTTGCCCCGAGAGGTACCGCGAACGACGCGTACTCCCGCGGCACTCCGAGGTTACGTTCGGTGACGCGTTCGGTGAGGGGCAGGGTTCCGATCGACGAACGCGAGACGAAGCCCAGCTGGGTGGCAGGCCACACTCCCGAGTAGAAGTTGCGTACCGAAAGTCCATGTGCGCGAACGATCACCGGGTACACCACGAAGAACACCACAGCCAGACCGACGTAGATCGACACGGTGAAGACGCCGAGCGAGCCGATGGCATCCCAGCCGTAGGTCGCCACCGCGTTGCCGATGAGTGCGGCGGTGCCGATCGGTGCGAGGCGAATGATCCACCACAGAACCTTCTGCACGATGGCCAACAGCGACGCGTTGAACGCGAGGAACGGCTCGGCCTTCTTGCCGACTTTGAGCGCTGCGATACCGATGGCAGCGGCAATCACCAGCAACTGCAAGATGTTGAAGCTCAATGATGTGGTTGCGGTGCCGCTCTCGGCGACAGTGGTTTTCGCGCCGAGTGCGAGAAAGTTGTTCGGTACCAGTCCGGTGAGGAACGACCACCACGACCCGACACTCGACGGATCGCCCGCCGAATCGGCACCTGCGCTGGTACGCGAACCGGGCTGCGCGACCAACCCGATCACGATGCCGATGATGACGGCGATGAATGCCGTGATGGCGAACCACCACAGCGTCTGAATCGCCAGACGGGCGGCATTGGTGACTTCGCGCAGGTTGGCGATCGAACTGACAATTGCGGTGAACACCAGCGGGATCACCGCGACGGTGAGCAGCTTGACGTAGCTCGAACCGATCGTCGACAGAGTGCCGACCAACCAGTTCTCGTTGCCGTCTGCAGCATCGGGCATAGACCGGGCGATGAGTCCCAATACGACACCGAGGACGAGACCGGCAACGATCTGTGGACCGAACGCGGTTGCCCAGGTAGGGACACGGCGCGTTCGGGTAGCGCTGGGCGCAGACATGGATATGCCTTTCGAAAAGGAGAGGTGTCGCCGAGGATGGACGACAGAAATACTCGCCGGCCGATCGGCCGAGCGGAGGGGATGCGGTCTAGAGAACCGTCAACAGGTAGCGCTGGCTTGCAGACGCAAGTCGACGTAGCGTCGAGAGGTCAGCAGCGGATTCACTGATCGAACGGTACTCCGTGTCCGAACAGTGCAATCAAGCAGGGGCGGGCTCTGAGGGATCACTGTGGAATCGGTATGGGTGCGCCTCGGCGACGCTCGGACTTCGTATTGGTGGGTTAGCTTGAGGTTTCTTCCCACCGACGAAACGAGATCATGAGTACCGTATCGAAGCCCCGAGGATTGGCCGGGCGACTCGTTCGTGCCTTCTGCGCGGTGGTCGCAGCTCTGGTGGCCATCGTTCTGGCATCGGCCGGTTGGGTGGCATACACGACGGCGGGGAAGGTCTACGACGTCGAGGATGCGCCGGACGCACCGGTGGCCATCGTCCTCGGTGCGCAGGTGCGCGACGGCAAGCCAATGCGATTTCTCTCCGGACGTCTCGACACTGCGATTGCGTTGATGGCGGCGGGGAAGATCAAGGCAATTCTGGTTTCCGGTGATGCAGACGGTAACTCGGGCAACGAGATTCAAGCGATGACCGACTATCTGATCGAGCACGGAATCGATCCTGCGGTGATCATCGGAGACGATCACGGCATCGACACCTACGACACCTGCGCGCGGGCGAAAGAGACCTTCGGGGTGGAACGCGGACTGATCATCAGTCAACCCCTCCATGTATCGCGAGCAGTAGCGTTGTGCGAGGACATGGACCTCGACGTCGATGGGGTCACGGCGGAGTGCATCGACTGCAATACCCTTGCGGTGGTGCGCAATTACGCGCGAGAGTTGTTGGCGCGCCCCAAGGCGGTATTGGATCTGTGGTCGGGTCGCGATCCCGTGGTGGTGTCGCCGCCCGTCGATTCTCTCGCGAACGTCACGAACCGATGAGTGTGCCCGATGGTGACGTCCTGATCCCGACCGTCGTTCGAGAGTTGGCGGGACCCGAAGATGTCGAGCCGGTGTGGTCGAATGAATTGGGCGGGTTGACGTTTCGTCTCGGAGAGGCGCGGTACGTCAAATGGGCGCCGGCTGAAACCTCGATAGATCTGGAGGAGGAGGCGCGACGTCTGAAGTGGGTGATTCGGTACAGCCCGGTGCCGAAGGTTCTCGAGAGCGGTTCGGACGGCTCGGGTTCCTGGATGATGACCGAGGCCCTGCCGTGGGAGAACGCGGTAGCAGACAGCTGGTTCGCAGATCCGGCACGTGCGGTTCGCGCGGCGGCGACCGGCCTTCGGGCGTTTCACGATGCAGTCCCCGTCGCGCAATGCCCGTTCGACTGGTCGGTGCGTACCCGCGTCGGCGATCGCGGGTTGCCGGTCGATTCTCCGCCGATCGACAAGCTCGTCGTATGCCACGGCGACGCCTGCATGCCGAACACACTGATCGCAGACGACGGATCCTGGGCAGCACACGTCGACATGGGCACGATGGGCGTTGCCGACCGTTGGGCAGACCTGGCACCAGCGATCTGGAGCACCGAGTACAACTACGGCCGCGACTTCAGCGCGACGTTCCTGTCCGCGTACGGCGTCGACCTCGACCGTGAGCGCCTGGACTACTACCTGTGGTTGTGGGAATCGACCTGACACGGCGGTGATTACTACTGTGAAAGAACAGCTTTCAGGAACCGCTGCGTCCGCTCCTGCTGGGGGTTGCTGAAGATGTCCGCAGGCGGTCCCTCTTCGAGGATCTTGCCCTCGTCGAAGACGAGTACGCGATCTGCCACGTCCCGAGCGAAACCCATTTCGTGCGTCACGATGAGCATCGTGATGTCGGTGGTCTCGGCAATGGTGCGCAGCACGTCGAGCACATCGGCGACGAGTTCCGGGTCGAGTGCCGAGGTCACCTCGTCGAGCAGCAGGATGTCCGGATCCATTGCCAACGCCCGGGCGATCGCGACTCGCTGCTGCTGCCCACCGGACAGCTTGGTGGGGTGGGCATTCTCCTTGTCCGCCAACCCCACCGTCTGCAGCAACTCCCGCGCCCGCTCGGTGGCCTCGGCCTTGCTCTTGCCGAGTACGTGAATCGGAGCTTCGGTGATGTTCTGCAGCACCGTCATGTTGGGAAACAAGTTGAATTGTTGGAAGACCATGCCGATGCGGGTACGCACTTTCCGGAGGTGCTTCTCCGACGCGACGACGAGCTTGTCGCCCTTGCGCTGATGCGTCAGCGGCTCGTCCTCGATCCAGATGACACCGTCGTTGACCTTCTCGATGGTCATCAACAAACGCAGAATTGTGGTCTTGCCGGAGCCACTCGGCCCGATCAACGCGACGCGTTCGCCGCGGCGAACCTGGAAATCGAGATGATCGAGTACGACGTGGTCGCCGAACTGCTTGACCACCTTGTCGAATTTGATCATCGGCAGGGTGCCCGAATCGTCAGTAGGCAAGGGACTTCTCCAGTCTTCTGATGAGGATCGATGTCGGGTAGCTCGCCAACAGGAAGATGACGCCGGCCAACGTGATCGGCTCGAGGTATTGGAACGTGCTTGCGCCGTACTGCTGCGCCGCGGTGACCATCTCGACGACGGTGATCGCGAACAGGAACGGGGTGTCCTTGAACATCGAGATCGCATAGTTGCCCAGCGCGGGCGTGGTGCTGCGCACGGCCTGCGGGAGGACCACCGCACGCCACGTTCTGCTGCTCGGGAGCGACAAAGCGCGCGCAGCTTCCCACTGCCCTGACGGCACGGCGTCGATTCCGGCGCGGTACACCTCTGCCATGTAGGTCGAGTAGTGGATGCCGAGGACGGCAATGCCGATCTGCAATGCCGAGAACTGCGGAAGCAGGTAGTACGCGAACAACAGTTGCACGATGAGCGGTGTCAGACGGATGAACTCGGTGACCATGCGCAACGGAACGGTGACGAACTTCGGCCCCGAGTGCCGTACGACGGCGATCACGAGACCCAGTGCCGCAGCGAGGACGAATCCGAGCACGGTGGCCAGCAAGGTGACCTTGAAGCCTTCGAGCAAGAAGGGCAGGGAATCCCCTGCGCGTTCCCAACTCCAGTCGACGCTCATCGACCCACCCCCACGTTCTGATCGACACGTTCGGGTTTGAGCCGCAGTACTTCACGCATCGACGGCCCGGATCCCAAGCGGCCCTTGGCTCGCACCTCGAGCAGGTTCATGAAGAGGGTGAGGATGTAGGCGATGACGAAATAGATGACAAGTCCGACGCCGAAGGCGAACAGCGTGTCGCCGGTGGTGCGTCGTAGCTGGGTGATCTGGTACGTGAGGTCCTGCAGCAGAACGAAACTGGCAAGTGCGCTGCCTTTGAGCAGCTGAATGAGGAGATTGGTCAGCGGCGGAATCATCTGCACCCACGCCTGGGGGAACACGACGCGGTGCAGTCGTTGCCAGGGGGAGAAGTTCAGCGCCAACGCGGCTTCCCACTGCGGCTTCGCGACTGCGGCAATGGATCCGCGCACGACCTCGGCACCGTAGGCACCGTAATTGAGACCGAGCGCGAGGATTCCGCAGAACATGGGTTCGAGCTGAAAACCCAACAGCGGCAACACGTAGAACAGCCAGAACAGCTGCACGAGGAGTGAGGTGCCACGGAAGAACTCGACGACGAACCGAGCGGGGGCACGCACGTACATGTGCCGGTTTCCGGCTGCCAAGCCCAGGAGCAGTGCCAGGGCGAAGGCGAGAACGGCTCCGCCCAGGGTCAGATATACGGTCGTGAGGATGCCTTCCTGGATTCGCGGCCACGAATCCAGGAAGGTCTCGATGTTCTCGTTCACTGGCGTTCAGCCTGCAACAGCGATCAGCCCTCGCAGAGCATGGCGGTGGTCAGGTTCGGATCCGGCAGCTCCTCGGCGGTGAAGCCGAACTCCCCGACGATGTCGAGATATGCGTCGGTGTTCGAGGTGATCTTCGCGAGCTCCTCGTTGTACGCGGCCAAGAGCTCCTGATCGTCGGTGCGGAACACAGTGGCACCGGCCCCCACCTGCGGTTCCCCGTCGATCTCGGCGACGAAGGACTCGGTGACGTCCACAGGCGCGTCCGGGTTGTTGGTCTTCATCCAGTTCAGCGAGATGGCCGTCAGGGCGAAGACGTCGGCGCGACCGGAGGTGACGGCGTCCATTCCGTCCTGCGGTGCGGCGACCTGCTGGCTCGAAATGCCCAGTGCCTCTGCGTAATCGGACTCGATAGCGCCGGTCATCGTGGACAACCGGAGGCCACTGTCTGCGACCGACTGCATGTCGGTCAAACCGGCCGGGTTACCTGTCGGAACCATCAGGGCGGTCGTGTAGTTGAACTCGGGATCGCCGAAGGCGGCCTGCTCGCAGCGTTGCGGAAGGATCGACATTCCGGCGCTGACGACGTC
This sequence comes from Rhodococcus sp. IEGM 1372, assembly GCF_030056835.1. Lineage (NCBI taxonomy): Bacteria > Bacillati > Actinomycetota > Actinomycetes > Mycobacteriales > Nocardiaceae > Rhodococcus > Rhodococcus sp. IEGM 1372. Next base: position 40,304 of record NZ_JASHKS010000015.1, on the reverse strand, counting down.
GAATCGATTGGCCTGCAGGCCCGGGATGAGTGCGCCGAAGTCGGCATTGACACCCTCGACGGTGTCGATACCGAGGTTGCCGAAGATCTCGCGGTGCAAAGCGATTGTTGCGCCGGTCAATTCGCCGTTCTCCTCGAAGCTGTACGGCGCTTCACCGGCAACTCCGACGGTGATGGTGCCGGCATCGCGCAGTGACTGCAGGCGATCGGCACCGTCGTCGGTGTTGGTGGAGGTACATCCCGCGAGGCTGCCTGCAACGAGTGCGGCACCGGCGAGGGTAGTGAAGATCTTCTTCGTCGAGCCTGTGTTCAGCACACTGTGTGCCATGCGTGGGGCCTTCCGGTTCTTGACTGCTCGAAAACCGGACCTGCGCCGATGTGCCGGGAGCGATACGTACAACACTTCGGCCGGACCGGTTGCAGTCTTGTGTACTGCCTGGGGATTTCTTTGTCCGAACTTGAACGTAGCACGGCGATTTGCCCAATTCGGTGTGAATGACCAGCACACAGCGTTGCCGGAATTGCCGAATCGTCATAAATCGCCACCACAGAGCGCGATTTCGCGGCGACGAGAACAAAAGGGTAACGATGCGCCGTTCGATCGAGATCCGGATCGAAACACGCTGACGCTAGAGTGAGCGCGCCCGGTTCGACGACTCAGCGGACCCGTTTTTTCAGGAGAAGTGAACGCTTGAGCTGGATCCGCTTGAACGACGTCGCCAAGGGATACGACCAGAAGGTGATGTTGCGCGAGGTGTTCTTTCGTCTCGCTGACGGCGATCGCATCGGTCTGATCGGCCACAACGGCACGGGCAAGACCACCCTGCTGCAGCTTCTTCTCGGGCGTGAGACGCCCGATTCCGGAACCGTCGATGTCACCGAGGGTGCACGAATCGGGTACTTCTCGCAGTTCTCGGAACTCGACGGCGATCGCAGCATCCAAGCGGAGCTCGAATCGCTGTTCGTCGCTGTCCACGCGATCGAGGTCGAGTTGGCCGAAGTCGAGGCAGCACTCGGCGGTGATCTCGACGAGAAGCAGATGTACAAGCTCGTCGATCGGCAAGCCGAACTGCTCGACGCCATGGAGAACAGCGGCGGTTGGACCTACCATCAGCAGATCGACACTGTGCTGTCGATGCTCGGATTCAACGCCGAACGACGTGCGCTCCCCGTCGATCGCTTGTCCGGTGGTTGGCGCAACCGCGCAGCGCTGGCCAAGATTCTGATCGAGGCACCGGACGTTCTGCTGCTCGACGAGCCGACCAACTTCCTCGACGTTGCCGGAATCGCCTGGCTCGAACGGTGGCTACGCGACTTCCGCGGTGCGCTCCTCGTCGTCTCGCACGACCGCGCGTTTCTCGAGCAGGTCGTCACCAGCATCGTCGAAATCGAGAACCATCACCTGCAGACGTACGACGGAAGCTACTCGGAATACGTTCAGCAGAAGCAGTTCAGACTCAAGAACCTCGAACGTGAGTTCAGCAACGAACAGCAATTGCTGGCCTACGAGCAGGAAGCGATCAGCGATCGCAAGGAAGCGGTGAAGAACCCCAGCGGGGTGCTCAAGCGGCGGCTGGCGAACATCAAGAAGAGCAAGAGTCCGCGCCCGGTCGACACGGTGGTCACTGCGATCTACGGCGGACTGCACGTGCACGACAACCTGGCCGAGATCAGTGGAATCTCCAAAAGCTATGGCGAGCAACGACTTTTCGAGAACATCTCGTTCACCGTGCACCGCGGCGACCGCATCGCTATCACCGGACCCAACGGATGTGGAAAGACCACTCTGGTGGACATCCTCGTCGGTGCCGAGCAACCGGACGACGGCAAGATCAAATGGAAGACCAAGGCTCCGTCGTTCATCTACTACAACCAGGTGCTGGCCGATCTCGATCTCGACGACACCGTGTCGCACTCGGTCAACGCAATGCCGGGCAGTCTCGCACTCACGGCAACGAAGAAGGAAGTGCACCGCTTCCTGACGCTGCTGCAGTTCTCCGAGCTGGATCTCAAGTCGAAGATCGGAGTTCTGTCCGGAGGCCAGAAAGCGCGCGTTGCCCTGGCTCAGTGCCTACTGTTCGGCGCAGGCGTCATCGTGCTCGACGAGCCCACCAACCATCTCGACCTGCAGAGCACTCAGGTACTCGAACGCGCCTTGATGGCGTTTCCCGGTGCGGTGATTCTGGTGAGTCACGACAGGTTCTTCGTCGAGAAGGTGGCCTTTCGGCAGTTGTCGTTCGATGGCAAGGGCGGCGTCACCGAAATCGCCGGTGTGCAGATGGCGTGACCTTCCGGGCTACCCGTTGATCTTCGACGTGGACGTGCCCCACTCGGCGTCGCGCAGCTCCTTCTTTCGGATCTTGCCGGTCGATGTCTTCGGCAACTCGACAATGAATTCGACTGCGCGCGGGGCTTTGTACGACGCGATAGCCGATTTCACGTGCGACACGAGCTCTGCCTCGGAGGCGTCCGCACCCGGCACCAGCACCACGAATGCCTTCGGTCGCTCTCCCCATTTGTCGTCGGGAACTCCGATGACCGCCACGTCGGCGACGGCTGGGTGGCTGGCTAGTGCCTGTTCGACCTCTATCGTCGAGATGTTCTCGCCGCCGGAAATGACGACGTCCTTGGCGCGATCGAGCAGCTGAACGTACCCGTCGGGATGCATCACCCCGAGGTCTCCTGAATGGAACCAGCCGCCCGCGAAGGCCTGCGTCGTACCGGCTGCGTCGTCGTAGTACCCCTTCATGACGTTGTTGCCGCGCATGACGATCTCACCCATTTCGACGCCGTCGGGTTCGACGTCGATCAACGTTCCGCCTGCATCCGGCTTGTCTCGCACCACGCGCAAACGGTCGGCAGTGAGCATGCCGACTCCCTGTCGAGCCAAGCGCTGAGCCTGGTCGTCGGCGTCCAATTCGAGCCATTCCTGTTTCGCCTCGCACACCGAGTACGGACCGTAGGTCTCGGTGAGGCCGTACACGTGTACGAGCGTCGCTCCCAGCGCTCGGATCTTGCTGATGATCGTCGGACTCGGTGGAGCGCCCGCCGTGACGATGGTCAAGGGTCTGTCGAGCGAATGCGCCTCTGCGGCAGTGGCAAGAGTGGTCAGCACCGTCGGCGCGCCGGCAAGGTGATCGACACCGTTGTCGATGGCCGACCAGATAGCGTCTCCGCGCACTCCGCGGAGGCACACGTGCGTGCCCGACGCGGCCGTGACCGCCCAGGTGGTGCACCATCCGTTGCAGTGGAACATCGGCAGTGTCCACAGGTATCGGGTGTCGATGCCGAATCCCTGGTGGTGCAGTTCTCCGAGCGAATTGAGATAGGCACCGCGGTGGGTGTACATCACGCCCTTGGGTCGACCGGTGGTGCCCGAGGTGTAGTTGATCGTGATGGTCGACGTCTCGTCGTCGACCTCCCACTCCAGTGGATCGTCGGAGCCTCGCTCGAGGAAAGCATCGTATCGAGTGGTGTGCGGCAGCGTTGCGTACGTGCCGTCGGGGGCGGGTGTCTCGACGATCTCACGGACCGAATCGGCGATCGGATCTGTTCCGAGCCCGGACAGCAGCTCCGAATCACCCACCAGCAGAACCGAACCGGAGTGATCGCAGATGTAGCGAACCTCGGCGGGCGACAGTCTGGTGTTGATTGCGACCAGAACGGCACCGGCCAGCGGAACCGCGTAGTGCGCGAACAACAGCTCCGCAGAGTTGGACGCGATGTAGGCCACCCGATCTCCGTGGCCGACACCCGACGCGCGCAGTGCGTGCGCGAGCCGGGTGACGTCGGCAGCGAACTGCTCGTAGGTGAATGTCCTGGGCCCGTCCACCACGGCGGTCTTGTGGGGGTGGATCTCCGCTGCGCGTTCGAGAAAGCGAAGGGGCGTCAGGGGAGTATCGAGACCGGTCATGGCAGTCAATGTAGCGCGCACTACGAGGCCAGATCGGATTTGTCGATACGTTCGCGCCCACCGGTAAGGTCCGCGCGTTCGGCGGCGGCACGGCCGGCATGCGATCCCGCTGCATTGTCGCTGCTGAACCTGATCGTTCTCGTCGTCGGATGCCGGGCCGCGAACGCTCGGTCGACTGCGTCGGTTCGTTCCGCCATGATGGGCACCAGCGCAGAGCCGTGTTGTCGAGTGGCGGCCGCGGTGGCGCGGTCGCGTGCTTCGGTCAGTCGTTCGCCGATACGGTGGGCGTAGGCGATCAAGAAAGCGTTGCGGAAACTACGGGTCCGCGCTGCCGGCGAATCGGCCACCTCGTCGAGTGCGCGCGTCGATTGCACGAGTAGCGAGGTGTAGAGGAGCTCGCACAAATCGAGATCGACGGGCATGCCGATGATGCTGGCCAGCAAGTACTTCTTCTTCCACAGTGTCCTGGCACCATTTGCATGGCATACGCAGTGCAGCAGAAGCAGTTTGGCTTTGGAGTACGGATTGCTCACCATGATGCGTCGCGTGATGACATCGTCGATCAGGCTGCGAGGGTTCCCCACATCGAGAAGCACGCTGTCGATCGCGTAGCGCGTCATCAAATCCTGGGCTTTGGCCGATAACGCCTCGGCCTCAGCGGGGAATTGCGTCGACTCGGCCTTGGCCAGCAGCCCTCGGATTCTGCCGAGCATCTTCGAGTCCGTGGCTCGCCGGGGGCCGGTCGCTGCCGACTGTGAGGTCCACCGGGCCGGAGGGGGCAGGAGCTTCTCGAGAGGCAACAGCCATGTCGAACAACCGAGTACGAGCAAAAGGGTGTACCAGGACTGCGCCGACGATCGTCGGTTGTACGAACGCCACCGCTGAAGTCTCTCGGCTGTCTTGCCCCCGGCGGAGTCGACGTGCAGCTCGGATAGCTGATCACGCCATGAATCCGGAGCGAGGCGCTCGGCCGAGCTTCGCGCCGTGTGTGCTCCGATGGCCTCGACCATGACCACTGTGCCATCGCCTCCGGCGCACTGAAGCGTGACATGAACGAGTTCGGCGGGCTGCCAACCGTTCTCGAACGCCGTGTCGAGAGCATCGTCGAGTGTTCGAGCCGCCCGATCGAGTATCGAACCAGCCTGTTGCTCGGCCACAGCGGCCAAACGTTCCGCAATCAGCCGGACCCTGTCTTTCCCCACTGATCCGAGTTGGGCGAATCCGATTCCGCCGTCGAGCAATTCGCTCGGATCGGCATCCTGCCACGCGCTGGTCGCCCGCGTGTACTTGAAAAAACTGTCCAAATCGATACGACTCATCGTCGTCCCCTCCACGTCCCCCGGTGTGGTCACCGAACTGTTCGGTGAGACGCAGAGTAGGGGAGGGGTCCGACAAACTTTTCGAACGTGTCAGCGAGGGGCAAGCATCTGCAGCAGTTCCTCGACCGACGGCAGACCGGGGATCACGGGAAGGTTCGGAACAGAGACGGCGGCGGGCGGTGCCGTCAATTCGATTCCGCCGAGCGCGCCCAAGACGTCGTCGGTGTTGGTGCTGCTCGGTCCGTACGTGTTGGAGGCGACGACGAAATCATCGCCGATCGACGCTGACGCGACAACACTCGACCGGTCGTCGGCCCATCCCCACTTGCTCCCCGTCACGCCGGCCAACTGCTGGGTGCCCCAGTCCTGAACCATTCCGTCGCGTGCCACAGGAGCCGCGGTGTTCATCCAGGAGAGGACCGGGCTTGCGGGATCGGTGCGCTTCTTCGCCGCCAAGAATCGCACGGTGTCGGCTGTGCTCGTGGACGAGCTGCCCCAGAAACCTCCCCGCGAGGTAGAGGTGAGTCCGTACTCCGCGGCGGTCGCCGATATGGCCTGGGGGTACTTGTTGTCGAGCGTCGATGCGGCACTGTCGTCGCTGACCTGGATCATCCGCGCGGCGAGGTCGAGGTCTCTCGGCGAACCATCGCCGAAGCGGACGACGTAATCGGCCATGTAGAGCTTGACCGTCGACAGTCCCGGGCGCGCCGAATTGTCCTCAGCGCTGCCCACATAGGTCCCTGTCGGGAGATGTTCGTACGACAACGACGTCCGTGCCGAGACATCGGAGAGGTCGCCGGGTGTCGGCAAAGCCTGGGCCGGTGCCGCGCATACCAACGCCATGGCAATACCGACAATTGGGACAGCGGTTCTGGTGAAGATGCGTCGCAGGGCCGGCATCTCGTGCTCCTCGAGGTGTTGGCCCGCCGTGAGTCGGTGACCGATGACTGTAGTTACCCCGATAGTAGACGCTTCAACCTCGAGGCCGTCCGGATGAATGCGACGTTGTTGCACTCGGAGTGACCGAAAGGCACATTGATCCCAACCGGGAAGAGCGATCGGTCAGGAGCGGCGCAGCGTCGAGAGCAGTGCTTTGGAGCGTCGCAGTGGGCTTCGACTCGAGTCGGCCGGCCACGTGCTGGGCAACTCGATCGGGTCCGTCAGGCGACCGGCGTTGAAGTCGTCGACCAGGTGTCCGACGGTTTCCTGCGCGCAAGATTTGTTGGTGCCGATGAATCCCGAGGGGCCACGCTTGATCCAGCCGGTGACGTACGTGCCGATCGCCGTCGACCCACCTACTTCCTCCAGGACGCGCCCGCCGTTGTTGGGAATGATGCCGGCACGATCGTCGAACGGAACTCCGGGGAGCGCGACGCCGCGGTAGCCGATGGAGGTGAGGACAAGCCCGGCCTCGACGACGTCCACGTCGCCGGTCGGGACGCTGCGAACCACGTCCTCGCTGTCGGCGGACAGGCCCATCCGCTCGAACTCGACGCCCGTCACTCGATCGGTGCCGAGGATGCGGGTGGGGGAGAGAAGATAGCGCAGGGTGATTCGCCTGCGGCCGTCGCTGTGTTCGGGGGATTCGTCGACGTGGCGAAGCAACTGCAGCTTCTGCGCCACGGCGTGGGGAAGGTCGTCGGTGCTTGCGAGTCGGACGGTGACTGGATCGAGCGCGAGTTCGCTGCGGTCGATGGCCAGGTCGATATCGGGGACGGTCAGCAGCCCGGCAAACTCGGGAACGGTGAAGGCGGACTGCGCCACGCCGCGGCGACCGACGACGACCACCTCGCGAATGGAGCTGTGGCGCAATGCGTCCAACGCGTGCGGAGCGATGTCGGTCCGAGCGAGCGCATCCGGATTCATCGTCAGAATGCGGGCGACGTCGAGGGCAACGTTGCCGTTGCCGACGACCACCGCGCGCTCGTGCGAGAGGTCGAATGTGCGATGTGCGTGGTCGGGGTGGCCGTTGTACCAGGCGACGAAGTCGGTTGCCGAACTGCGCCCGGGCAATTCGGCACCGGGAATGCGGAGCTCACGATCCGATGAAGCCCCGACCGCGTAGATGACGGCGTGGTGGGTGTCCATCAACTCGACGTGTGTGACGTCCTTGCCGACCTCCACGCCGAGGTGGTACGTGAATCCCTCTTGCGCAGAGATGGTTTCGAATAGGCGAGATACCTGACGCGTCTTCTGATGATCGGGTGCAACGCCGAGTCGAGCGAGGCCGTGTGGTTGTGGGAGTCGGTCGTACACGTCGACGCTCACGCCCGGCTGCGTGAGCAGCTCGTCCGCGGCGTACATCGCCGATGGGCCCGATCCGACGATCGCGACCCGCAGCGGCTGACGATCCCGCGAGACCGACGCAGCAGACGTGACCGGTGCCAGGATGGGCCGAGGCGGGCGCTCCTGTTTGTAGAAATCCGCATTGATCGTCAGGAACGGCAGTTGTGCCTCTGTCAGTTTCGCCTTCGGCACAATGGCATCGACTGGGCAGGCCGAGACGCACGCGCCGCAGTCGACACACGACTGCGGGTCGATGTGCAACATCTCCGCCGTCAGGAAGTCCGGCTCGTCGGGAGTGGGATGAATGCAGTTGACAGGACACGCGTAGACGCACGATGCGTCGCTGCAACATGACTGGGTGACGACGTGGGGCATGAGGTTTCCTGACGGCTGGGGCGCGAGCTATGCGGCGAACTGGCTGGAACTGCGGTCGGGTTCGCTGCGGAAACGGGACGCTTTGCCGTCGATTCCGCACAGCTTCCACATCAGGCGAGCGGCGCGATTCATCATTCCGGTGTCGTTGGCCAGCATGCGGACGTCTCCGAAGTAGTCCTGCAGTGCGTGCTGCGACTCCGGAGTGCCCCAGAACAAGTCCTTTTTCACCTGCTTCGGGATGTCGAACTTCGTCCAGAACTTCTTCGGCGGAATGACGATGACGTCGCACAGAATGCGCATCGTGATCGGGAAGGCCAGCGAGAGCAAGAACCGTCCGGCCTTGGACATCTTGGGGACGCGGCGACGCAGCAACTGGTGTGCGAACGAGATGTGCCGCGCTTCCTCGGCGACGTGAATTGCCATGACACTCTGCATGATCGGGTGGATTTCTTCACCGGACCGCAGGACCGACTTCTGAATGTGGTCGATGGGCTCCTCGCCTGCGAGAACGCCGACGAAGAACAACTCGGGCAACAAAGTGGCGAACAGGGGGATGAACGGCGACAGCATCTTCATCGGGCGACTCATGCCGGGAGCATCGGAATCGACGCGGTTGACCATCTCCTGGAACATCAGGGTGTGGTTGCATTCTTCGATGGATTCGTGGGTGCAGTAGCGAGCCTCGGCCGAGCCGTTGGGCAGCGAGAACACGTACTGCATCATGCCGCGGATCAGAATGTTCTCGAACTGAAGACCGACCTTGGCGACATTGGCCTGACGCCACATGCCGATCTCGATCTGCTTCTCGAGCGGCAGTGCTCGGTACCAGGCGTGGCCGCCGATCGGGTCCGTCTTCGCGGGCAGTACCCAGCGAGGATCGTTCGCGGGCACCGCGAACTTCTCGGACTCCCAGTCGATATCCACGTACGGGTCGAAGTGCTTATGAACAGAACCCTCGGACAACAGGGTGAGTGTCTCGATGTATTGCTGCTCGTCCGCGGTGTCGGTATCGACCGAAACGGACGTGGTGCCTGTCGTCAGTGTCATGGCTTCTCCAAACGAGGTGCGAACATGGAGTTAATGTAACCCCAGTTAACACGAAAGGGAAGCGCGCTGAAAAACCGTGTTCGGTTTCCGTCTATTGTTCGTCCGAACGTTCGTCGGATACCTCGGCCACCTCGTCGGTCTCGAACAGTTGCAACTGGATCGCCGACGGATCGACCACCGGCGTGACCTGTTCGGGTGTGCTGCGCAGTACCTCGCGCAGCGCAGCCACGGCGCGGCCCCATTTGCCGGCTTCGCGGTCGGCCTCGTCGACGTCGCAGTGCTCGTCCCCGAGATCGGCAGCGACCGCCATGCCACGCCACGACGCCTCCTGCTCGGCGCTGATGCGCAGGTAGGAGGCGACGACATCGCGATCGGAGTCGCAACGTTCGAGGACGGTGTCGAGGTCGAGTGGCTCCGCGGATTCGGCTATCAGATCGACCAATTCGAGCAGACCGTCCGGAAAGTCCTCGGCCTCGATCGGGGGCGGCGTCGGTTCGCCGAGCGCTCCACCGAAATCCTCGGCGAATTTCTCGTCGACCTGCTCCCATACGTGACTGAGCATCCGCACTGCCCACAGCAAGTGATCGGCGACGAAGGGGGAGCCGCTCACCCGCACCTGGGCGACGATGCAGTCTTGGACCAGGTGCAGCATCACATCGGGTAGCTGCAAATTGAGATCGACCAACAACTCGGCTGCGCGGGTTCGTCCCGACACGGCGTGCACCAGCGTCGAATTGATCTCGACCACAGGCTCGGTGGGCTTGACCGACAAGTATGCGGTGCCGTTGACGAACCGCAGGGGGATGTCGCCGTCGGGGTCGTGATCCGGCGGGAAACCGAACCACGGCTCGAGCGCTCGATCGACCAGTTGCTGCAGGTGTTCCTTGCCCTTGGGCTGTACGCACATCGGAACGACAGTGATGCCGGGCTCGGGGGTGGCGACGTCGAAACTCGGTACGTCGTATCGGCCGGTGGCGCGCGAGCTCAGGAACGACGGATGCGGGAGACCCCAGATGTCACGGAACACCGCAACGGTCGTCTTGGCCAGATCGTCGGACCAGGATCGATTCCGGTCCACGTGCGGTGCAGTCGGTTCGGAATCGACCGACATGCGAAACCCCAACGCGCTGAGCGCTTCCCGCTGCTCTTCGGTGATGGCACGGCTGTGATGCAGGTGCTCGTTCGCCGGGATCTCGCAGCGAACCATATCGAGATCCCAGGCGTAGAACTGCACGCAGGCTGCGGTGTCGGGCACGCCGTCGGTGCTGTCGTATCGCGACTCGATCACCAGCGCATCGCCGTCGCGCATCGCGCTGACGTAGTCGCCGAGTCTGCGCTGGAACTGCATCCAGGCAGCGTCGACGTCGAAGTCGAACTCGAGTGAATCGCTCATGTCGGCTCCTTACCCAGATCGCGTTGGCGTAACGCACAGTCGGTGACGCTAGCGGCGACCACCGACACGGTCTCGGTGTTCGCGGGGGCCGTCACGACGACGCTGAATCCTCGACCGAGCTGTGGAGCGGGTCGTGGTGAGACTCCTCGTCGATCACACCGAACGGCAGGGCCTCGGCGACACCGTCGAGCACTGCCGGACGCAACGCGTGCGGAACGGCGAGTACTTCTTCGATCTTGACGAGGATGCCCTGCTCGATGAGGGATCGGACGCGGTGGTCGATCAACTGCGCCGTACGCAGATCCTCACCGTCGAGTTCGGCGTAGTCCTCGCCCTCGTTGTTGATGGGGAGCTCGTCCGTCATGGCGGCGAGCAGCGTCTGTACCGCGAACGTGTTCGCCAGCGAACGTGACACATCGGGGTCGTCGGCATCTCCCGACAGCTGGACGCGAACGTGTTCGGCGACCAGCTCGTGCACCGTCTCCGCGCCTCGGCCGGCCAGCGAATGCGCATTGTCGCCCGGCCTGGCGGTGTCACCGTCGATGCGAATCAATTCGGTCGCGATGGCCGTCGACCAGTAGTCGACCGCGGCACCCACCTCGAGCCGGGCGGGATCGAGCGGGGTGGAGCCGACCGCGCGCTGCAGGTCGGCGTCCTCGCCCACCGCCAACCCGTCGGCCACGCGCGCGACGATGTCGTCGAGGGCGGGTAGCAGCGGCAACGCGGAGATCGCGGCGAGTTCCTGGGCCAGCGAGACGTCGGGCAGATCGATGTCGTCGGCGTCGAGCATGTCCGGCTCGTCGCCTTGGAGGAAGTCCGAGAGATCCTCCATGCAGTGCGAGTAGTCCTCGGGAGTGCCGTCCCAGAGATCGGTCTCGTCGAGGAAGGTCAGGTACTGCAGTGACGTGAGTACCAGATTGACCGCGGTGTCCTCGGCCGTGTCGGACTCGTCCTGCAGGATGCGTTCCGCGGCGTCCACCAGCAAGTGTGCATCGGCGGGCAGCCAGGCACTGGGGGAAAAGCCGTTACGGGCTCCGGCCAGCTGGGTCAGTGTCGACGACACGAGTCGAGAGATCGCCTCCGATTGTTCCGACATCTCGCTCTCGTCGAGCCATTCGACGAAACCGTTGATCAGATCGGCGATGCGTTCGGTGACGGCACCGGTGGGGGCCGGTCGGGATTGCTGGTGGCGCCGTTGCCGGGCCTTGGTCTTTTCTGCACGTTTCTGTCCGCGGTTGGCAGGCCGCTTCGATCCCATGACTGCCAGCTTATCGGTAGGCATGTCCGGTTTCGTCGATCCGTGCCCTCAGCGAAGTAGGAACGAGCCCGCAGATGCAGGAAGAGCTGGATTCGATGCGCGACGATACAGCTCTGCGGGTCGGCCGCCGCCTGCGGTCGAGGTTGTGCCTGTCCCTTCGAGCGACCCGATGACGTGACGTCGGAACGTGTCTTTCGGCAGAGCGCGATCGAACACGATCTCGTACACCTCGCGAAGTTCGAGAAGGGTGAACTCCGCGTCCGTCAACAGTGCGGGATCGACCTCACGCGCGTAGCGATCACGGAGGTCGAGAACTGCCTCGGTCACCATGGTGCCGTGGTCGAAGGCCAGTGTCGACACCGGTGCGGAGTCGTCTATCGGCATCGATTCGGTTGTGGGAGCCAATGATCGAGCCGAGATTGCTGCGCCGTGCGCCATCGACAGGACCCAGCCGCGGTCGTCGCGGTCGGGATCGTCGAACATCCTCAGCTGGTGAAAAGTGAGATCGATCAAGTCGGCCTTCGTCCTCAAGGCGCGGTCTGCCGCGTCGGCGAGAGTCTCCGACGGTCGCAGAAAGGTGCCCGGTAGCGCGGGGCCGCGCTCCGACGGCACCACGACGACGTGCAATTGCTGTTCGCGGACGGTCAGTACCGCCACGTCGACTGCCACGGAGGGGCGCGGGTAGTCGGTCAGCGCGTTGCCGTCTCGGTCTCGCCAGGTCATGCGTTGCAGCTTAGCGCAGTAATGATCTATAGTTAGCTCAACATCGATCTAAGGGGTAGGTATGCAGTTGACTGACATTCAGCACGATCGAGCGCGGGGCGTTCTCCTCGGAACGGCAGTGGGTGACGCCTTGGGCGCGGGCTACGAGTTCGGATACCCCTCACCCGAGACGACGATCGCCATGGTCGGCGGCGGCGCATTCGATTGGGCCCCGGGGGAATGGACCGACGACACCTCGATGGCGCTCTGCGTCGCGCGTGCTCTCGAACAGGGCGGAGACATCGACGACATCGCCGAGAATTTTCGCGCGTGGTTTGCCCAGAACCCTCCGGACGTAGGAAATCAAACGCGCTCCGTGCTCGCGCAGACCACACTCAGCGGCTCAGAGATGACCGCGGCGGCAGCGTCACTGTCGGGTAGAACCGGCGGCAACGGATCGCTCATGCGTACCGCACCCGTCGCCTTGGCCTACCTCGACGATGCGGCAGGATGTCGAGCTGCTGCTGCACGGATCAGTGCCCTCACCCATTTCGACCCGCATGCCGGTGAGGCATGCCAATTGTGGACTCACGCAATTCGATACGCGGTTCTTCGCGGTACATACGGCGGGGTGCGTGAATTTCTGGCCGCCGCCGAAGCCGACGTCCGTGAGTTCTGGCAGCCCCTGCTCCACCAGGCACAGGAGGGACAGCCGTCCGACTTCCCTAACAACGGCTGGGTGGTCCACGCTCTGCAGACGGCGTGGTGGGCAATCCATCGATCTGCCGACGCGGACCGGCCTCTGCCTGCCGCTCTCGAACTGTGTGTCCGAGCCGGCGGCGATACCGACACCACGGCGGCCATAGCCGGAGGGCTCCTCGGAGCGCGCTGGGGCGCATCGGCGGTGCCGAGCGAATGGCGCGACATCGTCCACGGCTACCCAGGGTTGCGCGCCGACGATCTCGACCGAATCACCTCGAACATCATTGCAGCGAAGGGGAGTTCATGACAATCATCGACGTCGTCCAGGGCGACATCACCGACGTTGCCGCAGATGGGATCGTCAATGCCGCCAATGCACGATTGCTCGGCGGCGGGGGAGTGGACGGTGCGATCCATCGAGCCGGTGGGCCGACGATCCTCGCGGAGTGCAAGGCGCTGCGGGCCACCACCCTGCCGCACGGCCTCGACGTCGGCGCAGCCGTCGCCACCACCGCGGGCAGACTTCGCGCCGGCTGCGTCATTCACACTGTCGGCCCGCGCTTCTCCCCGCACGAGGACAGATCTGAGCTGCTGCGACTCTGCTATGCCCGAAGTCTGGCGCTGGCAGCGTCGATGAACCTGAAGTCCATCGCTTTTCCCCTGATCTCCGGCGGGTCCTACGGATGGCCGATGCACGACGCAGTCACCCAACAGGTCGTGGCAGTGAAAGCTGCCCGGCCGTCGGTCGACCTCGTCATGCTGATCGCCTACTCCCGCGAAGCCGCGAACCTGACGCGGCGGCTGGTGGGCTAGCTTTCGCAGGCTACCCCGTCGCTGTTGCCGTCGAGCTTCGGTCGGTAGCCGGGCTCACCGACGCGGATATCGGTGGCTCCCGCTTCCCTGGCAGCCGTGCAATTTTCGTAGTACACGCTCTCGGGTGCGTCGACGAACGGCGCGGGAGCGGTGTAGACGGGCTCGGGTGTGTACACCGGCTCCGGCGTGTAGACGGGCTCCGGGATGTACGCGGGCTCGGGCAGCGGGATGTATTCCGTTGTCGTCGGTATCTCGACGACGGCGGCGACTGCTTCGGTCGTCGGGGCTGCGGTGGTCGTGGTCGGGACCGGGGTGGTTGTCGACGGCGGCGCGGTGGTCTTTGTGACCGTCGGCAACGCGGGCACGGCCGCGACCGGTGCGATGGCGGTTGTGGTCTCGGGTTCGGTCGTGGTGGTCAGCCCCATCACGAACAGGGCAGGGAGGACGGCGATGGCAGGTACCGCCCAGACCTTGCGGCCCCGCGCGGGTGACGAGCGCAGGTACACGACTCCGCTGCCGACCAGCAACGCGCCGACGAGCAGCGCGCCGAACTCGAACGAGACCACTGCCCCGATCAGAAAGAAAGTACCGAAAACAATCGCGGCCCAAGCGAATACCTTCCCGAACAGGGGGCGGCGAGGCGCTCGAGCCTCGGGTGCCGGTCGCTGAAAGGGCGGCGGGTAGGCGCTGGTCATGTCGAGGGGTCCGTTCGGATCGAGAGAGGTGTCGATGTCGCGGCCGAGATGTCACCCGCGAGACCGGAAGCAACCGTCTCGTTCTATTCGAACCGGTCGGTCGCATTTCCGTTCACCATGTCGTACCGACGGGGTACCTCGTTACATCCCGTGCGAGAACGGCAACCGCTCGATCGGTAGTGCTCGCGAAAACCGCCGATCGCAGTAATAGAACTGCCGTCGGGATCGGAGACCGATACGAGCGGCATCGACGGCTCGACTCGTCGCACAGAATCTGTCGGTGGCTCGAGTAGGGTCGTCACGAGCCCGAAATCGGGCACCGATACGAGCAGGCAGGGGACAGCGACGGTGTTGACGCTTCATCGCGCCGAACGCGCCGGAACGCTCGCGGCTGCACTGGCCGACATCCTGTCCGTGCCGTTGGACGATCCGTTCGTGCCCGAGATCGTGTCGGTCCCGGCGAAGGGCGTCGAGCGGTGGCTCACACAGCGACTGTCGAGCACACTGGGCGGTTCGGATGGCGACGGCATCGCAGCCAACATCGACTTCCCGAGCCCGACGCGGTTGGTCTCGCGCGCCATTGCTGCGGTCGACGACATCGATCCCGACGACGATCCCTGGGCTCCGGGCCGGGTTCTGTGGACCGCGCTGGAGGTGATCGACGACTGTCGCACCGAAGCCTGGGCGTCGGTGTTGTTCAAGCATCTCGGTGCAGGTTCCGAGGATCACCGGGTGGGACGCCGCTGGTCGACGGCATCGCATGTGGCAGAATTGTTCCGCACCTACGGATCTCAACGTCCCCAGATGCTGCGCGACTGGTTCGACGGGCGTTTCACCGACGGCCACGGTGGCGATCTCGACGAGGACCTGCTGTGGCAACCGCGGGTGTGGGCCGCGCTGCGCGAGCGAATCGGCAGCCCGAGCCCAGCCGAGCGCCTGCCGCAGACCTGCGCCCGACTCCGGGATGCACCGGAGTCGGTGGACCTGCCGAGCAGGTTGTCGGTGTTCGGTCCGACCCGGCTGACAACCGATCAGCTCGAGATATTGAGTGCGCTGTCGCAGGCTCGCGACGTGCACATCTGGGTTCCGCATCCCAGCCCGTCGATGTGGCACACCCTCGCCGAGATCCCGGCGGTGACGCGCCGACGAGACGACACGACAGCTCTGGCCGTCGAGCACCCACTGCTGGCCGGCCTGTCGCGAGACGTGCGAGAACTCCAGGCCACCATCGCGTCGGTGGCGACGCACACCGTGCATCACGAGGGGCCGCAAGCAGCGAACACTCTGCTCGGTCGAATTCAGTCGGACATCACCGCGGATTCGTCTCCTACTCCCGAATTCGAGGACGGCACTACGTTCGCCGACGGATCGGTGCAGATTCACGCGTGTCATGGACCGGCTCGCCAGGTGGAAGTTCTGCGCGAATCGTTGCTGCATCTGTTCACCTCCGACCCGACGCTCGAACCACGCGACGTGCTGGTGATGTGCCCGGATGTCGAGACCTACGCGCCGCTGATCCGCGCGAACTTCGGGCAGACGGCGCTGGTGCATCCGGGGCACCGGCTACGGGTGCGGCTGGCCGATCGGGGCCTGCGTCGTACCAACCCTGTCCTCGACGTCATCGCCACGGTGCTGGATTTCTCGGAGGGTCGGGTGACGGCGAGCGAGCTGTTGGACTTCGCCGCCAGTGGTCCGGTGCGGGAGAAGTTCTCGTTCACCGACGACGATCTGGAGCGACTGCGCGAGTGGGTGACGAGCTCAGGTGCCCGCTGGGGTTTGACAGTTCGGCAACGAGAAGCGTACGGCCTGAACGGTTTTCGCCAGAACACCTTCAAGTCGGCGCTCGATCGAATTTTGCTTGGAGTGGCCGCGGACGAGACTCGGAACGAGTATCTCGACCTGGCGCTGCCTCTCGACGATGTCGACAGCAACGACATCACTCTCGCCGGCCGCTTCGCCGAGCTGGTGGACCGGCTCGCCTCGGTGCTCCGGGCACTTTCCGGTCCGGCATCGGTGACCGAGTGGACGCGGCAGCTGGGGCGCGCCCTCGATCTCCTCGCCGACGTGCCCACAGCCGACGAATGGCAACTGGCACAAGCACATCGCGAGATCTCCGATGCCACCGAACACGGCGGCACCGCCGAGCTGCGGCTCGCGGACGTGCGTGCCATGCTGGCCGGAAGACTGGCCGGCCGACCCACCCGAGCGAACTTTCGAACCGGCGAGCTGACCGTGTGCACCATGGTGCCGATGCGCTCGGTGCCGCACCGAGTGGTGGTGCTGCTCGGGCTCGACGACGAGGTGTTCCCCCGAGTTGGCAGTATCGACGGAGACGACATCCTCGCCCGTGATCCGGCCGTCGGCGAACGAGACACTCGCAGCGAGGATCGGCAACTGCTCCTGGACGCGGTGATGTCGGCCGAGGAGAAACTGCTGTTGTTCTACACCGGAGCAGACCCCGTCGACGGGTCGGCCAAGCCGCCCGCGATCCCGCTGCGTGAGTTGATGGACGTGCTCGAGGTGACCGCGGGCGGAAGCGTCGAACATCGGCATCCGCTGCAGCCCTTCGACCCACACAATTTCGAAGCCGAACACCCGTTCAGCTTCGACACGGTGGCCCTGGCCGGAGCCGTCTCCCAGCAGCGGACGCCCGATCCGGTGGCACCGTTTCTGCCGGACGCGCTCCCTGCTGCCGATTGCGGGGACGTCGAACTCGCCGAACTCATCGCCTTCGTCGAGAATCCGGTGCAGGCCTTTCTGCGGCAACGGCTCGGCTTCCGCGTTCCCGAGCTCGAGGACGACCTGGCGGACAGCCTGGACATCGAGCTGGATCCGTTGTCCCGGTGGAACATCGGTGATCGGATGCTCGCTGCAGTGCTCGCAGGTGGGGACATCGGAGAATTCGCCGACGCCGAGTGGCGGCGCGGAACCCTTCCGCCGTTTCATCAGGGTCGCCGTGAGATGTCCGACATCCGGCAGATCGTCGGAATCATCGCCGACGCGGCCGCTCCCTTCCACGAGGGTCCGGCCGAGACGATCGACGTCGCGGTCGATCTCGGCGACGGCCGACGCCTGACCGGCACCGTCACCGGAATCCACGGCCGCACGCTGGCACGTTCCTCGTACTCGCGACTGGCAGCCAAACACCGGCTGGCCGCGTGGGTGCGGTTGCTGGCGGTGGCGGCATCGGAGGCAGGTGACTGGAGCGCCGTCACCATCGGCCGCGCGAGCGGGATGCGCCCGCCTCGTCGCTCTCGGCTGAGCGCCCCGCCGGATCCCGTTGCCGTACTGAAAGATCTGGTGGACTTGCGTGATCGTGGAATGACGTCGCCGCTGCCGATATCGACCGGTACCGCATCGGCGTATGCAGAGAAGCGGTTCGGTGGCGGGTCCATCGAGGACGGCTACGACTCGGCCACGTGGGCTTGGCGGGGTGACTTCGGCGACGGTACCGATCGATCGTTGCGGTACGTCCACGGTTCGGCCTTGTCGTTCCAGGCACTGCTCGCTGCGGCCCCGCTGGCCGACGAGACCGAGCCCTCGAACGAGAAGAGCCGCTTCGGGATTCTCGCTCGAAAGCTGTGGGATCCGTTGCTGATCGCCGAGAACATGGGGAACGCATGACCGCCGCCCGCGGATTCGACCTGCTCGGTCCGATGCCGACCGGAACGACCGTCCTCGAAGCCAGCGCCGGGACCGGCAAGACGTACGCGATCGTGGGGTTGGCCGCGCGCTACGTCGCCGAAGGGATCGCCGAGATCTCGGACCTGCTTCTGGTGACGTTCAGTCGAGCCGCGACCCAGGAACTCCGTGATCGCACCCGAAGCAGGTTCGCGTCGATCGCCCGGGACCTGGCCGACCCGGACACCGCTCGTGAATCTGGGGATCCACTCGTGGCATTTCTGGCCGCAGTCGACGACGCAGAAGTCGACCGGCGGCGTCGACGGTTGCGTAGGGCCTTGTCGGACTTCGACGCCGGAACCATCGTCACCACCCACAGTTTCTGTCAGCGCATGCTCGACGGACTCGGCATCGCAGGCGAGCGCGAACCGGAATCGACGTTCGTCGAATCCGTCTCGGACCTACTCGAACAGGTCGTGGACGATCTGTATCTGCAGATGTTCAGCGGTGACGACGAGGCACCGGCATTCAGCAGGCGGGATGCCCAGCAGTTGGCGTTGTCGGCCGTGGGTGACCAGCAGTCGATTCTGTATCCCGACACCGAGGACTCGGACGACGACAATCGCGAGCCGGCACTGCGTGTGCGGTTCGCCCGGGAAGCGCGCCGGGAGATCGAACGTCGCAAACGCCTGCTCGGTGTGCGCGATTACAACGATCTCCTGGGACTTCTGCATTCTGTGTTGTCGGACCCCGTCCACGGTGAGGCCGCCTGCGCACGAGTGCGAGATCGATTCCGCGTCGTGTTGATCGACGAGTTCCAGGACACCGACCCCATGCAGTGGGACATTCTGCGGCGGGCGTTTCACGGCTCCACGACGCTCATCCTCGTCGGCGATCCGAAGCAGGCCATCTACGCGTTTCGCGGAGCCGAGGTACTGAGTTACCTCGACGCCGTGCAGACCGCAGACCACCTCTACGAGCTCACCGCCAACTGGCGCAGTGATTCGGGGCTGCTCGACGCCCTGCACCATCTGTACGGCGGCGCAGCCCTCGGTCACGACGACATCGTGGTGCACCCGGTCGAAGCGCGAAACCCTCTCTCGCGCATGGTCGGACATCCTCCCCTGCGGCTGCGTTACCTACCGCGAACCGGCGCTGGTCCACTGCGGCAAGGCTTTCCGGCAGTCGACCGACTCCGATACAGGGTTGCGGCAGACGTCGCGGCGGACATCGTCGAGCTGTTGTCCGGACATGCCGAGCTCGAGCGATCCGACGGCCGCCGGGTGATCGAACCGCGTGACATTGCGGTGTTGACCCGAACGACCAAGCAGGTGGCGTTGATTCGGGACGCACTCGACGCGGTAGGGGTGCCGTCCGTCGTGTCGAGCAGCACCAGTGTGTTCGGTACCGAGAGTGCCCGACACTGGCTGTGGTTGCTGCAGGCGATCGAGCAACCCCATCGCACCGATCGCGTACGTCTGGCCGCCCTGACTCCGCTGCTCGGGTGGACCGCTGCGCAACTCGACTCCGGGGCCGAGGATGCACTGTCCCAGGTCAGCAGCCGGCTGCGTGTGTATTCGGTGCTGTTCGACGAGGCCGGGTTCGCGGCAGTCTTCGAGCGGGTGTCGGCCCAGTCCGGACTCGACGCCCGGTTGCTCGCGGTCGAAGCCGGTGAACGCACGATGACCGATCTGCGGCACATCGCCCAATTGCTCAATCGCGCCGCGGTATCCGAGTCCTACGGAATCACCGCCCTCACTCGCTGGCTGACCGACCGAATCAAGGAACCGGCAGCGGGCGGGTCGACCGACCGCAGTCGTCGACTCGACAGTGATTCCGCCGCAGTGCAGATCATGACGACACACGGCAGCAAAGGGCTCGAATTTCCGGTCGTCTATCTGCCCTACGCGTGGGACACGTTGTACTTCAGCAAGCCGTCGACGCTGTTGCTGCACGAGAACGGCACGCGAATCCGAGACGTCGGCGGACCGTCCGGAACGGGCTACGCGGCCAGGAAGATCCTCAACGACCAGGAGGAAGCAGGCGAGGAACTGCGACTGCTCTACGTCGGTCTCACCCGCGCCGAGAGTCGGATCGTGCTGTGGTGGGCCCCGGGCCGAAACACCGCGACGTCCTCGCTGCACCGCATGCTGTTCGGACGCATCCCCGGAATTGCTCTGCCGGAGCCGTCGTACAAGGTTCTCGACGACGCGACGACGGCGAACCGGCTCCAATCCTGGGTCGGCTCGGCAGCAGGCCTCATCTCGGTCGAACCGGTGGGGCCCGGCGAGCCGTCCACCGCACACTGGATTCGTCCCGAGCAACCGCAACTCGACGTCGCTGCCGCACGATTCGATCGAACCCTCGACCTGCTGTGGCGTCGGACGTCGTACTCCGCGTTGACAGCTCACGCTCACGACGCCGCGCCCGCCCAGCCCGAGGTAGGAGTGACCAGCGAGACCGAGAATCCCGAGAAGACGGACGAGCCCGCCGACACGGCCGTGGGCAGCGAATACCCGGGAAGCGAGCACATCGACGAACAGCTGGACGGAATCGCGTCACCGATGAACGGCATGCCTGCCGGCGCGGCGTTCGGAACGCTCGTCCACGAGGCACTCGAACACGTCGACACGTCCGCACCCGATCTGCTGGCGGAACTCGAGCGTCGCTGCGCTGCGGCGGTGGCGTCGCGAATGGCGGAGGTCGATCCGGCGGCGTTGGCCCAAGCCCTTCTACCGGTGATGCAGACACCGTTGGGATTCGGGACGCTGGCCGACGTAGCGCCGCCCGACCATCTGGCCGAGCTCGACTTCGAGCTGCCCTTGGCCGGCGGAGACGATCCGGTGGCGAACACGGTCACGTTGAAGTCCGTCGCGCGCCTGTTGCGTCATCACCTCGATCCGGCGGACGTGCTCGCGTCCTACGCGGATCTGCTCGACGGTCTCGAGTCGACACCACTTCGCGGCTTTCTCACCGGAAGTATCGACTCGGTTCTGCGAGTGGCAGGACCGCGGTACGTCGTGGTGGACTACAAGACGAATCGAATCGCCAGAGGCGATCTGACCACCGGCCATTTCACGCGCGAGAAGATGGCCGAGGAAATGATCCGCTCGCACTATCCGCTGCAGGCCATTCTGTATGCCGTTGCGCTGCATCGATATCTGCGCTGGCGTCAATCGAACTACGACCCGCAACTGCACCTCGGCGGAATCCGATACCTGTTCGTGCGGGGCATGGTCGGACCGCAGACCCCCGCCGGGTGTGGGGTGTTCGACTGGGATCCGCCGGCCGCACTGGTGATCGAGCTGTCGGACCTGCTCGCCGGGAAGGTGACTCGATGACCGGCGTCTCGATTGCGCTGCGCGGTAGTGGAATCCTGCGCACCTTCAACGATGTGGGTGTGCTGTCGGCATCCGATGTGCACGTGGCGCTGCGCCTCGGTGCCCTGGCCGGTGAGTCGTCGGAGAACGTACTGCTCGCCACTGCTCTGACCGTGCGTTCGGTGCGATCGGGCTCGGTGTGCCTGGATCTGCGACGACTGCGGGACGTCACCGTCGACGAGGATTCGGACGTCGATCCGAGCGCACTTCCGTGGCCGGAGCTCGACGACGTGCTCCGAGCACTGAGGGTGAGCCCACTGGTGGTCGGCAGCCCGAATGGACCGTTGCGGCCGCTGAAACTGGTCGACACCGATCAGGGTGAGCTGCTGTACCTGGACCGATATCACCTGCAGGAGAGCACCGTTCGAGATCTGCTCGACGCGCGTTCGCAATCCCATCCCGCCGCCGATGCCGTCGAGATCGGCGACGCGCTGGCCACGCTGTTCGTGGACGAATCGGGCGCGCCGACGGCCGCTCCCGATCGACAGCGAATAGCGGCAGCTCTGGCGGCGACCCAATGGACCACGGTCATCGCCGGCGGACCTGGAACCGGAAAGACCCACACCGTAGCGAGAATTCTGGCGCTCCTCGTCCGCGAACACGGAAGCGATCTGCGCATCGGGCTCGCCGCACCCACCGGCAAGGCCGCAGCCCGGTTGCAGGAGTCCGTGTCCGAACAAGCCGGACTCCTCGGGCTTCCAGCAGATCTGAAAGCGATGACGCTGCACCGACTTCTGGGATGGAAGCCCGGCAGCAAGACGAGGTTTCGGCACGACGCCGAGAACCGGCTGCCGTACGACGTCATCGTCGTCGACGAAACCTCGATGGTGTCGCTGACGATGATGTGTCGGCTGCTCGAAGCCGTGCGTCCGGAGTCTCGGTTGATTCTCGTCGGCGACCCGGATCAGCTGACGTCGGTCGACGCGGGCGCGGTGCTGGCAGATCTGGTGGCCAGGCCGGTGACCGGAATCGAGAACCCGGTTCTTGCGCAGCTCGTCGACGCGGACTTCGCCGCCGCCGAGGATCCCGCGGAAGCCGCTCTGAGCCCGTTCGAGCGAGACCGACTGCGCGGCGGCGTCGTTCGGCTCAGTCGCGGCCGACGGTTCGGCGGAGCCATCGCTCGCTTGGCCGTGGCCGTGCGAGACGGCCGGGGCGACGACGTGATGGCGCTGCTCGAGTCCGGCGCGGAGGAGATTTCGTTCCAGAGCCCCGACGACGTCGACGCCCTGCGCTCCGACGTGATCGACACCGCAGCCGAGGTCACCGCCGCTGCAGTACGCGGAGATGCCACCGCAGCACTGCTCGGGCTCGAGAAACATCGCCTACTGTGCGCGCACCGCGAGGGTCGATGGGGGGTCTCGCGGTGGGACCGGCAGGCGATGGAGTGGGTAGGGGAAGGAAGCGGAACGTTTCTCGATCCGTCACTTTGGTATCCCGGTCAGCCGTTGTTGGTGACGGCCAACGACCACGAGGCCAGGATCTACAACGGGGACACCGGCGTTGTGGTGTTGGGAGACAACGGAACTCCGATGGCAGCGTTCGCCCGAGGTCGTGGCCACGTGTTGATCCACCCGAATGTGCTCTCCTCGGTACACACCGTGTACGCAATGACGATCCACCGCAGCCAAGGCAGTCAGTACGACACGGTCTCGGTTCTGTTGCCCGCCGAGGCGTCGACACTGTTGACCCGAGAGCTGTTGTACACCGCCATCACCCGCGCGCGATCGCACGTACGGGTGATCGGTACCGAAGAGGCCATCCGAGCGGGCGTCGAACGTCAGGTGCTACGAGCGAGCGGCCTGCGCCGAAAGATCCTGTAGTTCGTCGGATCCTCGTCGTCACCGGCACGCGTGTCGGTCTGCCCTCGTCACCGCGTCCATGCTGTGTGCGACCAGGAGCCAGGTGCGGGCAAGGTTCTTCCAGACCGCGACCGAGTTCCCCCCACTCGCGTCGTCGGGGCGAGCGCGAACAGCGGCCGATCGATGCAGCGACAATGCCCGCGCTTTCAACGCGTCGAGATCGCCGTCGGCGCACACCGATCGAACGGTGTGCGCGTCGACGCGCCGACCGATCAACTGGCACAGCGTCTGAAGTGACCTCAGCTCGGCAGGAACGTCGTCGGATGTCTCCGAGGGACTCTCGGTCGCTGCGCCGGTCGTGCGACCGACGGACCCGCATTGCAGGTCGACCGGCCCCGACGATGCTCCGTCGGCCGCCACGCTCCATACGCTCAGGAACGACGGATGTGGGACGTTCCAGATCTCGCGGAACGCGCGCGTGATCATCTCCGCGACGAGCGCAGCATCGGCTCGGGTGTCGGTTCGCGTGAGATCGATGATCGACCCGTCTGCGACCGGCTTGCCTCGATCCAGCCAACCGCAATCGAGGAGCTGCACATCCATTGCCGTTGCGTCCGGGGCATCCGGGTACAGCAGGGACGGCAGCGCTGCCACCGACACCAGCACGCTGCTGTCCGTCGCCGCCACGTCGATGTACGGGCGTAACCCACGCTCGCCGGGGCTCGCCTGAGCGGCGGACACCGTGATGTAGTCGCGCCGCGGCAAGGCCCGAAGACGAGCATGCAGGTTTTCGGTGAACGTGGCCCACGCGAGCGCGGTGGTGGAATCGAAATGGCCGTTCTGCAGTGCGGTCACGGTGCGAACCCTCTTCTCGGACGAGAACTGATGCCTGTACCCGAGACCGTAGCGAGGGGGTCCGACAAGAAACCGAGTCAGTACACGTCGCGTAGGTAGCGCTTCGATTGCTTGAGCTCGTTGACGTAGTCCTCGGCGGCGTCGGGGGAGCGGCCACCGTGTTCGGCGACGATCTCGTGCAATGCCTCGTCGACGCCTTTGGCCATGCGAGCCGCATCGCCGCAGACATAGAGCTGAGCGCCGGCTTCGAGCCACCCGTAGAGCTGCTTTCCCGCCTCACGCATGCGGTGTTGGACGTAGATCTTCTGAGTCTGGTCGCGAGAGAAGGCCAGATCGAGTCGCGTCAGCAGACCGCTGCGCTCGAAATCGGCGAGTTCGCCCTCGTAGAGGAAGTCGCTCGCTCGATGCTGATCGCCGAAGAACAGCCAGTTCTCACCTGCAGCGCCGCGGGCGCGACGTTCGTGCAGAAACGCGCGGAACGGGGCCACTCCGGTTCCCGGCCCGATCATGATGATCGGGGTGTCGTCGGACGGGAGGCGGAACGACTTGTTGGCGGACAGGAACACTCCCGCCTGATGTCCGTCCCCGATGCGATCGGCCAGATACGTCGAGCAGACGCCGCCTCGATCACGCTCGGCCGACCGGTATCGAACCGTGGACACGGTCAGATGAACGGTGCCCTCGTGCGCGATCGGCGACGAGGAAATCGAGTAGACCCGGTGTTGCAGAGGACGCAGCAAACCGAGAAATTCGGCCGGATCGAACGTCCCCGACCGATCGAGATCGAGAACGTCCACGACATCGCGACCCCAGGTCCAGGCGTCGTACGATGCGCGGTCGCCGTTCTGCAGAACGTGATCGAGCTCGGCGTCACCGGCCCGTTCGGCGACGGCCTCGATCAGATCCATGGATGGGATGCCGATTTCGTACTCCGTCGTCAGCGCCTGTGCGAGGGTGATCTCGCCGGATTTCGTGTGGACGGCCGTGTCTGCCGGCACTCCGAGGCGGTCGACGACGGCGGAGACCAGTGCTGCGTCGTTGACGGGTTTGACGCCGAAACCGTCGCCGGCCTCGTAGGCGATGCCACTCTCGCCCAGCGCGATCTCGAAGTGTCGAACTTCTTTTGCGGATGTGGGACCGGACAGGCGATTGTTGCTCAGAACCTGCGCGCGGTAGGGATTCTTCCGATTCCACGGTGAGCGCTTCGATGCGGTCTTGGTGGCGCCGAGATCGCCGATTCGAGCGTCGATGTCCTGTACCTGCCTTGCAATTGTCGTCACGATGCGTCGAGCGAAAGGTCGACTGTTCGAAGACTAATCGTGCGCAGTCACTCGCGGTGCAGGACCTCTATTCCGTCGACGGAGAAGACGACGTCGTATCCGCTCGCCAGCGCCCGGCTGATCGCCTGACTATCACCGGTCTCGTCCGTCGGCCAACCCGCCGGCCGTTCGCGGTTCACGACGATCCAATCCGGGACTGTCGAATCGGTCGTGCGCTGCGGAAAGACCGACACGTCGTGGTCGGCGACGAGTTGGGCCACCAGATTGTTCGACGCCGCAACTCGATCATCGGCAGGAATCCACTCGGAGATTTCTCGGACGGTCTCGGCTTGCGGATCGATCGTCCATTCCTGGGCGTGCACCACGCGTGACATGGGCAGGAACGGCAATGCGACGACCGCGAACGCGGCTACGAACGCGACGATGTAGTGCCGGCCGCGTTCGCTGAGCTGACCGTGCCGGTGGCTGCGCGTGAACGCGTCGAGCAGGGCGACGAACACGATGACCATGAGGATCGCGTTGTAGTGATAGATCGGCTTCCAGAAGTTCGTGTTGTCACTGAGAAAACGCCATGCCACCGTCGGGACCGCGATCAGCAGTAGCGGAGAGCGCAGAGCGAAGAAGCCGGTGATCGCAAGCAGCAGAAACGCCGTGGCCGCCCGCGAATCGCCGGCAACCAGACCGTGCGCTGTATCGGCGATGCCTTCGCCCAGTGGAGGCAGTTTCGAGCCTTGGTCGTACGAGTTGTCGGAGCTCAGGGCCGGGACGATCACCTTGACCGCGAGCACCATCCAGGTCAGTCCCGAGACGGCCGTCAGCGCCCCCAGGATGCGGGTTCGTCCTGTCGTCCACAGCGCCACCAACGCCCCGACGACGATCACTGTCAGACCCATGTCCTCTTTCACGAAGACCAGCGGCAGTGCCCAGGCCAAGGCCGGCAGCCAGCGCTGCCGAACCAGCGCGACCATGGACATGGCGAGCAGCGGCATTGCGAAGGCCACCTCGTGAAAATCGAAGTTCAGCGCAGCCTGGACTCCCCAGGACAGTCCGAACGCCGCGGCGATCACGATGCCGACGATCGTGCCGAACTTCTGTACCGCCAGTCGGCTGATCGGAATCACGGCGAGTGCGAACAAGACCGCTTGCGCGATCAGCAGCGTCTCCGCGTGTGGGAACAGCCGATAGACAGGCCCCAACAACGCGGTGATGGGCGAGAAGTGATCGCCGAGCGTGTTGTAGCCGGTGCCGAGCAGATCGGACGTCGGCGCGCGAAACTGCGAGTACGACGCGATCTGCTGAACGAATATGCCCAGGTCGAATCCGGAGGTGCGGAGCTGGCGATGGCCGAGGACGGACATCACCGCGTACAGGGTCGCCAGCACGGCGAACGAGACGGCAGGCACCAACGTCTCGGCGGAGCGGAGTCGTGCGCGCCGGTCTGTGGTCCCTGTTTCGTCGGTGGCTGTTCTGTCGGTCGCTGTGTCGACACTGTCGGCATCGGTGGCGACCGTGGAGTTCTCGGTAGTGGTCACGAGAAGGCATGTCTACCGGACCGACGTGAGATGTTCCTGAGAACCGCCGGTCAGCGCTTGCGTTTCTTCGCAGGCTTGCGTCGGGGCGGCTGCGAGGTGAGGTGGTAGTAGAGCGCGTCCTCGGAGTCCTCGACCACCACATCGATGAAGTCGCCGACCTCGAGGTAGTCGTTGACGGCAATTCTGTCGGTCGAGCCGATGACTGCTTTCACCGATCGGGCGGGAACGAGGCCTCTACGGCCGTCCGGTCCCACGGCGAGTGCATAATGTGGGCCGGTGCGAGTGACCCTGGCGCTGATGAAGTCCGGATCTTTCGGAATCGGGTCGGCCGCGAGCACGCCGCCGTCCTTGGACGCGGCCGTCAACGAGTCGAGCTGCGCGGCCAGATCGTCGGCCATCGCATCCACCTGATCGAGCAGGTGGGCCATGTGCGCGGCGTAGTCGGTGTGCTTCTTGGTCGGCTTGAGTGCCTCACCGGGCTTGTACATGTCCTCGTGGGTCAGCTCGCCCCAGGCGTCCTGCAGGCGCGTCTTGACCTGGACTTCCACCTTCACATCGAGATCGCCCTGGTGAGTGGCAACTCGAACGACCAGAACGGCGTGATACGCGCGGTAGCCGCTCGGCTTGGGAAAAGCGACGTAGTCGGTGGGTGGTTGCGCGAACCGAACGGAACATTCCGGGTCGTTGCACGCACGCTCGAGCGCGGCAACGAACGTCAGCTGATCGCGCGGGGTCTTGCACAGCACCTTGACTCCGACGAGATCGGGCAACGCCTCGGCGACGGCATCGGCGTCGGTCGGTTCGGTGATACGGCCCTCGGAGAGATAGCGGCGCAGTTTGTCGGCCGATCTGCCCGGGTCCTTGATGCGTGCCGTCTGCGCGTTCAATCGGTCTCGATCGACGTCCTCGAGAATCTCGTCGGCGATGGTCTCGAGGAAATTCTGCGCGGTGACGAGAGCAGCTTCCCACGCTCGACGACGCTGCAGGTACAGCTCTTCGACCAAGTCGTCGATACTCGTTGCCGATGTCACGATGCCGAGGTTAACGCAGAAGTGTCGCCGAACCTTTCGGCGGCGCGCATTCGAGCTGTGGTGCGACTGTGTCCGGTTTACGCTCTACCGCATGACCGTGGCCTCGGAACAGAAGGACGACTTCGTCGAGCAGTTCGATCCCTTTCGCCGTGAGTTGCTCGCACACTGCTATCGCATGACCGGGTCGATCCACGACGCCGAGGACCTGTTGCAGGAGACGTACATTCGCGCGTGGCGGGGGTACGCCAAGTACGAGGGCCGATCGTCCCTGCGCACCTGGCTGTACCGGATCGCAACCAATACCTGCCTCACCGCTCTCGACGGTCGGGCGAAGCGTCCTTTGCCGACGGGTTTGGGGGCACCGAGTTCAGGTCCCACCGACGAACTGGTACAGAACAACGAGATTCCGTGGCTCGAGCCGATCGCCGATTGCGAACTGGCGGATGCGAGCGATCCCGCCTCGATCGTGGTGGCGAAAGAATCCGTACGGCTCGCCTTCGTCGCCTCGCTGCAACATCTGTCGTCTCGGCAACGCGCGGTGCTGCTGATGCGCGAAGTGTTGCAGTGGAAAGCGTCGGAGGTTGCCGAAGCTCTCGCCACGACGACGACCGCAGTCAACAGCCTCCTGCAGCGAGCACGGGAGCGTCTCGACGAGATCGCGCCCGAGCTCGACAACGTCGAGCCCATCGAATCCGCGGAACTACAGAAACTTCTCACCCAGTACGTGGAGTGTTTCGAGAGCTACGACATCGATCGACTGGTCACGCTGTTCACCTCGGACGCAGTATGGGAAATGCCGCCGTTCGTCGGGTGGTATCAGGGCGGCGAGACGATCGGATCTCTCATCCGGAACAACTGCCCCGCAAACGGAGCAGGCGACATGCGGATGGTGGCCACCTCGGCCAACGGTCAACCTGCGTACGGGCTGTACATGCTGGCAGAGGACGGTGTGCACCGGGCCTTCCAGCTGCATGTTCTCGATGTCGATGCCAGAGGGGTCGGGCACGTGGCCTGCTTCTTCGATCTGACTCTGTTCGATCGATTCGGTTTGCCCGACCGCCTCTAGGGCGACAAGGTAGGTCAGCCCTGCGGCACGGCCGACGGATCCATCCACATCACTTCCCACACGTGATTGTCGAGATCTCGGAACGCCCGGCCGTACATGAACCCGTGGTCCTGGGGTTCCATCCATTTCGATCCACCCGCGGCGATCGCCGCGTCGGTGAGCGAATCGACCTCCTCGCGACTGTCGGCAGAGACGCACATCAGCACCTCCCGGGCCGAGCCCGCGTCGCAGATCGAGTCCGAGATGAAGTCCTCGAATCGAGAGCTGGACAGGAACATCACGGTTGCTTGATCGCTGACGACCATCGAGGCACAGTTCTCGTCGCTGAAAACATCGTTGAACTCGAATCCGAGACCCTCGAAGAATGCGCGGGTGGCGACGACGTCGCGGACGGGCATGTTGGCGAACAACAAACGGGACATGGGTACGCACCTTTTCCGGAAGAACTTGCTGCTTCGGGCCGTCGAACAACGGTCTTGCTCGTACTGACAGCGATCGATCCGAAAAGTCATCGGGTTGTGGATGTGCCGACACGACGCGACCCCGCCGAGCGGGTGCTCGACGGGGTCGCGGACTGCGAAGCTGAAGGGGGCGTGTAGTTATCGCGTGATCTGCGCGAGGCGTGACAGCATGCGCGTGAAGACGTGGCCGTCGTTGCCGAGGTCTGCGTAGGGGTCGGCTGCCTGGTCCGACTCGGTGGCGCCGGACGTTGCCGCAGCAAGCGTGTGCGCCAGGCGGGTACGACGCTCGATGGCGTCGAGGATGGTGCCGTCGAGCATTGAAACTTCGTCGAAGAGCTGGTCGACGTCAGCTGTCGCGATGTCGGCACTGTCGGTGCCAATTGCGAGCGAATCGATCTGAACAGTCACATCGTCTCCTTTTGTTCGCGTCCTGAGGTGTGAGTCGTTCGGTCGGCCGGAACCGTTACAGCTCGACCCGTGTAAAAACGATGTTTCGTCGCCCAGACCAAGATGCCCACTGGACGGGCCTGGGCCAACCTCTTCGGGGTGTGATGCTGCATACAGTCCGGTCGGTTCCCCCCACCTGCGGGTTCTCGGGGGGAAAGGCTCGAAGGATTCTTCTCGCGTTGTTCGGGTACCTACGGAAGCGAACGACGGCAACTTTCGAGGAGTGAACGATGCGTTACGACTACCTGATCATCGGCGGGGGAATGGTTGCGGACAGCGCTGCTCGCGGGATCCGCGAGCAGGACGCGTCAGGCTCCATCGGCGTACTCGGCGCAGACCCCGACGCGCCGTACACCCGCCCGGCGCTGTCGAAGAAGCTGTGGACCGATCCGGATTTCGGCCGCGATCAGGTCTCGCTGGACACGGCCTCCGACACCGGTGCGGAGGTGCACACCGGAACTCGAGTCGCCTCGGTGGACCGCTCGAACTCGTCGGTCACCACCGAATCCGGAGAACGCCACGAGTACGGCAAACTCCTCCTGGCAACGGGTGCAACGCCGACCCGGATCGAACTGTCTCCCAGCCCCCGCGTGGTGTACTTCCGCACTTTCGCCGACTACCGAGCGCTGCGCGAGCTCACGAAGACCGCCGATCACATCGCTGTGGTCGGGGGCGGATACATCGGCACCGAAATTGCAGCTGCGTTGTCTCTTCAGGATGTGAAGGTCACACTGGTCACCTCGGATGCCGTACTCGGAGGACACATGTTTCCGCCGACCCTGGCTGCCGGCTTCGACAAGGGTTTCTCCGGCCACGGCGTCACTGTGCGCCGGGGAACGAAGGTCGTGTCAGGGGCCGAGGCGTCGGCGCGCGTGCAACTTCAACTCGACGACGGTTCGACCGTGGAGGCGGACGGAGTCGTGTTCGGACTCGGTGTGCGACCCGAAACAGAGCTGGCCGAATCTGCGGGGCTGGCAGTCGACGACGGAGTGATCGTCGACGAGTTCCTCCGGACCGAGGACGAACACGTCTACGCCGCAGGTGATGTGGCGAACTACCCCGACGCCGTTCTCGGTCGCCGACGCATCGAGCATGTCGACAACGCGACCGAAATGGGCAAGGCCGCAGGACGCAATATGGCCGGTGCCGCAGATCCCTACACGTACACCCCGTACTTCTATTCCGACGTGTACGACGACGGATATCAGGCGATCGGCACGGTGTCCACGACGCTGAATGTCATCGAGGACTGGAAGACGGTCGGCAAGGAAGGCGTCGTGTACTACCTCGACGACGATGCCGTCGTCCAGGGCGTCCTGATGTGGAACGTCTGGGAGGGGCTCGACGTGGCGCGCACGTTGCTGGCCGAGAAGAAGCCGCAGACCGAGCAATCGTTGAGCGGACTGATCTGAACTTCTGGAACACTCGAAAGTGAGCGGACCAGCGTCGGTTGGACGTGACCTAGGAGAGATGATGTCCGAGTTCGATGGCAGTGGGTCGGCCGAGCAGCGTGCCCGATTCGACGACGAGGTTCACAGCCGCTGCGCCCGCTGCCGGTTGCCCGGACATTCCGAACCGCTGTCCGACGCGGCGGCGGTCGCCATCGCGGCCGGGCGCGTGGACGAGGCCACCCGAGCTGTGCTCATCAATCGATGGTATGCCGGACGCTTGCTGCCGTCGATCGGGGGATTCGGCGCGCTCCGTAATTTGGTGGACGAACGCGATCGGTGGCTCGCCAAAGACACGACGAGCAAGCCCGGATCGGCTCTGGTGAACAAACTTCGAGCTGCCGAGTTGAGCAAACGCGTCAATCACCACCGCACCACCGTGGTGATGTCCAATCGGCACTACGCCACCGGAGTACGCGCGGCGCGAAAAGAGCGCCGAGAAGGTGTGCACCTCGATCTGGACCAACGGGATGCGATCTTCGATGCGTTGACGAGGACGCCTGCGCCGGAGAAGTTCGGCCCGATCGCCGAGCGAGGCCTGTCGCTGGTGGACGCGGCCACGGATCGGGTCAGCACGCTGGCGCGGAAAACACCGGTGGCCGACAGGGTCGAGTGGGCAACAGGACTGGTGGATCAGTTCGTGGATCGAAAAGACGACCGCTTCGTCGATCGCTACGACACTCTGTTGTTCCTCGCGGGTACTTCGTTCGATCGGGTGCGTCGGTCGCCGGCATGGCAGTCGACGTATTTCGAGATCCAACGCAACCAGTTGGACCTGTTCGTCGAACTCACCGAAATCGCGGTCGATGCCGCGTCGCTGCGCACGGTAGCGACCGAGCTGAATCGGATCGGCGAGACGATGGTCGACGAGGAGACCGCAGCGCAGGTCGAATCCCGTCGTGGCGCACTGGAAGTGGTGTGGAAGCAGTTGACCGGACGGGTGGCTGCGCTGGTTCGACTCGCGAATGTGGTCGAGTCCTCGGAGACCGAGGCGCGCACGTCGGACGCGATGGCCCGAGCGCACAGCTTGGACGATCGGATCGATGACCTCGTCGGGCGGTCGGGGAGCCGGGAAATGTCTGCCGAGAACACACATTTCGTCGGTGATCAAGTGCGGACGCAGTGGCGCGACTGAGTGCCGCCGAGGGCACATAGCCGCGCCACTGGCTCTAGGCGATGATTGCGAACAGGATTCCCGCGACGGCGAAGCTGACCACGGACAGAATCGTCTCGAGGACCGTCCACGTTTGCAGCGTCTGCTTGACGGTCAGGTTGAAGAATTTCGCGATGATCCAGAAGCCGCCGTCGTTGACGTGGCTGGCGATGATCGAGCCCGCTGCGATCGACATGGCGATCAGCGCGACGGCCGGAGCCGAGTAGTCCTGGGCTGCCACCAGGGGGCCGACTATGCCGCCGGTCGTCACGATGGCCACGGTTGCCGAGCCCTGAGCCACGCGCAGCGCACAGCTGATGATGTACGCCAGGACGATGATCGGAAGACCTGCGGCCGCCATGGTGTCGGCCAGGGCTGTGCCGATTCCCGTGGCGGAGATGACCTTTCCGAAGAACGCGCCTGCGCCGACCACCAGCAGCAACATGCCCACCGGACGCAGCGACTCACCGGTCAGTGTGCTCAATTGCTGGACGGTGGATCCGCGTCGGATTCCCAACACGTAGAACGCGATCAGTACTGCGATGAGCAGCGCTACGGCCGGCGTGCCGAAGAACGTGAGCACTTCGAGTAGGTTGCCGGGATCGAGCAGAATGCTGCCGAACGTGGCGCCGAGGATCAGGACCAGCGGAACGGCGATGATCGCTCCGATCGTGCCCACCGACGGTGGCGTCGTGACGACCGGGCGCTTGGTCGCGACCGTGCCTGCTCCTCCACCCTCGGTGGTGCTCGCATCGTTTCCGTCGTTGATGAAGTCCTCGGGGACGTCGACGATGATGCGTTTGCCGATCCAGTTGCCCCACACCAGGCCGGCGGCGATGAATCCTGGTATTCCGCAGATGAATCCGAACAGGATGAGCCACCCCAGGTTCACCTCGAGCAGACCACCGAGGGCGACCGGTCCCGGGTGCGGTGGCAAGAAGGCGTGCGTCATGGACAACCCTGCCAGCATCGGCAGCGCATAGAGCACCAACGACTTTCCGCCTTGGCGCGCCGCCACGTACACCAGCGGTGCCAATACGAAGATGCCGATGTCGAAGAACACCGGAATGCCGAAGATCAAGCCCAGCAGTCCCATTGCGATGGGTGCTCCGCGTTCTCCGAAGACGCCCAGTAGCTTGGCGGTCAGTGCCTGCGCGCCACCGGACTTTTCGAGAATCGCGCCGAGGACAGTGCCCAGTCCGATGATCACTGCGATGTGGCCGAGGATGCCCCCGAACCCGGTTTCGAGAAGCGATTCGTTGCTCTTGATGGCGGTGCCGACTATCTCGTTGACGGGCAAGCCGGCAGCCAGAGCCAAGCCGAGGCCGACGATGAGAAGTGCGATGAACGGTTCGAGCTTGACCTTGATGATGACGATGAGCAGTACCGCAATTGCGATGCCGCACAATACGAGTAGGCCTGGCGTTGAGGTTCGCAGCCAGTCGACGACAGAATTCATGACGAGCCTTCCTTGATGTCTGCACTGATAGCCGCCACGAACGCCTGCGCTCGCACGGTGATGTCGTCCCACTGGCCGGCCGCAACCGACGCCGGTGGAACCACATCGGTGCCTGCGGTCACTGCGACGGCACCGGATGCCAGGAACTGAGCGGCATTTCCTGCGTTGACCCCGCCGGACGGAACGAGTTTCACGTCGGGGAAGGGGCCGAGCAGATCCTTGAAATACGCGGGCCCGACGGTGCGAGCCGGAAATATCTTCACGGCATCCGCTCCGAGATCGAGGGCAGTCATCACCTCCGACGGGCTGAGCGCGCCCATCATCAGCGGGATCCCGGCGTCGGTCACGATCGTGGCAACGTCGGGCCGCAGCCCGGGGGTCACCACGAAGCATGCTCCCGCGTCGATCGCCGACCGTGCCTGATCGGCGGTCAGGACGGTGCCGGCACCGACGACCGCACCCGCGTTCGATGCCGCGCGGAGCAGTGCCAGGACGCCGGGCGTGGTGAAGGTCAATTCTAGGGCCCGAATCCCGCCGCGCGAGAGCGCATTCGCCAACGCAGCAGGATCGGAGATGTGCGGCGCACGGACCACCGACAGTGCGCGGTCCTCCAGAATGGTGGTCAGTGCATTCACGATGTCTGCTTTCCGGTGGGATTCATCCGCAGGGCACGGCCTGCCAGAGAGTGCGTGGGACGGCGATCGTCGATAGCGAAGGCACCGTTGACCATCACGTGGCTGATGCCGTCGGCCTGTTGCTTCGGATTCTCGAACGTGGCGGTATCGCGCACGGTTGCCGGGTCGAACAGGACGAGGTCGGCTGCGTGCCCTTCGGCGATCGTGCCGCGGGCGCGCAGGCGGAGGCGCGCAGCGGGACGACCGGTCAGGTGATTGATGCAGTCTTCGAGCGAGAGCAACTGCTCGTCCCGAACGTAGTGACCCAGGTAGCGGGGGAACGTTCCCCAGGCGCGGGGGTGGGGCTTCTCGCCGACAAGGATCGCGTCGCTGCCGCCCATATGACGTGGATGCGCCATGATCTCGCGCACGTTCTCCTCGTGTCCGACATGCTGGAGGATGGTGGTGGCCAGCGCGTCTCGGCAAAGGAAGTCGAAGAACACGTCCACCGGTGACCGACCCGCCTCGGCCGCGATCTCGGACATCGTGCGACCGACATAGCGATCGAGCTCCGGATTCGCCACACCGCTGAGCTGGATGGTCTCCCACTCGACGGTCACGCCATGGCAGCCGTCGGACCCGTCGACGTCGACATCCTGTGCGATGCGTCGACGCATGTCCGGATCGTCGAGGCTTTCGAGCGCGCGATCCGGGCCACCCGACATCGCCCAACTCGGTAGCAGCGCAGACAAAGTGGTGGCTCCGGGCAGATACGGATACGTGTCGAGGGTGACGTCGCATCCGTCCGCGATCGCAGAATCGACGCGGTCCAAGAACTCTCGTGCCCGGCCCCGATTGACGCCGAAGTTCATCGTCGCGTGAGTCAGATGCAGCGCACATCCCGTCTCCCTGGAGAGATCGAGCATCTCCTGGTACGCGTCGAGTGCGCCCGCGCCGTACGACCGAGTGTGCGGCGCGTAGAACCCACCGAAGTCGGCGACGACCTCGCACAGCGCGCGTAATTCGCCTGTGTCCGCGTACATTCCGGGCGTGTACGTCAAACCGCTCGACATTCCGACGGCACCCTCGTGCAAGCCCTGCGCCAACAACTCCTGCATGTGGGCGATCTCGGACGGCGTCGCCGGTCGCTGATCAGGGCCCACCGCGAGGTACCGCAGTGTTCCCTGGGGAACGAGATAGGCAGCGTTCGGGGTGATCCCCTCGTCGAGGCGAGCGAGGTACTCGGAAACCGAGCGCCACGAGAAGTCGAGGTCGACGGGATTGCCGTTCCATCCGGCGATCTGACGCCGCACCACATCGAGCGTCGCGTCGTCGATCGGAGCGTAGGCGATGCCGTCCTGGCCGATGACCTCGGTGGTGACGCCCTGACTGATCTTCGGGAAGTGGTCGGGATCGGTCAGTAGACGCAGATCGGAATGGGCGTGCATGTCGATGAAACCGGGGGACAGGACCTGCCCAGGTGTCGCATCGACGATTCTGTCGGCACCGAGAACGGCGCCGGGTTCGGCGATCGAGGCGATGATTCCGTCGCGTACGAGAACGTCACGACGCAGTCGCGGAGACCCGGTGCCGTCGATGACGTCGGCACCTCGAAAGAGGATATCGGACATGGGGTTTCGACTCTCTAGAAGAATGTGTGCACGAGATCGACGACGCGAGGATCGTCGCTGTCGGCATCGTCGACGACGGGAATGAGACGCCACTTGTCGAAAGCGGTGCACGGGTGAGACAGGCCCAAGCGCACCACCGATCCCACCGGCAGTGCCCCGCTGTCCTCGGCCGGTAGGCGAAGGAACGCATGCTGATCGTTCAGTGCAGTGATGTCGGCACCGGAGTCGAGAGTCTCGGTTCCCCGAACCGATTGGGGGACAGGCAGTCCTTCGTCGAACGGGAAGTCCCGCTTTCCTGCATCGAGCAGTGCGAGACCGGGTTCCGGCCTGGAGACCGTCCGAGCCCATCCGTGCATCGCCGACATCAGCGGCGCGTCGGTGCGGGCGGGAGTGAGTGGTGAGATCTGCGAGTAGAAGCCGTCGTCGTGCACCACGTAGGCACCCGAGCGCAGCACTACGTCGGTAGGTACTCCCTCTTCGTTGGTGAGAGAGTGCAACCGCTCGACCACGAGGTCCTGGTAGGCGCTGCCGCCGGCGGTCACGATCGCGTGCTCGCCGTACAACCCCTCGGCATCGAGCGCGCGATGGAGGGCGGCCACGTTGTCCAGATAGGTCCGAACCGCCGCGAGGCCGCTGTCGGTCCGGTCGTGGCTCAGTGCGCCCTCGTAGCCGCCGACCCCGGCCAGAGTCAGCCGCGGCGACGACGCGATCGCACGTGCCACCGAGATCGCTTCTTCTGCGGTCCGCGCGCCGGTTCGGCCGTGCGGGCCACCGAGTTCGACGACGACCGCGACCGGCCGCTCTCCTTGCGTCGAGAGGATGCGGTGCATCTCGTGCACCGTTGCGACGCTGTCGGCCCAGCAGTAGAACTCGAATGTCGGATGCGAATCCAGCTCGGCCGCAATCCACGTCAACGCAACAGGGTCGATCTCGGCATTGGCAAGAACGATGCGTTCGACCCCGAATGCGCGTGCTGCCTGAACTTGCCATCCGGTTGCGAGGGTGATGGCCCAGCTTCCCGCGTCGAGCTGCTGCTTCCACAGTTGAGGGGCCATCGACGTCTTCCCGTGGGGTGCGAGCAGCACTCCCGCGCGCGCAGTCCACTCGGCCATGACCGAGATGTTCGACGCGATGCGTGCCCGGTCGAGAGTGAGGACGGGCGTCGTGAACTCGGAGAGCCGCGGCGACGTGGCGAGAAAGCTCTCGATGGTGTGCCCCCATGACCTGGGTGGCAATGCCTTGTACTCGGGTCCGAGCACTCGTCGGCTGAGTGCCTCGACGGCATCGGTGTCGATCACGATCGTCTCCTCGGTCTCGGAAAACCCGCAACTGCGTTGCGTATTTTGCAACGCTGGTTGCGCAGTGTGTTTATGCTTTGTAGTCTGCAACGAAAGTCAGCATTCCCGCAAGAGTTCGAGGAGATCGACGTGAAAGCACCACGAGCGGTGTGTGTGGGCGAAGGCCTCGTCGTTCTGGTTGCCGAGCCGGGCCCATTGGAGAAATCGAACACGTTCCACCGCACAGCCGGAGGCGCAGAAGCCAACGTGGCCAGGGTGTTCGGTCAATTGGGCGTCGATGCGTCGTGGATCTCTCGAGTGGGAGATGACGGATTCGGCCGGTATCTGGTCGGTCAATTGATCGCGGCAGGTGTCGACACCTCCGGTGTGACGCTCGACCACGAGCGACCCACTGGCATGTACGTGAAGCAACGCGGATCGGGTTCCGGCGACCGCCACGACCTCGCATGCCGAGACAGTGCGATGACCTACTTCCGTGCCGGCTCGGCTGCGAGTGCTCTGTCGCCCACAGACATCGACGGGAGTGCGGCGAACCTCGTTGCCGGTGCCGACCTGATCCACTTCACCGGAATCACCGTGGCCATCTCCGATACCGCCGCCGATCTGACGAGATACTTGATGGATCTGCCCACTCTCGTCAGCTTCGATCTGAACTATCGGCCGGCGCTGTGGAAATCTCGGCCGGACACAGCCACAGATGTTCTCGGTGAACATGTTCGAGGAAGCGATGTGGTGTTCATGGGTGCCGACGAAGCTGCGCTGGTGTTCGGCACATCCGATCCCGCCGAGCTGCGCGAAATGTTTCCGCAACCACACCACCTGGTGATCAAGAACGACGCGCACACCGTGACGGCATTCGAGGGAACCTCTCGGGTCGACGTACCGGCGCTGAAGCTCGACGTAATCGAGAAGATCGGTGCCGGAGACGCGTTCGCGGGCGGATATCTGACCGGATTGCTGTTGGGCAGGAGTTCCGTCGAGCGCGTTCGGTTCGGTCACCTGTGCGCGGCGGGTGCCTTGACCGGCCACGACGACATCGCCTCGGTGCTTCCCCTGGCGGTGCTGTCGAAACTGGCCGAACTGGCCGATGCCGATTGGGCGAGGCTGGACTACGCGGCCACAGCCGCGCGTCACTCGGAGGTGTCGAAATGAGTCAGAGTCTGGCGCGGGCGATGACACTTCTCGGCTTGCTCGGCGACGGACCGCAGTCGCTCGACGAGCTGGCGTCGGTCCTCGAGGTCCACAAGACGACCGTGCTGCGGCTGCTTCGCACGATGGAAGCCGACAGATTCGTCCAGCACGACGCGGATCACCGATATCAGCTCGGATCCAGGCTGTTCGAGCTCGCCAACCATGCGCTCGAACAGCGGGATGTTCGGAGCATTGCCCGGCCGCACTTGTCCGAACTGAACGCGATCACCGGCCAAACCGTCCACCTCGCCACCTACGAGGCCGGCGTCGTCATCTA
Organism: Rhodococcus sp. IEGM 1372; assembly: GCF_030056835.1. NCBI lineage: Bacteria > Bacillati > Actinomycetota > Actinomycetes > Mycobacteriales > Nocardiaceae > Rhodococcus > Rhodococcus sp. IEGM 1372. The sequence goes on along the minus strand of NZ_JASHKS010000015.1, from coordinate 1,259 downwards.
CATCGACAAGTTCGACGCCCAGCAAAGCGTGCGGATGTATTCGCGAATCGGAAAGCCTGCGCCGCTCCACTGCACAGCTGTGGGGAAGGTCCTCATCTCGGCGCGGCCGGAGGCGGAGCGTGTGCAGATTGCACGCAACATCACCTACACGCCGTTCACCGAAAGAACCATCACGACGGCCGAGCGTTACCTTCGCGAGCTCGACCTCGTGCGCGAGCAGGGGTTCGCCGAAGACCGCGAGGAGCACGAGTCCTTCGTCAACTGCATCGGATGCGCAGTGCGCAACGGAACCGGTGATGTGGTGGCAGCGGTATCGATGTCCGTGCCCGACATGGTGCTCGATCATCAGCAGGTGCTTGCCACGCTCCCCGAAGTGCAGCACGCCGCGGCGGCGATCTCCGCAGGATTGGGATGGCACCCGCAAGAAGCCCAGGACCACAGAACACAGAACCAGAACTCGAAGGAAGGAACACAATGAGCGAGAAGATCGAAATCCGCACCACAGGTGCGCCCGCACCCGCCCACACATTTTCCCAAGGAGTCCGGAAGGGGCCGTTCGTTCAGGTCTCGGGGCAGGGGCCGGTCGACCCGGCCACCAGTGAATACCTGTATCCAGGCGATGTAGCCGCGCAGACGACCCGCACACTCGAGAACGTCAAAGCGATCGTCGAGGCCAGCGGTGCGACATTCGACGACGTCGTCATGCTGAGGGTGTATCTGACCAAGCGTGAGGACTTCTCGACCATGAACGACGCCTACGGCCAGTTCGTGTCGGCACATACGTCGGGGGACGTTCTACCGAGCCGCACCACAGTGTTCACAGGACTGCCCAGGGAAGAGATGTTGGTAGAAATCGATGCTGTAGCGATCGTCTGATCAAGGCATGCGGCAGATGTTCACACGAAAATTACATCTGACCAGGCGATTTGCGTAAGCGTTGGTCTTCGCGTAACTTTTGTCGAGTCAGAGCGACACGGACACCGACCCGGTCTTCACGGACTGGGACAACGAGGTTGTACGGAGTATGCACTGAACAACCCAGGCAAGGCTCGAAAGTGATGAGTCATGTCTGGGGTTCGAGCGTGTAAGCCCCGAAGTTACCGTGCAAACGGTAGTGACGGTGGGTGCGTGTTCTTTGAGAACTCAACAGTGTGTCGATGAATGTCAGTGCCGAATGTTTTTGGCGCTCATGCCTTTTGGGGTATGAGTGTGACATCTTCTTGCTTCATTCTTCCCGTCTGAGGTGAGAAGGTTTTGTT
>NZ_JASHKS010000014.1:0-96256 GCF_030056835.1 Rhodococcus sp. IEGM 1372 | reverse complement strand
CCGAACGGAAACTAACCGACGCCAAGGTCGGATCCACCGTTAATCTGACACTCCCGGATCGGAATGAACCGCGGTGTGTCGGTGGCGAATACGCTCACGCGCAGGCGGTTGCCGGATGCGATGACGGCCTCGGTGGTGAGGATGTCGATGTCGAGAGCGATGGGTTCGCCCATGGGGACCGGGAGCAGCGCTGCTTCGGTGAGTGGATGGTAGGGGCGGGTGTAGTCGCCGTTCGGGGCGAACAGTGATCGCTCGTCGTCGACGGCTCGGCGGGAGGCGAGCAGTGCGCCGTTGCTCAGCACGATCGATCGACCGCTCGGGGCGACGTCGCAGATCATGATGGCCCACATCGCTTCCGGTGCACGGCAGACGACGCGCAGGTGCAGGTTCATGGGGCCGGACAGCACGGTGTCCGACTCGGCGGGTGCGGTGGTGAAGGTGACTGCGGCCCCCTCGGCGAATCGATTGTCGTAGGTGAAGCCGCCGCCCAGGACTGCCGTCACGCCGGCGAGAACCTGTGTGGTGTCACGAGATACGACGGCTCGCAGTGACGGGCGAACGGTCAGGACGTCGGATTCGGCGGCCGGCTCGCCGGTGAGGCTGCCGTCGGCGACGGCATGAGGGGCGGTGCCGGACGCCGCTGCCGACAGGTACAGCCTGCGTGGTTGCGCCCGGGGAGCCGGAAAGCGCCCGTGCGCAGTCCAATTGCCGCCCTGCTGACGCAGGGTGACGGGGCCGTAGTTCTCGATTCCGTTGTCCACGTCGCGTAGCCATTTGTCGAACCAGGCGCGCTCGAGTACGTCGAGCCGAGGCGGAAATCCTGGTTCGCCGAAGCCGATTCCCGGGTTGCCGTGGTAGCCGTCGCCGACGAGCAGTTGCTTGAATCCGCGTTCGAGGGGCAGCCGGTTGTAGATGTCCGGTGCGGAGCCGCCGAAGATGTCGTGCCAGCAGCCGTACAGAAACGTCGGTGCCGCGATGTCTTCGATGACGGCATCGATGGTGTCGTAGTAGTCGTTGTCGTAGATTCGCGGATCTCCGCCTGTGACAAAGCCTTTGGCCAGGTCGAACAGATTGGTGGCCGGGGATCGAGCGCGATCGCGGAGCCAGGCGAGCGTGTCGATTCCGCCGACCGCAGGCGCCCACTTGAGCCCGTTGACGGCCGCGAGCCACAGTGGAATGAACGCCGAGGTGGCGCCTCCGGTGGCGAAGATCTCGCGCACGATGTCCACCGAGCCCTCGACCGCGAAGATCGCGTCGAGCCCGGGAGGCTGCTTGGCTGCGGCCTGTAGGGAGTTGATCGCGGAGTACGAGATTCCGGCCATCCCGATCCTGCCGTTGCACCAGTACTGGCGTCGGGCCCAGTCGATCACCTCGAGCGAGTCGAGCTGTTCCCGGGGACCCAGCACGTCCCAGGTGCCCGAGGAGCTGCCGGTGCCACGGACGTCGACGATCATCTGCACGTATCCGCTGCGGACGAGATGACGGTTGACCGAGAGCAGGTCGGCAGCGCCGCCCGCCACCACTCGGGTGATCTCGGTGATGCCGTCGAATCTGGTTCCGGTCAGGTCGAATGCGGCCGAGAAAGCTCTGATGGCACGGCCCAGAACCGGGGTCTCGAGGACGGTGTCGATGCCCTTGATCAACAGCTTGTTGTAGGGCGTGAGGTTCAGGACGGTGGGAAACGTGCCCTCCACCGCCTGTCCCGACGCGTCCGCGGGGCGAAAGACGTATGCGCGCAACGCGGTTCCGTCGCTCATCGGAATGCGCACGTTCGTCGTGATGGACACCCGAGGGTAGCGCGGTTGCTCGCGCACGATTGCCGCCCACGCCGCTGCCGCGTCGCCGCCGCTCGGATCGCGTGCGGGTTGCAGGAGGGGGTGGGGGTGTACTGCCGTCATGGGAAACGATTAGACCGTCGAAGGGCCTCGTTTGTCTCGTGGAACGCACATCACCGGTGAATTCACCGACCGGCACAGGGCGATTTGCCGACTTCGATTGGGAACACTCTCAACGCCGGTTGAGCGCCGCTGTGGGGGTTCCCAGACTTTCCCGGTCACCCGGTTATGAGCCCGCGTCATTGCTAACGTCTGCCCGTCCGAGTGATGTGGGACACCGACCGTTGCAGGGGAGCGCGAATGCACGTAGAAGCACTGTTCGGAGACGGATCGTTGCGTCCGATCTGGCCGCACGCAGATGCACTGATCACCAACGAATGCCCGGGGCTTCGTTTCGCCGGGAAGTATGCCGACGTCGTCGCGCTGAGCAACGGTGATCCGACGGCGCTGCGCCCGTTCATCGACGAGGACACTCGTCGCCGCGTGGCCGGTATGGCAGCACCGCGTACCGACACCGCGCTGGTGTTCGGGGCCAACGGCTTTCTCGGTGCTCACCTGATCGGCCGCCTCACTCGTGATTCCGCCGTCGAGGTCGTCTATGCGATGGTGCGCCCCACCGAGGAGGAAACGGCTCTCGAGCGCCTGCAGCGCACGTTCGACCAGTACGAGATCGCGGTGGACGCAGACAAGATCCGCATCGTCGAGGGCACGCCCACGAAGTTCCGGTTCGGTCTCGACAAGGCCGCCTACTACGACCTCGCTGCCGGAGTGGGACAGATCTTCAACTGCGCCAGCTCCACCGACTACACCGAGAGCTACGCCGAGCTGCGCGACGACTGGTTCGTCAGCGTCCTGCGCATCCTCGAATTCAGCATCACCTCCACCCGCAAACACCTGACGTACGTGGGCAGTATCGGTGCCCACCTCTATCAGAAGCCAGAGGATTTCCGTCGTCCCGATTCCTGGTGGTACTCCGGGTACGCGCAGATGAAGTGGGTCAACGCAACGCTTCTCGGATGGCTGTCGATGTCGGACACCTACTCCGTCACCCTGTGCGAGGCGCCCTACATCCTCGGTAGCACCGAACTCGGGCGTGATCCGGGCCGGGTCTACAGCTTCTGGCGCATCATCGAACTGGCCATCGCGGCCGGTGCCATCTGGGACGGACCGGGCATGAACTACGTCCCGGTCGACGTGATGTGCGACGTCATGGCGAGCAACTCGTTGCGCAGCCATCCGCTGACGAGGCTGTTGCCGAGCAATCCCACCGGCTACGGTCACGATCTGTACGCCGATCTTCTCGGCCTCGATCTGGTGAGCTGGGAGGAGTTCAAGGAGCGCGTCAGTGCGCGCATCTCGCCGCGGTTCGCCGAGACGATGCTGGCCGACAACATCGATCAGCTCATGCGGCTGGTGCACAAGCCCGAGGCGATCCTGCCCGTCGACCACGACATCTCCTGGTGCGATCACCGCCGACTCTTCGAGCTCTACTTCGAGAAAGCACAGCTCAAGACGCTCACGCCCGCCGCCGTCAACTGACGTGTCGGACGTTTTCGAACCCACCTCGGTGCGCCTGCGGGACGTACCGATCGGCCGCGAGGTGACCAACGGCGTTCTCTCGCTGGGCTTCTATGTGGTGTGTGGGCTGATCGGGTTGCTGCCCGGCTCGCTGCGGAACCGGGCCGCCGACGCCTTCGTGACCTGGTCGGAGAGCGTCGACGAACAGCGGCACAGCTGATGTGGTGGGTTCGAGGGGTACTCGTCCTCGGTGTGGTGCTGGCAGCTCCGTTCGCTCTGTTCGTGTACTGGCGGACCCGGTTCTTCTTCCGTGATCCGCACCGCGAGCCGCCGGCCGATCCGCGGGCGGTGCTCGCGCCGGCCGACGGCTTCGTCACGTACGTCAAACGGGTGGAGGCCGGCAGTACCGCGTTCGCCGTCAAGAAGGGGCGGACGATCGTTCTCGACGAGATCGCCGGAGTCGCGTCCACCGACAGCGGCTACCTGATCGGGATCTACATGTCCGAATACTCGGTGCACCGCAATCGAATTCCCGTCTCGGGCACCGTCGGTATGCGTCGCCACCGGTCCGCGGCACCGTTCAACAAGTCGATGGCCAGGGTGGGCGCGAATCTGTTGACCCGACGCACTCCCTACGACGAGGGCTGCGACTACCTGCTCACCAACGAGCGGCTCACCATCTCGATCGAGCACGAGTCCGGAGCCGTGGTGACGGTGACGCAGATCGCCGATCTCTGGGTGGACCGCATCGTCGCGCACGTCGCCGTCGGCGACACCGTCGAACGCGGGGAGCAGTACGGGATGATCCGCTTCGGTTCTCAGTGCGACGTGTTCGTCCCGGACGCACTCGTCGACGAAATCACCGTCCGGCCAGGAAATTACGTGTTCGCCGGGGAGACGACGGTGGCCCGTTCGCCGATCCTCGTCGACGGCAGTCAACGGAGCGAAGAGGAACGATGATCACGATCGAAGAGGTCGACGGCAAAGCAGGCTGGCGCGAGTTCGAGGCCGTCTCGGACCTGGTCTACCAGGGCGATCCGTACCGCCTTCCCGACGAGTCGATGGACCTGCGTCGAGTGCTCATCGCACCGCCGTCCTCGGTCGCCGCCACCCGTATCACCAAGGCATTCCTGGCCCGCGAGAACGGAATTGCCGTCGGTCGCGTCGTTGCGATCCACGATCTGTCGTTCACCGAGTACACGGGGGAGTCGATCGGCTTCTTCGGCTTCTACGAGGCCGTCGACGATCACGACGTCGCGAAAGCGTTGCTCGACGCTGCGGCGCAATGGCTTTCGGCGCGCGGGCTCGCGACGATATCCGGGCCGTTCGGACCGTCGATGTTCTACAGCGCCGGCATCGTCGTCGACGAGATCCCGGCGCTGCCGCTGGTGGGGATGCCACACAATCCGCTCTACTACGCGGCCCACTTCGAGAAGTGGGGTCTGATGGCGGTCAAGGACTTCTACAGTTACCTCTTCGACGACCCGTGCATCATCTACAACGACCCCAAATACGCGCGGCACATGCAGATCTTCGAGAAGATCAAGGCGCGGTCGGAGGTGACGCTCCGGTCGATGAAGTATCGGACGCTACGCCGCGACGCGCGCATCGTGCGAGACCTCTACAACAAGACGTTCGTCAACTTCTGGGGCTTCTCGCCGCTGTCCTACACGGAGCTGTTCGAGTTGCTGAAGATGATGCTCCCGGTCATCGACCGCAGGCTCACGCTGCTGGCCGAACTCGACGGCAAGCCCGTCGGCTTCCTGACGGGCATCCCGGACGTCAATCAGGCCGCCGCGAAGGCGTCGCACCTGAAGTCGCGGTGGGCGCGAGACCTGGTGACGTTGTGGCACGTCAAGCGTCCGGGTCGGACGGAGATCATCGACGGCGTGCGGGTGGACATGCTGTTCGTCGATCCCGATTGCCCCGACCGGGCCGTGTCCTCCCTGCTGATCATGGAGATGTCGGTGCGCATGCGCGACCTCGGTTTCACTCGCGTCGAAGCCGCTCCCGTTCTCGACGACAGTCCGTGGATGAAGGGGTCGGTCCTGTCCAGGACGAAACTCGCTCCGCACCGCACGTACCGCATCTTCAGCCGGGAGTTGACGTAGATGACCGATACGATTTCGCGCATCGACCCGCAGGTGACCAGTGGAAACATCGGCGACCGGTGGGGCCGACTCGTCGCGCGTCGGCGCTGGGTGGTGCTGGCGATCTGGACGCTGCTCGCGGTCGGATCGGCGATTCTGTATCCGGCGCTGCAGAATTCGCTGGTCGGAGCCAACTTCTCGGTACCGGGCACCGAATCGAGCCGCGCCGACGACCTGATCGAGCGTCACTTCGAGTCGTTCGGCTCCGAACAACTCGTCGTCACGTTCTCCTCCGAGTCGGTGAACACGTCGGACCCGGCGTTCCGTGAGCGAGTGGGGGAGGTGGTCGGTCAACTGCGGCAGTCCCCGGATGTGCTGCGGGTCGTCGACCCCTACGAGACCGCGGGCTTCGTCCCGACGATCTCGCAGGACGGCACGTCGGCGCTCGCGTTCGTCGGTATCGGCGGAGAGGCCAGCGATCGGATCGCGGTGGCCGAACGCGTGCAGGAGATGATCGGCGCGGCGTCCGGCGACGGCGTCGAGGTGGCGGTGACGGGGTATTCCCCGATGACGGTCGATCTCACCCGCGTCGAATCCGAGGACGCCGTGCGGGCCGAGAGCATCGGTCTGCCCATCGCCTTCGTGGTTCTGGTTCTCGCGCTGGGGTCCGTGGTCGCGGGAATCGTGCCGTTGGTCTCCACCGGAATCGGTGTGCTCGCGGCGTTCGGAATGTTCGCGCTGTTGTCCAACTTCATGACGTTCGACGTTCTCGTCACCACCGTGGCGGCGATGTTCGGCCTGGGTCTGGGAATCGACTACGCACTGTTCATCGTCAGTCGATTCCGGGAGGAGATCGGGCGAGCCGGACCGCCCGACGATCCGCACCGGACCGAGCGCGCGGTGGGGGCGGCCATGGGTACGGCCGGGCACACCATCGTCATCTCCGGTCTGGTCGTGTTGATCGCGCTCGGAGCCCTCGCCATCGTCGATGTTCCTGCCGTTCGCAGTATTTCGTTGGTCGTCGCGCTGACCATCGCGACGGTCGTCGTGGTCGCGTGGACCCTGCTGCCTGCGATTCTCGCGGTACTGGGAACGCGCATCGGCGCGTGGTCGCTGCCCCGCAGATTCCAACCTCCGTCGGTCGACGAGCACGAGGCCGCAGTACCCACCTGGTGGTCACGGTGGGCGCAGCACGTCATCGAACGACCGTGGCGCTACACGGTCGCGTCGGCCGCGGTGCTCGTCGTGTGCCTGATTCCCATCAGTTCCATCTCGTACGGTGTCGACCTCGGGGCCGAGGCGCTGAGCGCGGAACCGTCCGGACGGGCCAACACGGTCCTGACCGAGAAGTTCGCGCCCGGGACCATCTCGCCCATCACCATCGTGTTCACGGGTGAGGACGACAATCCGCTGGGACCGCAGCAGCTGGCCACCGTCGACGCGTTCGCTGCCTCCGTGCGCGACGACGATCGCGTCGCCTACGCGCTGGCTCAGCCGGAGGGCGGGCGGTCGTTGCTGATCGTGGTTCCGTCGGTGCCGATCGACTCGACCGAGGCCGCCGATCTCGTGGGATCCCTTCGGGCGCAGGCGGTTGCCGCCGGCGACACGGACGGCACGAGCGTCTCCGTCGGTGGCACCACCGCACTGGTGGTCGACGCCTCCGACGAGATCTCCGGCAAATTCGCCTGGGTCGTGGCCGCGGTCCTGGCCTTCTCTCTCTTCTACCTGGCCGTCGTCTTCCGCAGTGTGGTGATTCCGCTGAAGGCCGTTGCCATGAACCTGCTGGTCACCGGCGCAGCGTTGGGTGCGACGGTCGCCGTCTTCCAATGGGGTTGGGGGTCGAGCATTCTCGGCTTCGAGAGCCCGGGCTACATCCAGGTGTATCTACCGGTGACGGTGTTCGCCGTGGTCTTCGGCCTGTCGATGGACTACGAGGTGTTCCTCATCGGCCGCATGCGTGAGGTGTTCGTGCGGGGAGCGAGCAACGACGTGGCCGTGGTCGACGGCATCGAGCACACCGCCAGGCCCATCACGGCCGCCGCCGCGATCATGATCGCCGTGTTCGCCAGCTTCCTCACCGCCGACGTGCTCGAGCTCAAACAGTTCGGCTTCGCTCTCGCCATCGCCGTGCTGTTCGACGCGGTGCTGGTGCGCATGATGATGGTGCCGGCGATGATGAAGCTCTTCGGCGAGCGCAACTGGTGGCCCGGCTCGAAACGCTACGAGGCCGTCGGCAGCTGAGCACGCGCCAGGACGGCACCGCCGGACGTGCGGATCTCGATGTCGGTCACGTCCTGGCGCAGCACCGCGGCGTTCATTCGGCACTCGATGGTGATGTCACTACCGAGGAACGTGCCGGACGGACGTTCGACACCCGATCGGTCGACGAGAACCACCTCGTACGGGCCACGATCGGAGATGCCGTCCATCTCCAGGACGGTCTCGGTGCCCCACGTGTGGGCGACCAGACCTCCTTCTATGTCCACACTCGGCACCTCGGTGGTGAAGGCGACCTGCTCGTACGCGCCGAGGGTTCCGGGTGGACCGGTGATCGCGGCGGGTGGATTCGTGGGGTCCTGGCGGTAGGCGTCGACTCCGAGTACCACCCCACTGCCGACCACCACCCCTACTACTGCGGCCGCAACGGCCAGTCCTGCCGATCTGCGCTGCGCTCCGAAGCGCTGACCTCCGAACCGCTGCCCTCCGAACTGCTGTGTTCGCCGATTGTGCTGCGGCGACCACTCGGAGCTGCCTGTCGCACCGAGGATTCGCTCGCGAAGGTCGGGTGACGTCGAAGATTCGAGCCACGCGTCGGTAGGGCCGCGGCTCCCGAGAGTCATGGTCAGCGAGCGCAATTCGGCGATCTCGTCGTCGATCGTGGGATCGGATGCAGCGAGCCGACGCAGTTCGGCGGCTTCGGCGTCGTCGAGATCGTCACCGACGGCAGCGGCGATCAACTCGGCTCGGCGATCGGGTGCTGCGCTCATGTCTCCTCCTTTCCATCGAGATGTTGTCGTAGGGCTCGCAGTGCGTAGAAGGTGCGGGTGCGCAGTGTTCGCACGGCGACCCCGGTCGATTTCGACAGCTCCGCGTAGGAGCTGCCGCCCAGGTGCACTGCGACGACGACCTGCCGATGCTCGGGGGAGAGCAGGGCGAGCGCGGCGATGATGCGGAGCCGCTCGTCGATATCGGGGCTGGTGTCACGCGTGACACTGCCCGACTCCCGCCCGACGTCGTCGATCCGGTCCGAGGCCGGCATCGGCATCCTCGTCAGCGACCGCTGAGCATCGACGATCACGTTGCGTTCGATGGCGAACAGCCACGTTCGCAGGGACCCGCGCCCGGGCTCGAATCGGGACCGCGCTCGCCAAGCCCGCAGGAAGGTCTCCTGAACACAATCCTCGGCCAGAGTTCTGTCGCGGAGAGCGTTGACGGCGAACCCGAGCATGGCCGACGCGTGCTCGTCGTACGCGGCAGCGACGTCGAAGTCCAGTTCGATCACGCTCCCGATGCTCATGACAGTGGATACGTCGGTGGACCCTCGGACGTTCACGGCGAGGGCGGAAAACATTTCTTTACCGAGCTTTGAACATTTTGGCATCGGCGCTCGTACACCTTGCACGGGCTCGCCTGCCCGATACTCCCACGGAAGGCACACGAGATGACCAGACGCTCGATCCCACGCCCGGCAACGTCGATCCGATCCACCGCCACAGCGCTCGTCGGTGGTACCGCCACCGCTGCGGCGATGATGCTGTTCGCCGCCGCCCCGGCCGGTGCCGATACGCCTGTCGCCGAACCGGATTCCTTCACCAGTGCATTCACGGCCATGGCCACTCCCGACCAGGTGCTCAACGGAGAGGGCGTCGCCACTCCGGGTCAGCCCGGTGCGATGGGTACCTTCACTCTGCGCATCAACTCCGACCTCGACATCATCTGCTACGACATCGCGCTCGAAGGCGTGACCGGCGACTACATGAGCCCGGCCAAGACCGCCACGCACATCCACCAGGCAGCGGCAGGCGCAGCAGGTCCTCCGCGTCTGGCATTCCCGAACCCCACCCCGATCGGCGACGGCCCGCGCACCAGCAGCGGCTGCATGCAGGGACCGTTCACCACCGGCTTGACGCCTGCCGGTGCCGACGCGGACAGCGGGACCGGGTTCACTCTGGACCAGATCGAAGCCGACCCGGCCGCCTTCGCCGCCGATACCCACACCGTCGACTTCTCGGCCGGAGCGGTGCGCGGCCAGCTCAGCCAGATTCCGGTCGGGTCCGTCGCGACCGGTGGCGGCGGTTCGGCGCTCGCGGCGTCCGATTCGGCGTCCGATTCGGCGTCGAGTTCGGTGCTGCCGGTCGTCGGTGCGGTTGCCCTGGGCGCGATGGTCGTCGCGGGCGTGACAGTCGCTGCTCGACGCGAGGTGCGGAGCTGAGATATCCGGTTCTGATCGCGGTCGCTGCCGCGGCGGTGGTGGTGGGCTGTTCCTCGCCACCTCCATCGCCGCCGGCGGCGACCACGCCGGTGTCCTCGCAGCCGTCGTCGAGCACCGCCGCGCCTGCGCCCGCCGTGCCAGTGTCCGCAGTGGATTCGGTGAGACCGGCCCCGACGCGGGTGAGTGCCGTGGACATCGCGCTCGACGAGCCGTTGATCGGCCTGGGTCTCACCGAATCGGGTGAGATGCAGGTGCCCACCGACTACGACGACGTCGGGTGGTTCACCGGAGGTGGCCGGCCCGGCGCGATCGGTAGCCCGACGGTGATAGCCGGGCACGTCGACTCGACGACCGGTCCCGCCGTGTTCGATCGCCTGTCGGAACTCGGAGTCGGCGATGTCGTTGTGGTGCAGGACGAGGCGGGTGGCCGAGCCGAGTACCGCATCGACGAGATCGGTGATTACGGCAAAGCCGAGTTCCCGACGGCGTCGGTCTTCGGGGCTGTGCCTGCCGACGAGATCCGGCTCATCACCTGTTCGGGTGACTTCGATGCAGCCGTGGGCAGCTACGAGCGCAACCTCGTTCTCTACGGAGTGCGCATATGACAGTGCAGGCCGATGACAGTGCAACGCCGAACGTTTTGGAGTTGACCCCGAACGTGTTGTAGCCTGGTCGACGGTTCGGATCACGAATGCTCGCACTCGTGCCCAGACCGCCCAATCAAGTTCTACCCAAGACCGTTGGTCACCGCCTTCTCGAAGGATTCGCTTCCGGGAGTTGCGCGGTTGAAGGTCCGAGACAGCTTCGGACGGCCCACGCAGGAGAACGAGGTAGGGAACCTGTATGCAGCCCTGGTGGCTGCCCGCTCGTTCACGCCCCGTGTGCTTCTTGCGCCGGGGCGTTCGTCGTTTTCCGGCCCTCTCGCGATCGACACAACTTCCCACGAGAGGAGGCGAAGTATGGCAAAGCCCGAAAAGGTCTCAGCAGTATCGGAGATCACCGAACAGTTCAAAGGTTCGACGGCTGCCGTCGTCACGGAATACCGTGGCCTGTCGGTGTCCGGTCTGACTCAGCTCCGGCGTGCGCTCGGCGAAGGTGCCACGTACTCCGTCGCCAAGAACACCCTGGTCAAGCGCGCAGCAGCCGAGGCCGGCATCACCGGCCTCGACGACTTGTTCGTCGGACCGACCGCCATTGCATTCATCAAGGGCGAGCCGGTCGACGCAGCGAAGGCCATCAAGGCCTTCGCGAAGGACAACAAGGCCTTGATCGTCAAGGGCGGCTACATGGACGGCGCAACGCTGTCCGTGGACGAGATCAACAAGATCGCAGACCTCGAGTCGCGCGAAATCCTGTTGGCCAAGCTCGCCGGCGCCATGAAGGGCAACTTGTCGAAGGCTGCAGGCCTGTTCAACGCTCCCGCATCGCAGTTCGCGCGTCTGGCGTTCGCGTTGCAGGAGAAGAAGGCTGCCGGCGAACCCGCCGCAGCCGAGGCACCTGCAGAAACAGAAGCACCGGCGGAAGCTCCCGCCGAAAGCTGATCCGCTGGTATTGGCGAACAGCTCAGCTCCACACCACCAACACCAAGTCGCGGATCAGCGACCAGGTACTTACAGGAAGGACCCGCCACCATGGCGAAGCTCAGCACCGAAGAATTGCTCGACCAGTTCAAGGAGCTCACCCTCCTCGAGCTCAGCGAGTTCGTGAAGGCATTCGAGGAGACCTTCGAGGTCACCGCAGCCGCTCCCGTCGCCGTTGCTGCTGCAGGCGGCGGCGCTGCCCCCGCCGAGGCTGCTGAAGAGCAGGACGAGTTCGACGTCGTCCTCGAGTCGGCCGGCGACAAGAAGATCCAGGTCATCAAGGTCGTCCGTGAGGTCGTCTCCGGCCTCGGCCTGAAGGAAGCCAAGGACCTCGTCGAGAGCGCTCCGAAGGCAATCCTGGAGAAGGTCGCCAAGGATGCAGCCGAGGCTGCCAAGGAGAAGCTGGAAGCTGCCGGCGCAAAGATCTCCGTCAAGTAAGACCGCTTCGTTGCAGTCGCACGTCACGCTCTGACATCGAGAGCGAGTCGAGGGACCGTTTCCACTCCGGTGGGGACGGTCCCTTTTCTGTGTTTCCGGTGGCACCGGTCCAGGTGTCGTTGTGATCGGTCACGGACTCCGCGAGATCGCGTGACACTCGCTCTGCGTCCCTGTTTACTCGACCTCGCCGAAGTCCGAAGCTTTCCGAAGGGTTTCGGCTGTGATCGCTTGTGGCTTGTCACAGCAAAGCACGGCAGGGACTTGTCACAGTTCTGGCGAGTCGCCGACCGTGTCGCGTGAGATGGGCCACACTGATGCAAGCTCTACAGCCTGACTCGGGGAAGTTTTTACTGGGCGGTAAGCTCCTGTGTCGGAGCGGACACGTGCATGGGTTACAGTGACGCAACCCACATCTGGGTCGATGTGTACGAATTGTGGAGGTCAGCGTGGGAGTCGAGGTTTCGGTCGAGGGATTGACCAAGTCTTTCGGTGTACAGAAGATCTGGCAGGACGTGACGTTGACCCTGCCGAAGGGTGAAGTCAGTGCTCTCCTCGGTCCGTCCGGAACCGGTAAGTCGGTCTTCCTGAAGTCTCTGATCGGCCTCCTCCGGCCCGAGCAGGGCAAGATCTTCATCGACGGAACCGACATCCTGCAGTGCTCCTCACGTGAGCTCTACGAGATCCGCAAGCTCTTCGGCGTGCTGTTCCAGGACGGCGCACTGTTCGGCTCGATGAACCTCTACGACAACGTCGCATTCCCGCTCCGCGAGCACACCAAGAAGTCCGAGTCCGACATCCGCAAGATCGTCATGGAGAAGTTGGAACTGACGGGTCTGCTCGGTGCCGAGGACAAGCTCCCCGGTGAGATCTCCGGCGGTATGCGCAAGCGCGCCGGCCTCGCCCGCGCTCTGGTTCTCGATCCCGAGATCATCCTCGTCGACGAGCCCGACTCCGGCCTCGATCCCGTTCGTACCACCTACATTTCGCAGACCCTGATCGACATCAACGCCGAGATCGACGCCACGATCCTGATCGTCTCGCACAACATCAACCTCGCGCGGACCGTGCCCGACAACATCGGCATGCTCTTCCGTCGCCAGCTGGTGATGTTCGGCCCGCGTGAGGTGCTGCTCACCAGCGACGAGCCGGTGGTCAAGCAGTTCCTCAACGGAACCATGATCGGTCCGATCGGTATGTCGGAGGAGAAGGACGAGGCGCAGATGGCGCAAGAGCAGGCCATGGTCGACGCCGGGCACCACGCCGGTGGCGTCGACGACGTGGAAGGCATCGTCCCGCAGATGAAGGCCACCCCGGGTACTCCGGTGCGCCAGGCCGTCGGACGCAGGCAGGAACGCGTCCGCCAGATCATGCACACCCTGCCGCACAGTGCGCAGGTCGCGATCCAGGAAAGCCTCGACACCACCGATCCCGGTCAGCGGTACCCCGTGTACGCAGACCAGCAGCAGAGCTACGACCAGCAGGGTTACGACCAGCAGGGCTATGACCAACAGGGCTATGGCCAGCAGGGCTACGACCAGCAGGGTTACAGCAGCCAAGGTCATGACCAGCCGGGCTACCAAGCTCCGACACAGGGTCGGGGTCAATAGCAGACATGGGGGGATCGAAGAAGTCCGCGTTCGCTCCGGCGAACGCCGCTCTGACTCAAGCCGGAAATATCGTCGAGCTGTTCGTCGAGGTCGTTCGGAACACCTTTCGTAGGCCGTTCCAGTTCCGTGAATTCATCGAGCAGGCCTGGTTCATCGCCAGCGTCACGATTCTGCCGACAGCGCTCGTCGCGATTCCGTTCGGCGCGGTCGTGTCGCTGCAGACCGGATCGCTCATCAAGCAGCTCGGTGCCGAGTCGTTCACCGGCGCGGCCAGTGTGCTCGCGGTCATTCAGCAGGGCAGTCCGATCGTGACCGCGTTGTTGGTGGCCGGTGCCGCAGGTTCCGCCGTCACTGCCGACCTCGGCTCGCGCACCATTCGCGAGGAGATCGACGCCATGCGGGTGCTGGGCATCGATCCGGTACATCGTCTGGTCGTTCCGCGAGTGCTCGCGATGATTCTCGTCGCACTGTTGCTCAACGGCCTGGTCTCGGTCGTCGGCATCGCCGGCGGTTACTTCTTCAACGTGATCCTCCAGGGCGGCACCCCCGGTGCGTACCTGGCGTCCTTCGGAGCGCTGGCGCAGCTTCCCGATCTGTATGTCGCAGAAGCGAAAGCGGCGATCTTCGGGCTCATCGCGGGCATCATCGCCTCCTACAAGGGGCTCAATCCCAATCCCGGACCCAAGGGCGTCGGCGAGGCAGTGAACCAGACGGTTGTCATCACGTTCCTGCTGCTCTTCTTCGCCAACCTCATTCTGACCCTGGTGTATCTCCAGGTCGTCCCAGCGAAGGGAGCGTAACCGCGATGACGATCGCAAGAGGTCGCGGTGACCGCACGTTGATGCGCGTCAAGCGCGTCGGCAATGCCCCGCTCAACGTGCTCGACCGTGCAGGCGAGCAGATGTCGTTCTACCTGCGGGCCATCGGGTGGATTCCCAAGACCGCGGTGCATTACAAGAAGGAGGTGCTTCGCCTGCTGGCGGAGGTCACCTTCGGCAGCGGTGCGCTCGCCGTCATCGGCGGAACCATCGGCGTGATCGTGATGATGTCCGGCTTCACCGGCATCGTCGTCGGGCTGCAGGGCTACGCAGCACTCGAGCAGCTCGGTAGCTCGGTACTGACCGGCTTCCTGTCCGCGTACGTCAACACTCGTGAGATTGCGCCGATCGTCGCAGGACTTGCGCTCTCGGCCACCGTCGGCTGTGGCTTCACCGCCCAGCTCGGTGCCATGCGGATCTCGGAGGAGATCGACGCCCTCGAGGTGATGGCGGTACCGAGCGTGCCGTTCCTGGTGACCACCCGCATGATCGCCGGCTTCGTGGCCGTCATCCCGCTCTACATCGTCGGACTGTTGGCGTCGTACGTCGCGTCCCGAGGGATCAGCACCATCTTCAACGGGCAGTCCACGGGGTCCTACGACCACTACTTCAACCTCTTCCTACCTCCGGAAGACGTGTTGTATTCGTTCCTGAAGGTGTTGATATTCGCCTTCGTCCTGATCATGATCCACTGCTATTACGGCTACCACGCCTCGGGCGGACCTGCCGGTGTCGGTGTGGCCGTTGGCCGTGCCGTTCGTACCGCGATCGTCACGATCGCAGTGCTGGACTTCTTCTTGAGCCTCGCCATCTGGGGCACGACCACCACAGTGAGGGTTGCGGGATGATCGACTCGCCGTCGCGACTGAAGCGAGTACTGCTCGGTTTGGCGTTCTTCCTGGTGCTCATCCTGTTTCTGGGATGGAGCATCACGTCCTACAACAAGACGTTCAAGTCGGTGGTCAACGTCAGCCTCGAAACCGACTCGGTCGGAAATGCTCTGCCGATGAACGCCGATGTGAAGGTGCGCGGAATGATCGTCGGCGAGGTGCGCTCGGCGTCCACCGTCGACGGAGTCGTCACCTCGCAGCTGGCCATCGACCCGGACAAGGCTCCACTGATTCCGTCCAATGCGACGGCGCGGTTGCTGCCCAAGACTCTGTTCGGTGAGCGTTACGTGTCGCTGATCCTGCCCGAGAACGATTCCGCGTCGCCGATCACCGACGGCACGGTTCTTCAGCAGGACACCAGCGGCAACGCCATCGAGGTCGGGCAGTTGCTCGACGGCCTGCTTCCCCTGCTGCAGGCGATCCCGCCGCAGGACCTGGCGAACACCCTCGGGTCGTTGGCACAGGGACTCAGTGGACGCGGCGAGCAGCTCGGACAGACCATCGACAACCTGACCAACGTCGTGTCAGGGCTGAACACGGAGCTGCCGAACATCCAGCAGACGCTGGTCGGGCTGGCGGACTTCTCGGAGACCTACGCCGACGCTGCGCCCGAACTGATTTCGGCGCTGGACAACCTGCGGACGACGGGCAACACCGTGGTCGAGCGGCAGTCCAGCCTCGAAACGCTGTACGGCTCGCTGACCTCGGCGTCCTACACCACCGCGGACTTCCTGCAGACCAACTCCGAGAACTTGATCGGATTGGCCGCGAACTCTCGTGAAGCTCTCGAGCTGCTGGCCGAGTTCTCCCCGACGTTCGGTTGCACGTTCTCTCAGTTCGCCGAAGGTGCCAGGCGCGGCAAGATCGTGCTCGGCGAGGGCGACGAGTACCCCGGCATCAACGTGTCCGCATCGTTCGTCAACCCGAAGGGCCGTTACTTGCCGAACCAGGACGAGCCGCGCTTGTTCGACGATCGCGGAGCCACCTGCTTCGAACCCGCAGCACCGGGAGAGTTCTTCCCGCAGTACCCGGGAGGTTCGATCAACGACGGCTCCTACCAGGTGCCGACCCGCAACCCGGGACCGCAGGTGATCGAAGGGCAGGGGCCGCCCAAGTCGGCTCAGAGCTCCATCGTTCCCGCGGTCGCCGCATCCGCGCAGCCTGCGAGCTACGAGGGCTCGGACTTCGAGCGTGACACTCTCGCCGTGATCTACGGACAGGCGAGTGGTGTTGCACCAGACAGTGTTCCGTCGTGGGCAGCCGCTATCGGCGCACCGGCGATGAGAGGAGTGGAGGTGACCGTGCCATGAGAGGCCTTCTCGCGCCGATCATCAAACTGATCGTGTTCGCCGTGATCACGATCATTGCTACGGCCACCCTTGCCTTCACCATCGCCAACAGCAGTGGCGGCGGCGGTAGCAAGTTCTCGGCGGTCTTCACCGACGTCACCTCACTCAACGAGGGCGACGAGGTTCGCATCGCGGGCGTTCGCGTCGGCCAGGTCGACTCGATCGAGATCGCCAACGAGCGCGAAGCGAAAGTGGACTTCACGCTGAGCAGTCGCGACTGGCTGCCCGCCAGTTCGACGGCGACCATCCGGTTCAGGAACCTGGTGGGCCAGCGCTACATCGCCATCGAGCAGGGCTCGGGTGACCAGGGCCGCAAGATCACCGAAGGTGCCACCATTCCGTTGGAACGGACCAAGCCTGCGGTGAATCTGACCACGCTGTTCGACGGCTTCCGGCCGCTGTTCACCACCCTGAGCTCCGACGACGTCAACAAGCTGTCGTACCAGATCATCCAGGTGTTCCAGGGAGAGTCGGGCACGATCAACGAACTGGTGACCAACACGGCGACCCTGACGAACACCGTCGCCGACAAGGACCAGGTCATCGGCCAGGTCATCACCAATCTCAACAACGTGCTGGCGACGGTCAACCAGAACGACGGTCAGCTGGACAGCTTGATCGTCAACACCCAGCAGCTGGTCTCGGGTCTGTCGGCCGACCGTGAGGTCGTCGGCTCCGCCGTCACCTCGCTCGCGGGTCTGACCAACGCCACCGCCGACCTGCTCGAGCCGACTCGGCCGTCGATCCAGGGATCTGTCACGGCGCTGAACACGCTGTCCGAGACCATCAACCGCCGAAGCGACGACGTGGACACGGTCCTCGGAATTCTGCCCGTCAAACTCGACAAGCTCATTCGCACGGCCCAGCAGGGATCGTGGTTCACGTTCTACCTGTGCGGTATCGACATCGTCGCCGGACCGGGTAACTCGCCGAACCTGAATCTGCCCACCGGGCTTCCGACCGTAAACCAGCCGCTGTACACGAACTCGGCCGATCGCTGCAAAGCTGGGGGGATCAAGCAATGACATCTCGACGTAGTCCGGCCACCATCGGTGGACTGGGAATCGTGATCATCCTGCTCGCCACGATGTCGGTCTTCTTTCTCGACCGTCTCCCCATCATCGGTGCGGGTTCGGTGTACACCGCGGAGTTCAGCGAGGCCGCAGGACTCAAGCCCTCCAACGAGGTTCGCATCGCGGGCGTCAAGGTCGGCAAGGTGACCGACGTTCGTCTCGAAGGCGACCGGGTGCTCGTGGACTTCACGGTGAAGGACGCGTGGGTCGGAAACGAGTCACGGGCCGCCATCGCGATCAAGACCCTGCTGGGGCAGAAGTATCTGGCGCTCGACCCGAGCGGACCGGAGACACTGAGCCCCAAGGACCCGATTCCGCTCGAGCGCACCACGTCCCCGTACGACGTCATCGATGCGTTCTCGGCTGCCGCGTCGACCATCAACGACATCGACACGGACCAACTCGCCACCAGCATGCGCACGTTGTCCGACGCATTCTCCGAGACCCCGGCGAACATCCGAGCCTCGCTCGACGGCGTGACCCGGCTGTCGCAGACCGTGGCCAGTCGCGATGAGGAGCTCAAGAAGCTGTTCGAGGCCACCGGTGAGACGTCGAAGGTGCTGGCCGACCGCAACGAGCAATTCAACCAGCTCATCACCGACGCAGGTCCGCTGCTCGAAGAGCTCAACAATCGGCAGCAGGCCATCTCCGAGCTCCTCAGTGGTACGCAGCGCGTATCGCAGGAGCTGACCGGTCTGGTTCGTGACAACGAGGCCACCATCAACCCGATGCTGCAGCAGCTCAACGGCGTCATCGAGACCCTGCAACGCAACAACAACAATCTCGACCGCGCACTCAAGTTGTACGAGCCGTTCATTCGGCTGTACACGAACGTGGTCGGTAACGGCCGGTGGCTCGACATCGTCCTGGCCAACCTCACACCACCCGGAGTTCCGTTGATACCTGGTTACCGCGAGCCCTCGGTCGACAAGTTGGCAGGCAACTGATGACCGAGACTCAGACAGCGCCGAGAAACAAGAACAAGATCGCGCTGATCGCGGTCGTCGTGATCGTGGCTCTGGTCGTCGCAGTTGCCGGCTGGTGGCTCTTCACCAGGGCCGGCTCGACCAAGATCACCGCGTACTTCGACAAGTCGGTCGGTATCTACTCCGGCTCGGAGGTCCGAGTACTGGGCGTCAAGGTCGGTACCGTCGAATCGGTCACACCGTTGGGTGAAGACGTCGAGGTCGTCCTGCGAGTCGACCGTGGGGTCGATATCCCGGCCGAGGCGAAGGCCGTACAGGTCACCCCGTCGCTCGTCGCCGATCGCTACGTCCAGCTCGCCCCCGCGTACAGCGTCGGCGACACGATGGCCAGCGGAACGACGATCGGTCGCGATCGCACGGCCACACCCGTCGAGGTCGACGAGCTGTACTCGTCCATCAACGACCTCTCCACTGCCCTCGGGCCAGATGGCGCCAACAAGGACGGCGCGCTCACCGACCTGGTGAACACCGGCGCGGCCAATCTCGACGGCAACGGTGAAGCGTTGGGCAACAGCATCACTCAGCTGTCGGCGGCCGGTCGCACACTGAGCGATTCGCGCAGCGACGTCTTCGACACGATCAAGAATCTGCAGACGTTCGTCAGTGCTCTGGCCGTCAACGATCAGCAGGTCCGCAGCTTCAACACGCAACTGGCCGACCTGACCGGTTTCCTGTCGGGTCAGCGAGAGGAGTTGGGTGCCGCGCTGCAGCAGCTGTCGGTCTCGCTCGGTGACGTGGCCACCTTCGTTGCGGACAACCGCACTGAACTGACCGATACCGCCAACGGTCTCGTGGTGCCGACCCAGACTCTCGCGGACAATCGCGAGCAACTGGTACAGACCCTGACGTTGCTGCCGCTGGCCATCAGCAACCTGGTCAACGCCTACGATGCCGAGTCCGGCACACTGGCCACGCGCGCCAATCTCCAGAACGAGACCCAGGATCCGCTCGGCACCGTCTGCCGATTGCTCGACCTCGGCAAGCTGGTGCCCGGTGATCCTCGCTTCGAGGCCCTCGGTGCGCAGATTCAGCCGATCATCGATCAGTGCGCCAACCTCACCGACATGATCCAGGCACCCATCACCGACCAGAACCGGATCGTGCTGCCGTTCGGCGTTCTCACCAACGACATCGAGCAGAACGTGTCCGTGCCAGGCACCGTGCCGGGCAACGTCTCGCCGAGACTGGGGTCCACCCCCATGCCAGGTCTCGACCGGTCGCTCATCGGAGGAGGACAGTGATGACCTCTGTGAATCGGAATCGAGCCCGCGTGAAGCGTTCGTTGGTAGTAGGTGCAGGCGCATGTGTGGTGGCGTTGTCCGCCGGGGCATGTTCGTCGGCAGGCATCTACGCCATCCCGCTCCCCGGTGGTGCCGACGTCGGTGACAACCCGTTCAACCTGACGGTGCAGTTCGACGACGTGCTGGACCTGGTCCCGCAGTCGACCGTCAAGGTCGACGGTGTGGCGGCCGGCCGAGTCGCCTCCATCTCCGTACCGAACGAGGGGTGGACGGCCGATGTCGACGTCATCCTCAACTCGGACGTGGATCTGCCTGCCAATGCGATCGCTTCGGTGCAGCAGACCAACCTGCTCGGTGAGAAGTTCGTGCAGCTCTCGGCACCTCCCGGTGACGAGGCAGCAGCGCGGTTGCAGGACGGCGACACCATCCCGCTCGATCGAACCCGTCATGCCACCGATATCGAGCAGGTACTCGGTGCGCTCTCGCTGCTGCTCAACGGTGGCGGCGTCGGGCAGCTCTCGCCGATCATCAAGGAACTGAGCACTGCGTTCGACGGTCGCGAAGGCAAGACGAAAGAGCTTCTGCAGCAGGCGAACACGTTGATCGACGGCCTCAACCAGCAGCGCGACGACATCACCCGCGCCATCGACGGTCTCGACACTCTCAGCGGCCGGGTCAACACGCAGACCGACAAGATCGACGCCGTACTGAAGGACCTGCCGATCGCCACCGAGGTGCTCGAGCAGCAGCGTCCGCAGCTGACCGAGATGCTCGGAGCTCTCGATCGCCTCGGAGCCGTCGGCACCGACGTGATCGACCGTTCCAAGGACGATCTGATCGCAGACCTGCGGGCACTGCGCCCGACGCTCCAGGCCCTGGCCGATTCGGCGGACGACGTGGTGAGCTCGCTTTCGGTCATTCCGACGCTGCCGTTCGCCGACGGCACCGAGAAGATCATCGAGGGCAACTCCGCCAACCTGTTCCTCTCACTCGACCTGTCGATCGGAACTGCGCTGCGTAACTTCGGCGTCGGTGAGGGCGATCCGGTCTACGTCCAGCCCAAGTACGGCAACACGCTGCCGGTGGTCGACCCGTCCAATCCGTACTACAACGGAAACGGACCTCGGCCGGGTTGGCCGACGATCTCGTTGCTGCCGTTGCCGCCGATCGTCCCGTCACCGGTTCCGGGCCCGGGTGCCCCGGCCAACGAGCAGGCTGCCGCGGCCGCTGCGCCCGCACCGGCCGATCCGTTGGCACCGTTGAACGATCTGCTCGAGCGATTCGGAGTTGGACAGTGAGATCGAGACTGGTTCGCATTCAATTGGTCCTCTTCGTCGTGGTCGCCGTACTGGGCTTGGTCTATGTCGGTGCCAAGTACGTGCGCCTGGACAACATGCTCGGCTTCGGGCAGTACCAGGTCGATCTGAATCTCGCCGATTCCGGTGGCATCTTCTCCAATGCCGAGGTCACCTACCGAGGTGTTCCGGTGGGAGCCGTCGGGGATCTGGAACTGACGCAGGACGGCGTCCGGGTCGCGCTCATGCTCGACAACGGTGGGCCGGACATCCCGGCCGGTACGAAGGCCGTTGTCGCCAACCGGTCTGCGATCGGTGAGCAGTACGTCGACTTGCAGCCCGACACCGATCAGGGGCCGTTCCTGGTCGATGGTTCGCAGATCGCGCAGGCCGACACCACCACGCCCGTGCCGGTGGAGGACGTCCTCGCCAACACGAACACGTTGGTCCGGTCGGTACCGCTGGACACGCTGACGCGGGTCGTCAACGAACTCGGCGTCGCATTCGACGGTAAGGGCGCAGATCTGGCGTCTCTCGTCGATTCGCTCGGGAACATCTCCGAGGCCGGCAACGAGGCGTTGCCGGAGACGCTTGCGCTGGTGCGTGACGCGGTGCCGGTGTTGAACACGCAGTCCGAGCAGTCGGATCTGATTCGTCAGTTCAGCACCAGCCTCGACGAAGTGACGGCTCAGTTGAAGTCCAGCGATCCGGACATTCGCCGCCTCATCGATACCGGTACGGCGGCAGGCGATCAGCTCGGCGGTCTCATCACCGATGCCGGTCCGGCTCTGACCACCGACATCAACAACCTGGCCTTGGTTGCTGCTCAGGCCGAACCGCGGTACGTCGCGCTTCGTCCGTTCCTGACGTTCCTGCCTGCCCTCGGTGCCGGCATCTCGACGATCGTCCCGAACGACGGCACGATCCGTCAGGGTCTGTTGCTCGAGACCAACAACCCGCCGCCCTGCACGGTGGGCTACGAGGGTTCGCAGGCGATCCTCGACGAGGAGAAGCGCAAGAACCCGAACTTCGATCCGACTCGGGAGAACTACCCGTTGAACCTCGACGCGAACTGCGCGACACCGCAGGGCAGCGTCACGGGTGTGCGGTCCGCGAACCGCATCGTGTTCGCCGATCCGGACGTGCCGCAGCCGTGGGACCTCAAGCCCAAGGTCGATCCGGAGAAGCTCAACCTCAACCCCATCGCCACCCAGTTGGCACCGCTGATCGGCGTCACGCCGAAGTAGTGAAATCGGTGGAACTGCTGCTCAGCACTGCCGTCGGGCCGAGAGTGGTTCGGCCGGATATTACCGAGTAGTAGGGTGGAAAGTGTGAACTCGAGCACCGAAGCCCTGGAGTCCCCAGCGACTCCAGGGCGCACCAAGACCGCGAAAATCCTGTTGGCCGTCGTCACGGTGATCGCCGTTGCCGCTCTCGCGGCGGCAGTGTTCTTCGGTTACGGCTGGGGCAATGCGTTACTGAGCCAGAAGCCCACCGCGGACACCAGGGACGCGGCGCTGACCGGAGCTCAGCAGGCCGCCGTCAACCTGAACACGGTCGACGCAGCAGCCATCGATCAGTCGTTCGACAACATGAAGTCGTCGATCACCGGCGACCTGATGCTCAACGACCTCGAGCAGACTCGCTCGGGAATCACCGATCAGGTTCGTCAGTCCGGTGCCAAGAGCGAGGCCGAAGTGTTGCACGGCACGCTCACCGAGCTGAGCACGGACGAGAACACCGCCACCGCCCTCGTGGTCATCGCGACGACCACTACGTGGCCCGATCGCGTCGAGCGCAGCAAGCTGACGATGCGTCTGGCCATGGAAGAGGTCGACGGGGTGTGGAAGACCAACAAGGTCGACCCCATCGGTTCACGGATCTCGCTCGACAACCCGAACACCAATCCCGTTGTCCCGACCGAACCGGGCGGCCCCGCCGACCCGAATGCGGTCGATCCGAATGCGGCCGACCCCAGTGCGGAAGCGACGCCGGCTCCTCAGCCCGACGCCGGCGGCAATTGAGAGATCCGGCATTGGTGTTTTCCGTCTGTACCGAAGTGAGTTTCGAAGGAGTTCTGTAGTGCCTCCCCAGCGTCGCAAGATCGTTCCACCCACCACCACCAGCAAAGTTCGCCGGAAGGTGGCCGGTACCGGGAAGCCGACTGCTGCCAACTCCGCCACGGACTCGACCGGTGCCGAGGCGTCCGCTGCGACCGAGACTTCGGCGGTCACCACGACACCGCCCACCGAGCCCGTATCGGACAAGCCCACAGCCGACAACCCCGCGCTCGACAAGCCTGCTGTCGAGAAGCCGGTGACCGATAAGCCCGCTGCCGACAAGCCTGTGCTCGACAAGCCGGCAACCGATAAGCCCGCTACCGACAAGCCTGTGCTCGAGAAGCCGGCAACCGACAAGCCTGTGCTCGACAAGCCGCCAACCGACAAGTCCGCAGCTGATTCCGCGTCGACCGACTCTGCCGCCGCGTCGGCGTCGGCGTCGGGGATCGGCTACAAGCACGTCATCGTCGTTGCGGTCATAGCCGTTGTGCTCGGTGCGTTCGCTGCCGTTGCCGCGTTCAAGCCGTTCGCCACGATCGACAACGCAGCCTGGGTGGATTCCGCGGCGACGCAGGAAGTCACTTCGGCCGCGACCGACGCGCTGCAAACCTTGTACACGTACAAGGCCGCCACGATCGACGCCGATTTCGATGCCGCTCGTGCGGTGCTCAATCAGTCGATGCTCGACGAGTTCAACTCCACCGCGGAAACCACCAAATCGGCTGTGGTGCAGACGGATACGGGAACCGAAGCTATGGTCACCGATATCGGCGTCTCGCGGCTGGAGGATGGCATGGCGGAACTGATCGCCAACGTGAACATCAGTGCCACGCAGAACGGTGTCGCATCGGGTAGTGCCGAGGGCCCGTTGACGGTGAACATGGAGAAGGTCGACGGCACCTGGAAGCTGTCGGCAATCGACGATCAGTAGGCGTCACAACAGCACTCGATCCGGCCCCGTTCGACGCAGAATTCCTGCTCGGACGGGGCTTTTTCGTGCGCTTTTCGGCCGTCTGTCACCGGCTGGCCACCGAGTTACCATCGCGATTGCGTCCTGGCTTGGGGCGAGCCCTGGTTGTTCGAGACAACCAATAGACGCTCGACAGCCAGGGGTGGATCCGATGAAAACGGAGCATGCAGGTCATGACTGACACAACCATCGATTATTTCGCGCTGGAATCCAGGTCCGGTCGTTCGGGCTTTGCCGAGCACGTCAATCCCGAACTGTATCGGCTGTTGTCTGCGCTGAACTTGGATCGCGAGTACGTGCGGGGCGACGGGACGGTTCTGTTCGACGCCGCGGGTCGACGCTATCTGGACTTCGCGGGTGCATACGGGGCGCTGCCGTTCGGTCACGGCCCCACTCCGATCTGGCAGGCGATCAACGATGTTCGATGCAGCGGGGAGGCGATCTTCGTGCAGCCGTCGGTGCTGACGGCAGCGGGTGAATTGGCAGATCGGTTGGGGCGCATCGCACCCGACGGATTGACGCGGACGACGTTCGTCAACAGTGGTACCGAGGCTACCGAGGTGGCGCTCAAGATCGCGCGAGCGCACACCGGTCGGCTGGGTGTACTGACCACCGGGAACGGTTTTCACGGCAAGACTCTCGGCGCTTTGTCTGCGACGGGAAACATCAAGTACCAGAGCGGTTTCGGTGCACCGGTCGAGGGATTCGATCACATCGAGTTCGGTGATTCGGACGCGCTCGACGCGGCCCTGGCGGTGGCACCCGGGCACTATGCGGTGTTTCTGGTGGAGCCGATCCAGGGTGAGGGCGGGGTGGTGTGTCCACCCGACGGGTACCTACGCCGCGTGCGGGAGATCTGTGATCGGCACGGGGTGCTGATGGCTCTCGACGAGGTGCAGACCGGGCTCGGCCGGACCGGCAGGATGTTCGCCGCCGAGCACGATGGTGTGGTGCCGGACATTCTCACCGTGGCCAAAGCGCTCGGGGGAGGGATCGTGCCGGTGGGTGCGGTGTTGTGTGCGCCGAGGTTGGTGGACGAAAGTTTCGCGCTCCGTCACACGTCGACCTTCGCCGGGAACGCGTTGGCCGCGCGGGTCGGTATCGCGGTACTCGACGAGTTGACTCGAGACGACTGCGCTCTGGTGCAGACCGTGGCCGTTCTCGGGCGGCAGCTGAAGAACGATCTCTCCGTGCTGGCCGAGAAATATCCGTCGGTGGTCACCGTGGTGCGCGGTCGCGGACTGTTGCTGGGCCTGGAACTCACCGCGGACGTGAACTTCGTCGGGCGGCAGTCGTTGCTGGGATCGATTGCCGATCAACACAATCTGGCGGTGGTGATCTGCTCGTACCTGCTCGATGTAGAGGGGATACGTGTGGCTCCGACTCTGTTCGGTAACAGGGTGATTCGGATCGAACCACCGTTGACGGTGTCGGCGGTGCAGTGCTCGCGGCTGGTCGCGGCGTTGGATCGCGCATTGGGGTATGCGGCGGTGGGGGACCTGGACGGATTGTTCGGGCATCTGCTGGGCCGACCGACCGTCGCCACTCCGCCCGCGCTCGAGGCGTTGCGCCCGGGTCGGACGCCCGATATCCCTGTGCGACAGGCCGATCGACGCTTCGCGTTCATCGCGCATCCTCTCGATCTCGGATTCTTCGCTGCGTTCGATCCGGCGCTGGAGGTGTTCGACCACGGCGAGCGGCAGGACCTGCTCGAGCGGTTCGCGGCATCGACGTCCGAGCTCGAACCTGCGTCGTTCGTCATCGGCAGCGGCCGAGTCGTCGGGGGTGAGGAGGCGACGGCGCACGGCGATCTGATCGGGCTGCCGTACACCTCCGAGCAGTTGCTGCATCTGCCGACCGAGCAGGCGCTGCGGGTGGTCGGCGGTGCCGTCGACCTGGCGATCTCACGCGGTGCGACGGTGGTCGGGTTGGGCGGTTATTCGTCGGTGATCACCGGGAACGGGTTGGGCCTCGGCGCGACGACGCGACCGATCACCACCGGCAACACGTTCACCGCTGCGGCGAGTCTGCGGGCTGTTCGACGCGTGTGCCGTGAACGCGGTATCGATGTCGCGCGGGCTCGGGTGACGATTCTCGGTGCCGCCGGGGCGATCGGGCGAACGATCGGCATGCAGTTGGCCGGCGAGGTCGGCGCCGTCGTGTTGGTCGGCAGGAAGGGGGAGAGTTCGGTCGTCGCACCCAAGCTGTGGGCGGCCGCGCAGGAGATGGTGGCGTGCGCTCGGGCCGGGACGGGTTCGGGAGATCTGGCCGGTGCCGCGCACGCGGTCGACGGTGATCTGGACGATCTGATCAGGTCGCGACATGTCGAGTTCTTCACCGATTCTGTTGCTGCGGTGAAGGATTCGTTGATCGTCATCGCTGCGACATCGGCGCCGCATGCGCTGATCGATCCGACGGATCTGATGGAGGGTGCCATCGTCTGCGATGTTGCGCAGCCGCCGAACATCGGCCGGGACGTGCGCAGTGAGCGGCCCGACGTGACGGTGTTCGACGGCGGCATCGTGCGGGTGCCGTCGGGTTCGGAATTCGGGTTGACCTACGGGTTGGCTCCAGGTCTGACGTATGCCTGCATGGCCGAGACGATGCTGATCGCGTTGTCGGGCGAGTTCGGACTGCGCAGCATCGGCACCACCCTCGACGGCGACAGTGTCGAGCGGTTGGGTGAGCTGGCGGATGTCCACGGGTTCGCGCTCGCCGAGGCCACGCGGTGGCGCAAGGCCGACCGGTAGTCGGCAGGGGCGGGTGCGTCGGTGTCCCCGCCGGGTGGCCCGCCCCCGACTGCGTCCTCCCGACTGCGTCCTCCCGACTGCGTCCTCCCGACTGCGTCAATGGACCGTTGCACACGTCTCGGCGGTGCAGTGGTTCATTGACGCGGCCGGGTCGAGAGCAGTCTCTCGGAAAACGGATCGGGCCGAACCTCTTGACGAAGGGGGCGGCACGGTTCACTCTTGTCGTCAGGAGCACCCCCAGTGGTTTCGGAAGCGCAGTGGTTCGATGAGCGCAGTGGTTCTGGGCGTTCGGCAGGCGACACGCTTTCGTCGAGTCGGCGCGTGAATGGACCCCGGGTGCTACTTTTGATGCCCCCGTTGCGCTGTGCGCACATTTGGGGTACCTTTGGACGTTGCGCTGGCTGCCTCCTGTCCACCTCTCGATCGCTGTTACCCGAAAGCACGTTTTCGGGCCGCTGTGATGGGGATTCGGTCTGGTTGCACCAGCCGAAATTCGCCCCACATATAGCAAACAGATACAGCGGCGGTCGCACTGCACGAGCGACCCGCGTGAGGTGCTGGAAGGACGCATCTTGGCAGTCTCTAGCCAGACCAAGGCAGTTGTCGGAACACCGGGAGCCCCGAGGAGGGTTTCGTTCGCGAACATTCGCGAGCCGTTGGAGGTACCCGGTCTCCTCGATGTACAGACGGATTCGTTCGAATGGCTGGTAGGTGCGCAAAGTTGGCGTGACCGTGCCGCCGCCCGCGGAGACAGCAGTGTCGCCGGTGGACTCGAGGACATCCTGACCGAGCTCTCTCCGATCGAGGACTTCTCGGGTTCGATGTCTCTCTCCTTCTCCGACCCACGATTCGACGAGGTCAAGGCCTCGACCGATGAGTGCAAGGACAAGGACATGACGTACGCGGCTCCGCTGTTCGTCACGGCCGAGTTCATCAACAACAACACCGGTGAGATCAAGAGCCAGACGGTCTTCATGGGTGATTTCCCGATGATGACCGACAAGGGCACCTTCATCATCAACGGCACCGAGCGTGTCGTCGTCTCGCAGCTGGTGCGTTCGCCGGGCGTCTACTTCGATCATTCGATCGACAAGACCACCGAGAAGGACCTGCACAGCGTCAAGGTGATCCCCGGTCGCGGCGCATGGCTCGAGTTCGACGTCGACAAGCGCGACACCGTCGGTGTCCGCATCGACCGCAAGCGTCGCCAGCCCGTCACGGTGCTGCTGAAGGCTCTCGGCTGGTCCACCGAGCAGATCACGGAGCGCTTCGGCTTCTCCGAGATCCTCATGGCCACGCTGGAGAAGGACAACACCGCCGGTACCGACGAGGCACTCCTCGACATCTACCGCAAGTTGCGTCCGGGCGAGCCGCCGACCAAGGAGTCGGCGCAGACCCTGCTGGAGAACCTGTTCTTCAAGGACAAGCGCTACGACCTCGCTCGCGTGGGTCGCTACAAGATCAACAAGAAGCTCGGCCTCAACTCGGGTCAGCCCATCGTGGCGTCGACCCTCACCGAGGAAGACATCGTCGCGACCATCGAGTACCTGGTGCGTCTGCACGCAGGTGAGACCTCGATGACCGCACCCGACGGCGTCGAGGTTCCGGTCGAGGTCGACGACATCGACCACTTCGGTAACCGTCGTCTGCGTACCGTCGGCGAGCTCATCCAGAACCAGATCCGCGTGGGCCTGTCCCGCATGGAGCGCGTCGTGCGCGAACGTATGACGACTCAGGACGTCGAGGCGATCACGCCGCAGACCCTGATCAACATCCGTCCCGTCGTCGCTGCGATCAAGGAGTTCTTCGGAACGTCCCAGCTCTCGCAGTTCATGGACCAGAACAACCCGCTGTCGGGTCTGACGCACAAGCGTCGCCTGTCGGCACTGGGACCCGGCGGTCTCTCTCGTGAGCGCGCCGGCCTCGAGGTCCGCGACGTGCACCCCTCGCACTACGGCCGCATGTGCCCCATCGAGACCCCGGAAGGCCCGAACATCGGCCTGATCGGATCGCTCTCGGTGTACGCACGCGTCAACCCGTTCGGGTTCATCGAGACCCCGTACCGCAAGGTCGTCGACGGCAAGGTCACCGACGATGTCGATTACCTGACCGCCGACGAGGAGGATCGCCACACGCTCGCGCAGGCGAACTCTCCGGTCGACGACTCGGGTCACTTCATCGAGGACAAGATTCTCGTCCGTCGTAAGGGTGGAGAGGTCGAGTTCGTCTCGTCCGACGACATCGACTACATGGACGTCTCGCCGCGCCAGATGGTGTCCGTCGCAACCGCGATGATCCCGTTCCTCGAGCACGACGATGCCAACCGTGCCCTGATGGGCGCGAACATGCAGCGTCAGGCCGTCCCGCTGGTTCGCAGCGAGTCGCCGATCGTCGGGACCGGCATGGAGCTGCGTGCAGCTGTCGACGCCGGTGACGTCGTCATCACCGAGAAGACCGGTGTCGTCGAAGAGGTCTCCGCCGATTACGTCACGGTCATGGCCGACGACGGAACTCGCAAGACCTACCGGATGCGTAAGTTCGCGCGCTCCAACCAGGGCACCTGCGCCAACCAGCGTCCGATCGTGGACGAGGGACAGCGCGTCGAGACCGGCCAGGTCCTCGCCGACGGCCCCTGCACCGAGAACGGTGAGATGGCACTCGGCAAGAACCTGCTGCTGGCGATCATGCCGTGGGAGGGCCACAACTACGAGGACGCGATCATCCTGTCGCAGCGCCTCGTGGAAGAGGACGTTCTCACCTCGATCCACATCGAGGAGCACGAGATCGATGCTCGCGACACCAAGCTCGGTGCCGAGGAGATCACTCGCGACATCCCGAACGTCTCCGACGAGGTCCTCGCAGACCTCGACGAGCGCGGCATCATCCGTATCGGTGCCGAGGTTCGTGACGGCGACGTGTTGGTCGGAAAGGTCACGCCGAAGGGCGAGACCGAGCTGACCCCCGAAGAGCGCCTCTTGCGCGCCATCTTCGGTGAGAAGGCTCGCGAAGTTCGCGACACCTCGCTCAAGGTTCCGCACGGCGAGAACGGAAAGGTCATCGGCATCCGCGTCTTCTCGCGCGACGACGACGACGATCTGCCTCCCGGCGTCAACGAGCTGGTCCGCGTCTACGTGGCTCAGAAGCGCAAGATCCAGGACGGCGACAAGCTCGCAGGCCGTCACGGCAACAAGGGCGTCATCGGCAAGATCCTCCCGCAGGAGGACATGCCGTTCCTGCCCGACGGCACCCCGATCGACATCATCCTCAACACCCACGGTGTGCCGCGTCGTATGAACATCGGTCAGGTCCTCGAAACCCACCTGGGTTGGATCGGCAAGACCGGATGGAACGTTCAGATCGCCGCGGACGGCACGAAGCCCGATTGGGCCGAGCGTCTGCCCGAGGAGATGTTGGCGGCTCCGGCCGACAGCAACATCGCCACCCCGGTGTTCGACGGTGCCAAGGAGAATCAGCTCGCCGGCTTGCTGGAGAGCACGATTCCCAACCGCGACGGCGAGCAGATGGTCGGATCCGACGGTAAGGCCACGTTGTTCGACGGCCGCTCCGGCGAGCCGTTCCCGTACCCGGTGTCGGTGGGCTACATGTACATCATCAAGCTGCACCACTTGGTCGACGACAAGATCCACGCTCGTTCGACCGGGCCGTACTCGATGATCACGCAGCAGCCCCTCGGTGGTAAGGCCCAGTTCGGTGGACAGCGCTTCGGTGAGATGGAGTGCTGGGCCATGCAGGCCTACGGTGCCGCGTACACGCTGCAGGAGCTTCTCACCATCAAGTCGGACGACGTTGTCGGCCGCGTGAAGGTGTACGAGGCGATCGTCAAGGGCGAGAACATTCCCGAGCCCGGTATCCCCGAGTCCTTCAAGGTGCTCCTCAAGGAGCTCCAGTCGCTGTGCCTCAACGTGGAGGTGCTGTCCTCGGACGGCGCTGCCATCACGATGGCCGACGGTGACGACGAAGACCTCGAGCGTGCCGCAGCCAACCTGGGAATCAACCTCTCCCGCAACGAAGCTGCCACGGTCGACGACCTCGCTCAGTAGTTCAGTGGTCTCCGGGCCTGCGTCACTGCAGGCCCGGAGGCGTTCTTCTCATTTGCTCTTCCAGCACAACACCCATAACGGGGAAAGGAAGTTACGTGCTCGACGTCAACTTCTTCGATGAACTTCGCATTGGCCTTGCCACTGCGGACGACATCCGTCAGTGGTCCTACGGCGAGGTCAAGAAGCCGGAGACCATCAACTACCGCACGCTCAAGCCCGAGAAGGACGGCCTCTTCTGCGAGAAGATCTTCGGCCCCACTCGGGACTGGGAGTGCTACTGCGGCAAGTACAAGCGCGTCCGCTTCAAGGGCATCATCTGTGAGCGTTGTGGCGTCGAGGTCACTCGCGCCAAGGTGCGTCGTGAGCGCATGGGCCACATCGAACTGGCTGCTCCGGTCACGCACATCTGGTACTTCAAGGGTGTGCCGTCGCGTCTGGGCTACCTGCTCGACCTGGCTCCGAAGGATCTCGAGAAGATCATCTACTTCGCTGCCTACGTCATCACCACGGTCGACGACGAGCTCCGTCACAACGAGCTCTCGACGCTCGAGGCCGAGATGGAGGTCGAGAAGAAGGCCGTCGCAGATCAGCGCGACGCCGATCTCGAGGCTCGTGCGCAGAAGCTCGAAGCCGACATCGCCGAGCTCGAAGCCGAGGGTGCCAAGTCCGACGTGCGCCGCAAGGTCAAGGACGGCGGCGAGCGCGAGATGCGTCAGCTCCGTGACCGCGCGCAGCGTGAGCTCGATCGTCTCGAAGAGATCTGGACCACGTTCACCAAGCTCGCTCCCAAGCAGCTCATCGTCGACGAGCTCATCTACCGCGAGCTCATCGACCGGTACGGCGAGTACTTCACCGGTGCCATGGGTGCCGAGTCGATCCAGAAGCTCATGCAGACCTTCGACATCGACGCCGAGGCGGAATCTCTTCGCGAGACCATCCGTAGCGGCAAGGGCCAGAAGAAGCTGCGCGCGCTCAAGCGTCTGAAGGTCGTCGCTGCGTTCCAGGCCGGCCGTAACTCCCCGATGGGCATGGTCCTGGACGCTGTCCCGGTCATCCCGCCGGAGCTTCGTCCGATGGTGCAGCTCGACGGTGGACGTTTCGCGACGTCCGACCTCAACGATCTGTACCGCCGCGTCATCAACCGCAACAACCGCCTCAAGCGTCTGATCGATCTCGGTGCTCCCGAGATCATCGTCAACAACGAGAAGCGGATGCTGCAGGAGTCGGTCGACGCCCTGTTCGACAACGGCCGTCGTGGACGTCCGGTAACCGGACCGGGTAACCGTCCGCTGAAGTCGCTCTCCGACTTGCTCAAGGGCAAGCAGGGTCGTTTCCGTCAGAACCTCCTCGGCAAGCGCGTCGACTACTCGGGCCGTTCGGTCATCGTCGTCGGCCCGCAGCTCAAGCTGCACCAGTGTGGTCTGCCGAAGCTAATGGCTCTCGAGCTGTTCAAGCCGTTCGTGATGAAGCGTCTGGTGGATCTGAACCACGCGCAGAACATCAAGTCGGCCAAGCGCATGGTCGAGCGTCAGCGTCCGCAGGTGTGGGACGTTCTCGAAGAGGTCATCGCAGAGCACCCCGTGCTGCTGAACCGTGCACCCACCCTGCACCGGTTGGGCATCCAGGCGTTCGAGCCGCAGCTCGTCGAGGGCAAGGCCATCCAGCTGCACCCGCTCGTGTGTGAGGCGTTCAACGCCGACTTCGACGGTGACCAGATGGCTGTCCACCTCCCGCTGTCCGCCGAGGCTCAGGCCGAGGCACGCGTGCTGATGCTGTCGTCGAACAACATCCTCTCGCCGGCATCGGGCCGTCCGCTCGCCATGCCGCGTCTGGACATGGTGACGGGTCTGTACCACCTGACGCGTCTCGATGCCGGTGCTGTCGGCGAGCGCGCCGACGCCAAGACCGACACGGCCGAGTTCGGGGCGTACTCCTCCCCGGCCGAGGCTCAGATGGCCGTCGATCGTGGATCGCTCACGGTGCAGTCGCAGATTCGGGTTCGTCTCACCACGCAGCGCCCGCCGCGTGACATCGAGAACGAGCTGTTCCCGAACGGCTGGAACCGCGGCGAGGCATGGACCGCGCAGACCACTCTGGGACGCGTGCTCTTCAACGAGCTGCTTCCGGCGGACTACCCGTTCGTCAACGAGCAGATGCCGAAGAAGCGTCAGTCGACCATCATCAACGATCTCGCCGAGCGTTACCCGATGATCGTCGTCGCGCAGACCGTCGACAAGCTCAAGGACGCAGGCTTCTACTGGGCCACGCGTTCGGGTGTCACCATCTCGATCTCCGACGTCCTCGTGCCGCCGGAGAAGCCGCAGATCATGGAGACCTTCGAGGCTCAGGCCGATCAGATCGAGAAGAAGTACCAGCGTGGCGCACTCGACAAGGTCGAGCGCAACTCCGCTCTGGTCAAGATCTGGCAGGACGCGACCGAGCAGGTCGGTAAGGCTATGGAGGCGCACTTCCCCGACGACAACCCGATCCCGATGATCGTGAAGTCCGGCGCAGCCGGAAACATGACTCAGGTTCGCTCGCTCGCCGGCATGAAGGGCTTGGTGACGAACCCGAAGGGTGAGTTCATCCCGCGTCCGATCAAGTCTTCCTTCAAGGAAGGCCTGACGGT
Organism: Rhodococcus sp. IEGM 1372; assembly: GCF_030056835.1. Lineage (NCBI taxonomy): Bacteria > Bacillati > Actinomycetota > Actinomycetes > Mycobacteriales > Nocardiaceae > Rhodococcus > Rhodococcus sp. IEGM 1372. The sequence goes on along the minus strand of NZ_JASHKS010000014.1, from coordinate 62,634 downwards.
TCTCGAGTACTTCATCAACACGCACGGTGCTCGTAAGGGTCTGGCCGACACGGCGCTTCGTACCGCCGACTCGGGCTACCTGACGCGTCGTCTGGTCGACGTCTCGCAGGATGTCATCGTTCGGGAAACCGACTGTGGCACCGAGCGCGGCATCGTCACGACGATCGCCGAGAAGACGGCCGACGGCAAGATGATCCGCGACGCTCACGTCGAGACCAGCACGTACGCCCGCACCTTGGCGAACGACGCTGTCGACGAGAACGGCACGGTCATCGTCGCTCGCGGACACGATCTCGGTGACCCGGCCATCGACGCGCTGCTCGCCGCGGGCATCACGTCGGTCAAGGTTCGCTCGGTGCTCACCTGCACCACCGGAACCGGCGTCTGCGCCACCTGCTACGGCCGCTCGATGGCCACCGGCAAGCTGGTCGACATCGGTGAGGCCGTCGGTATCGTTGCCGCACAGTCCATCGGTGAGCCCGGAACCCAGCTGACCATGCGTACCTTCCACCAGGGTGGTGTCGCCGGAGATGACATCACCGGTGGTCTGCCTCGTGTGCAGGAGCTGTTCGAGGCACGTGTGCCGAAGGGCAAGGCTCCGATCGCGGACGTGTCGGGACGCATCCAGCTCGAGGACGGCGATCGTTTCTACAAGATCACCATCGTTCCGGACGACGGCGGCGAAGAGGTCGTCTACGACAAGCTCTCCAAGCGTCAGCGTCTGCGCGTCTTCAAGCACGACGACGGCACCGAGCGCCTCTTGGCGGACGGTGACCACGTCGAGGTCGGCCAGCAGCTCATGGAAGGTGCTGCCGATCCGCACGAGGTCCTGCGTGTGATGGGTCCCCGTCAGGTGCAGATTCACCTCGTCAACGAGGTCCAGGAGGTGTACCGGTCGCAGGGTGTGTCGATTCACGACAAGCACATCGAGACGATCGTTCGCCAGATGCTCCGTCGCGTGACGATCATCGACAGCGGCTCCACCGAGTTCCTGCCCGGTTCACTCACCGAGCGCAGCGAATTCGAGTCGAGCAACCGTCGCGTCGTCTCCGAGGGTGGCGAGCCCGCAGCCGGACGTCCGGTCCTGATGGGTATCACCAAGGCGTCGCTGGCCACCGACTCGTGGCTGTCGGCAGCGTCGTTCCAGGAGACCACTCGTGTGCTCACCGATGCGGCGATCAACTGCCGTAGCGACAAGCTCATAGGTCTCAAGGAGAACGTCATCATCGGTAAGCTCATCCCGGCTGGTACCGGCATCAACCGGTACCGGAACATCACGGTGCAGCCGACCGAAGAGGCACGTGCCGCGGCATACGCGGTGCCGTCGTACGACGATCAGTACTACAGCCCGGACGGCTTCGGCCAGGGAACCGGCGCTGCCGTGCCGCTCGACGACTACGGTTTCTCCAACGAATACCGCTAGAGCGACTTCGTCGCACGTGCACAGAAACTCGTAGCCCACTACGAGTTTCCGCTCACGACGACAGAGCCAGCAGACAAAGCCCCGCATCGACTTCGGTCGGTGCGGGGCTTTGTTTTATCTGGGGTGCGCGGTGAGTTTTCGATGCGCCTCGAGTCGGTACCGGCATGACCGATCAAACATCCAGCACCATCGTGAACATCGGCGTGGCCATGTTCACCGTCGCAGACCAGGACGCCGCGCTCGAGTTCTATTCACGCGTGCTCGGTTTCGAGCTGCGCGACGATACGCGTTTCGGCCCCGAGGGCGAGTATCGGTGGGTCGAGGTGGCGCCGCCCGGTTCGACGGCACGCCTGGCCCTGAATCCGCCGATGGGTGACTCGCCCGGTGGGTCCTCGATCGGTGTGGAAACTCCCGACGTCGAGGCGGAACATGCGCGACTGGCCGCGATCGGCGGTGTCGACATGGACGCATTGTCCGGGACGGAGGACGGTGCGCCGCCGATGTTCGTGCTGCGTGATCCCGACGGCAATATGGTGTGGGTGGTTCAGGCCTGAATCGCCCACCGGGCGGGCGGACTTTGCCGTCTCGGGCTCGTTGCGGGGTCTCAGCCGTTACCGTCCTCCTATGCGAAAGACTGTGCTCGTGCTTGCGATGGTCATGGCGTGGATTGTCGCGGGAGCACTCCCGGCCGGTGCGGCACCCGGTGACGATCCTTCGTGGTCGGGTGATTATTCGCTGATGCGGTTCGCGGCGAGCAAGACCGGCACGAGCGCAGCGGCGTCGCAGCGAGAACCGGATTTCTCCAACGTCTACACCTTCGCCACCGATTGCGTCGACGGAGACTGTGTTGCCTCCGTCGTCGCCGGTCCACCCCCGGCGAACGAGTCCCTCCAGAACCGCCCGATCGACTACGTCTGGGACGGAACGAGTTGGGTGCACACCTACGACTGGGTGTGGGACTGCTGGAAGGGTGAAGGAAATCCCAAGGAGTACAACGACGCGCACTCGGTGGCCTACTACACCCCGCAGCCCGATGGCAGCTTCGAGGGCGTGTGGACGACCACGATCTACGGCGGCTACTGCGACGGCACCGTCGTCATGGATGTTGCTGCATATCCTGTCTCGCCGCTGCCCGTCCTGCCGCCGATATTCGGCAGTAGCTGACCGACTGAGAACGCGTCCGTCGAATCATTCGTGATGGCAGACGGCCTCGAGGTCGATGCCGTTGAGATCGCGGACGAATGATCCGTAGTACGAGGCGTGGTATTCCGGCTGCAGCCCTGGAGGCCTGAGCTCGATCGCTCCTGCCGAGAGTGCCGCGGCGTGGAAGGCATCGACGGTGGCGCGATCCGGGGCGCTGAAGGCGAGATGGGTGTGCGGTCCGATGGCCGAACCCGGTGCGTCGACGATCCAGAAGAAGGGCTTCACCTGCGCCCAGCCGAACGCGATCATGGCGAGTTGGTTCGCCTCGGGGGTGTGCGGTACCCGCATGATCTCGCTGATCCCCAGTGGTTTCAGTACAGCACCGTAGAACTCGGCGCTGGCGGCAAGATCGGCGACGCCGATGTTGAGGTGGTCGATTTGGGAGCCTGTGCGGTCGGTGTTCGTCATGCGTTCGAGTTTTGCCGTGATTGCGGACGATTCAGGTCCTGAATCGAATGGAAATTTCGTGTTCATGTGCCCTTTCGATCGACGACGCGCACGGTTCGTTCGGGCGCGACAGCCTCGGAGGATGGTGAGACGGGGTAACGAGATACGGTTCGGTCAGGACATCTCCATGCGAGCGGGGGCCACACGTCGGCAGTTTCTGACGTGGAGTGCGCTGGTGGGGGCGTTGGCGTTCACTCCGGGACTCGCGGGAACCACGGCGCAGGCCCAGTCCGTGGTGACGCCCGATTACCCGTTCCGCCTCGGCGTGGCATCCGGCGATCCACTGCCCGATTCGGTGGTGCTGTGGACCAGACTCGCCACCGATCCCTTTGCGCCACTGGGCGGAATGACGCCTGGCGTCGTGCCGGTGCGGTGGCAGATCGCCGCGGATGAGCGATTCGCGAACATCACCCGCGAGGGCGTCGAGCTTGCCACCGAGTTCGACGGCTGGTCGATTCATGTCGACGTCCGAGGGCTGGAGCCCGCTCGCGAATACTTCTATCGCTTTCTCGTCGGACCGCACTCCAGCTCGGTCGGCCGCACCAAAACTGCACCGGCAGTGGGGCAGCCGCTGAGCAGGCTCGATTTCGCCTGGGCGTCGTGCCAGAAATGGGAGGACGGGTACTTCGGCGCATACCAGGACCTGGCGGCGTCGAATCTCGATGTGGTGTTCTTTCTGGGCGACTACATCTACGAGTACGCGATCAAGGACGAGGGTGCTCGCAAGGGTGAGCCGCGTACCGAGTCGGCTTCCCGAGAAACCATGGTGCTCAGCGACTATCGAGACCGGTATGCGTTGTACAAGGCGGACGAGAACCTCGCCGCGGCGCATGCGTCGGCACCGTTCGTCTCGACGTTCGACGATCACGAGGTGGACAACAACTGGGCCTCGCAGATCAGTCAGGACGACGACGATCCGCGAGAGTTTCTGTTGCGCAGGGCCGATGCGTTCAAGGCGTGGTGGGAGAACACTCCGGTGCGGGTGAATCTGAAGCCCGTCGGACCGGACATGACGGTCTATCGACGGTTCTCGTTCGGTGATCTGGTGGACTTCTCGGTGCTGGACACGCGGCAGTACCGCAGCGATCAGGCGCACGGTGACGGCGAGCATGCGCAGGACGCGGAGACGGCCGATCCGTCGCGCACCATAACCGGTGCAGCGCAGGAGAAGTGGATTCTCGACGGGTTCGCATCACCGTCGACGTGGAACTTCCTGGCGCATCAGACGGTCATCTCGGACTTGGCTCGTGGGCTCGGTAGCGATCGCAAGGTCGGGATGGATCCGTGGAGCGGATACGAGGCGTCTCGGCACCGAATTCTGGACGGGGCCAGGGATCGTGGCACGAAGAACGTCGCGTCGATCGTCGGCGACATTCACCGCACCATCGTGTCGGAATTGCGACGCGACTACCAGGATCAGGTGTCGCCGATCCAAGGTGTGGAGATCGCGGCCACGTCGATCGCGTCGGGCAAGGACGGGGCCGATGTCGACGCCGCCGGGGCGGCTATCGCCGAGGCCTCACCGCACGTCAAGTACGGCAATGCTCGTCGCGGCTATCTCCGCAGCACGCTGACGAACACCGAATGGCATTCGGAAGTGAGGGTTCTCGATGCGGTGTCGACGCCGGGCAAGCCGGTGCGCACCGCCGCAACCGTCACCGTCCCGGAAGGCCGCCCCAAGATTCAGCTGGGTTGACGCCTACGGTCACTGACGGATGGCGAACATCGGCATCGCCAGGCCGAGCAGCATCACGGTGAACAGGAACCATGCCGCGCCCTGCCAGATCGGCCACGTGCCACCGGCTCGGTAGGACTTGTATCCCAACGTCAGAGCTCCGATCCCGCCGAGGAAGCACACCGCGGGCACCGACGCGGCCAACACAGGACTGGAGCGGTCGACGACCAGGAACACCGCGGTCAGGGCGGCAGCCACCGCCACCACACCTGCGCAGTATCCCGCAGCCTTACGAAGGGCACCGGGGTCGTTCCAGCGCTTTTCGACGTCGCGATCGGCGATGGTGCGTTCGGTCGGGTCGTTGACGGGCATATCTGTGGGCTACCCGTTCGGCGCGGGTCTACCCACTTCGGACGGTCAGCGACCGTCGGCGATGATCTGCGCGACGTTGCGTTCGGCCAATGCGGTGATGGTGAGCGACGGGTTGGCGGCTCCGGTGCTACCGGGGATCAGGGCACCGTCGACGACGTAGAGCCCGGGGTGACCCTTCACCCGCCCGTGGTTGTCGGTGGCGTCGCCCAGTACCGCGCCGCCGAGTGGGTGGGCGGTGAAGGTGTCGTCGACGTCGCGGGTGAACGGTTCGGCTGCGACGACGGTACCGCCGGCCTGAGCCATCCGATTCTGCACTGCGCGTAGGGCTTCCACGGTGTCGCGGCTGCCACCCTTCGGCCAGTTGAGGGTCAATGCGTCTGTGGCGGAATCGAATCCGAAGTTTCCACGCAGGGGGTCGATGGTCATACCGAGGGAGCCGATGAAACCGAGATTCACCGGAACGCCCGGCACGTACCAGTTCTCGACGGTCAGTGGCAGTCCTGAGTCGTCGACGATGCGGGATGCGCACGGCGCACCCTGCGGTCCGGCCGACATCGGCCCCAGCGACCGCGTCATCGACGCGTCGCCGTTGGTGCCCCATCCGGTGCCGACGAATTCGTTGAGGTTCGCCAGCGCACCGGTGCTGCGGGCGCGCATCAGCAGCTCGGTGGTGCCGATGGACCCCGCTCCGAGGACGAGGGTGTCGCAGGTGAGCGTGCGTGTCTCGAGTACGGTGCCGAACGGGTCGAGGCGTTCGATCTCGACGCGGTAGCGGCCGCCGGATTCGGTGCCGATCGCCGCGACGCGATGGCTGTGACATACCGTCGCGTTGCCGGTGGCCTCGGCCTGGGGGATGTAGTTCTGGGTCAGGTCGTGCTTGGCGCCGTTGGAGTTGCCGAAGGTGCTCGCGCCGACGGTCGCGGACGGCCTGGAGCGACCGCCGATCTCGTCGCGGACGACGTTCCAGTTCCAGTTGCCGTCCACTGCCTGCGGGGTGAAGCCGGCCCGCCTGGCGTGGTCGTCCCACGTGCGTGAGTGTGCGAAGTTCGGGCTGTTGTAGATGTCCTCGGGCATCGCCGACGGCCGGAGCATCGAGCGCGCCTTGGGGTACCAGGTGGCGGCCATCTCGTCGTAGTTCAGTCGTCCGCCGAAGGAGAGGTCGAAGAACTTCTTGTCGGGGGCGATGGTGACGCCGGTGTAGACGATCGAGCCGCCGCCGACGGCAGCGCCGCGCCAGACGGAGAGGTTCTCGTAGCGGGTGGTGTCGAGGACGCCGCCGAACAGGTCGACCGGCCCGACGGGCATGCCGGTGATGTTGGTGAACGAGCTCTGCTGCCACAGTCCGCGTCCGTCGGCGGTCATGTCGGCGGTGAAGATCTCGCGCCATGGATCACGTGGCCAGCGCAGTCCGCGTTCGAGGACGGTGACCTGGGTGCCGGCCTGAGCCATGCGGAGGGCGGCGGCGCTGGCACCGAATCCGGAGCCGATGACGATCACGGGTGAGTGGTCCGGTGGGCGCGGGGGGTCGGCGAACAGCTCGGGAACCAGTGCTCGGATGCGTTCGGCACCGATCGGCAGCGCGCCTGCGGTGGCGGAGCCCGGCGTTCCGGCCGAGTTCAGGACCGGAGCGGCGGCAGCGCCGAGCATTCCGGCAGCGGCCAACCGCAGCAGTTGCCTTCGGTTCACGGAAAGTCCCCCTACTTGACTCACGGACAGCGTTGTCGATTCTGTCGTGTTTGCGGCGAGAAAGCGAACAGTTCGGTCGGTCTCGAAGACGCTTCCCAGGTCGGCCTCAGGTTTGCCTGTAAGACTTCCGCTCATGGTTTCGGCATCGTTGGCCCTGTTACTGCTCTTCGCAGCGGTAATCGGCATCGTGGCGCACCTCGTCGACGCGCGGGGGCAGGCGATGCTCGTTGCCGCGTCTTTGGCACATGTCCTCATGCTCGCCGCGGTGCCCGGCACTGCACTCGCGGCCGTGGCGTTCGGGTGGTGGGGGCTGGCTGCGGGGGCCGCTGTACTGACGGGTGCCATCGCAACGCAGCTGCCGCTGCAGAGGCACCGTCCACTACACAGGCACCGCTCCCGGACGACGACCGAGGCACCGACTCTGACGGTCCTGCACGCCAACATCTGGCTGGGACAGGCCGATCTCGACGCGTTGGTTGCGCTGGTCGAGCAACATCGACCGGACGTGCTCACTCTCGTAGAACTGACGCCCGAGGCCGAGGCCCGTCTTCGCCCGAGACTGTCCGGCTCGTTGCCGCACGCGTATGTCAGCGCCGCCCCCGGAGGCGAAGGCACCGGCATCTACAGCCGTTTCCCGCTCGTCGACGAGCAGCGGCACGACGGTTTTGTGACCGAATTGCTCTCTGCACGGGTGGAGATGCCGGGTCGGCCTCTGGTGTTCGCGGTCCACCCGGTGCCGCCGTGGCCGCGGGAGCCGTCCGAATGGGTTCGCGAGCTCGCGCTGCTGCGTCAACTATTGGCCAAGATCCCCGTCGACGACGGTCCCGTGGTGGTGGCCGGCGACTTCAACGCGACGCAGGATCATCGGCGGTACCGAGATCTACAGGACGGCCGGTTCGTCGATGCCGCGGTGGCCACCGGGGCCGGGATGCTCAGGACGTATCCGGCGCACACCTGGTACCCACCCGTCATCGCCATCGACCATGTTCTGGTGGCGGACATGGCGGTTCGATCGGTCGAGCCGGTGACGGTCACCGGTTCCGACCACCGCGGCATCCTGGCCCGGCTTGCCTTCGGTCCCCACTAGGGCTGCGCGGGCAACTGCTGCACCGACCACTTGTTTCCGTCGGGGTCGGCGAAGTACACGAACGTGCCCCAGCCCTCGTCCTTGGGCGGATCGATGGTCAGACCCGACGAGGTGAGGTGCTCGTAGGCCTCCTGGATGTTGTCCACGACCATCAGAATCCCGGCTCCCTTGCCCGGCTCGGCGTCGGTGATGCCCTCGCCGATCGCGATGGAGCACGCCGAACCCGGGGGAGTGAGCTGGACGTACCGGATGCCGTCCCAGGGGCGGGCGTCGTGGTCGGCCTCGAAGCCGATCGAGGTGTAGAAGTCCTTGGCGCGGTCCACATCGGTGACGGCGAGGGTGACGAGTTCGATCTTCATGGTGAGGTTCATGGAGCAATGGTGAGCGCCTTTGCGGACACAGTCGGTCCGCTATCACCGAACGCTTCGAGAAATATGCCCGACGCCTCGTCGGTTGACATATCCGTGTTGTTCTCACTGCTCGACAGATCCCGCACTCGATCCGGAATGGACGACGCCTCGGCGCTGCGGCATACCGTCGAACGAGCGGTACATGCGGAGAAGATCGGGCTGCACCGGTTCTGGGTGGCCGAGCATCACGGTGTTCCCGGTATCGCGTCGGGCGCGCCCGCGGTACTTGCTGCGGCGGTGGCGTCGCGCACCTCGCGCATTCGCGTCGGATCCGGCGGGGTGATGCTGCCCAATCATCAGCCCCTGATCGTGGCCGAGCAGTTCCTGATGTTGGAGTCCCTCTTTCCGGGCCGAATCGACCTCGGAGTCGGCCGCTCCCTCGGATTCACCGAACCGGTCCGCGCAGCATTGCGCCGAGACCGTGACGCGCCCGACACGTTCGAGTCCGACATCGCCGAATTGCGTTCGTATCTGGACGGTTCGGCACCGGTGACGGCCCGCCCTGCCACCGCTGCTCCACCGGTGTTCGTCCTCGCCACCGGAGCCGGTCTCGAGGTGGCCGCTCGCGCCGGGCTTCCGGTGGTCGTCGGTGGACCGGTGCTGCAGAAGGATCATCCGTTGGCGATGTATCGCAAGCACTTTAGGCCCACGCTCTCGAATCCCGAACCGTACGTGATCATCTCGCTCGACGTGACGATCGCAGCCGACGCCGAGGATGCACGTAGGTTGGCCGTCCCGGAGGCATGGGCGATGGCCAGGTCCAGACGCGAGGGCGAGTTTCCAGCTCTGGAGCGAGCGTCTGTGATTGATCAATCGCAGTGGACGCCGCAGACACGGAACCGAATCGAGGCGTCGTTGGCGTCTAGCATCCTCGGCACGACCGGGCAGGTCCGTTCTCGGTTGGAGGAGGTGATCGAGCGCACCAACGCGAACGAGATCATGGCCTCGACGTCCACGTACGATCGCGCCGAATTGTTCGACGCCGATGCCGCGTTCGCTCAGCTCGCAGGGGTGGCGGGCTGAACAGGTGCTGTCGCAGCCAGGGCTGCTACGAGGTCGCGCTGGATGTCGGTGGCGGCCACGGTCGCGTCGACGACGGCCGAGACCGGGAGCCGCAGCCTGCGGTCGGCCTCGGTGCGGAAGACCAGGCCGGTCTTGGGGGTGCTGTCGGCGGTGCTGGCGTACAGGATGGACCAGCACTGCGGGTTCTTGAGGAGTTCGGCGCTGGCGGTGTGATCCGACGCCACGGGTGGGCCGAAGCTCAATGGCAGCCCGCTGCGCTTCATCTCGCGTTCGATCACCCGGTGCAGCAGGATCTGCTCGCTCCGTTTGGGAAGTAGCAGGGGGTAGCCGGCGAGCTGGCTCAGGCTCGGGTTGTCCTCACCCGCCAGAGGATGACCCTCGGGAAGAACGACGACGAGATCCTCGGTCCACAGCTCGGTCACATGGAGACCGGAGCGTTCGACGCTACCGCGGATCAGCGCCACCTGGCAGTCGCCGGATGTCACCGCTTCGATCTGTTCTGCGAATCGTTTCAGCACGAAGTCGATCTCGGCGTCGGGATGGCGCTCGCGGACCGCGACGATGGCGGAGATTGCGTTGGCCGCGAACGTCATGTTTCCGGTCAGGCGCAGCTGATTCCGCTTGCGCGTCGTCAGCGCCAGGGCGGCCTGCTCGAGCTCCACCATGTGCCGGGCGATGGAAACCAATTGTGCTCCGACAACGGTCAATCGAACGGTACGAGAGGTCCGCTCGAACAGCGGCTCACCGATTTCTCGTTCCAGCTTGGAGATCTGCAGACTGATCGCCGATTGCGAGACGTAGCAGCGTTCGGCAGCGCGCGAGAAGTTCAGTTCCTCGCCGACCGCGAGGAAGTACTTCAGCTGCCGCAGTTCCATGTAGCCATCCAATCATGAGTTCTGCTCATAGATGCTATTTCAACTTCCGCGTTGATAGAGCATCGCGGTCGGAGTTTCATGGAGGTAGTTCTTCGTAGAGGAAAAGACTCGAGCCGAAAAGGAAAGTGCTGTGCAAACGTACGACGTCGTCATCGTGGGATCGGGATTCGGAGCATTGGCTGCCGCCAAGTCTCTGGGCAAGGCCGGTGTGACGTTCTCGCTGATCTCCAGCACCACCGAACACCTCTTTCAGCCGCTGCTCTATCAGGCCGCCACCGGAATGCTCTCGACCGGTGAGATCGCCCCTCCGATCAGGCGCATCCTCTCTCAGTACGAGTCGGCCGACGTGCGTCTCGGACGCGTCGTCGATGTCGATCCCGATGCTCACCAGGTCACCTACATCGGTGCCGGACAGAGCCACACCATCGGCTTCGGTCGATTGATCGTCGCCACGGGTGCCACGCAGGCGTACTTCGGACGCGACGAGTTCAAGGACCGCACGTTCGCGCTCAAAACCGTCGACGACGCGATCGCTCTGCGTGAGCAGATCCTGAGTTGCTACGAAACTGCGCACCTGACAACCGATTCGGCTGCTCGCAAGGAATTGCTGAGCTTCGTCGTTGTCGGTGCAGGCGCGACGGGTGTCGAATTGGCCGGCCAGATCAGGGATCTCGCGCACCGCTATTTCGCCGGCTCGTTCCCTGACATCGACCCGAGCGACGTCACGGTCACTCTCGTGGACGGAGTCAAGGAAGTTCTGCCCGCGTTCGGCGGCAAGCTCAGCGCGTACGCCCGCACGAAGCTCGAGAAGTCCGGCGTCGACGTCGTCACCGGAGCCATGGTCACCGACATCGCCGACGACGTCGTCACGGTGCAGGATGTCGACACCAAGACCTCGCGTACCTACCCGGCCAAGACTGTCATCTGGTCGGCAGGCGTTCAGGCCAGCGATCTCGCGGCCACGATCGCCGAGCGCACCGGGTGCGAGACCGACCGTGCCGGACGCCTTCTCGTCCACGACGATCTGACGGTCGGCTCGGCCGAGGACATCTACGCGATCGGCGACGTGACGTCGCTGCACAAGCTCCCCGGTCAGTCGCCGGTGGCGATGCAGCAGGGCAGGCACGTGGCGAAGATGATCATCGGAAAGGTCGACGCGGGAACACCGTTCGAGTACACCGACAAGGGCAGCATGTCGATCGTCGGCCGGTTCAGTGCGGTGGCGCGACTGTTCGGCAAGGTCGACATGTCGGGCCCGATCGCCTGGCTCATGTGGCTCGCGGTGCACCTGATGTACCTGGTCGGCTTCCGGAACCGCTATGTCGCAGTGGTGTCGTGGATGACCTCGTACATCGGCGACAAGCGACCGCACTTCCAGTACACCGACCACTCTGCCTCGCTGGTCGAGCGCGCCGATGAGACTGCCGATGACGAGGAGCGAAAAGCAGCCTAGCTCTACCGGCTGCTCACGAGGCCGTTGCGGTAGGCCCAGATCACCACGTGCACTCGGGTTTTGACGTCGAGTTTGCGGCAGATGTTACCGATGTGGGTCTTCACCGTGCTCTGTTCGAGTTGCAGTTCCCGCGCGATCTCGTTGTTGCCCAGGCCCTGCGCCAGTAGTTGCACCACTTCCATTTCTCGCAGACTCAGGTCGTGTTGCGGGGCAACGGGAGTGGTTCGACTCGGCGCGCCGCGGCGGGCGAACTCGGTCATCAGGCGCGGGGTCAGGCGAGGAGAGAGTACCGCCCCGCCGCCGGCGACGGTGACCACCGCGTCGGCGAGTTCGTCGGGATCGGTGTCCTTGAGCAGGAAGCCCGACGCCCCGGCGTCGAGGGCGGCGAACACGTACTCGTCGAGGTCGAACGTGGTGACGACGATGACGCGAACGCTGTCGAACTGCGCCAGTATCTCTCGCGTTGCGGTCAGTCCGTCACCGTTCGGCATTCTGATGTCCATCAGTACGACGTCCGGTTTCAGGGTCGATACCTGTTGTACAGCATGTCTTCCCGAGTGCGCGTGCCCGAGAACCTCGATGTCGGGATGGCCCGCCAGGAACAGCTCGAACCCCTGTCGAACCACGGGCTGATCGTCCGCGATCAGAACGGTGATCATGCCGGCACCTCCTGCGCCCGAGAGATCTTTCCGCCGACGGGCAATCGAGCGTGCACGGTCCACGTCGTTCGGTCGTCGGAAAAGCCGGCGTCGAGGGTCCCGCCGAGTAGAGCGGCCCGCTCCCGCATTCCCGGAATACCGAATCCCTGTCCTGTGGACTCGCGCTGCTCTGTCCCGTCCGACGGCATCGTGTTGGTGACGGTTACCTCGACGGCCGACGAACCCACGGTCACCTGCACGCGCACAACGCAGTTCGGCGCATGGACTCGGGCATTGGACAACGCTTCCTGAACGACGCGATAGCACGTCAGCTGCACGGCGCTGTCGGTATCGTCACTGTCTGCCACGATGCTCGTCTCGACGCGCTCGAACGAGATTCGAGACTGTTCGATCAGCTCGGCGATATCGGAGATCATCGGTTGCGGTGCAGTGGCGGTGTCGAAGCCGAGGTCGGTGTTGAAGCTGTAGGCCGTGTCGCTCGGTCGCAGGATGCCGACGATCTGGCGCAGGCTGTCGAGGGTGCGCTGGCCGTGTCCGATTGCGCCGGTCAGTAGTTCGCGTGCCTGCTCGGGGTTGCTCGGGATGAGGGTCTTCGATGCTTTGGCTTGGATGAGCATGCCGGTCAGGTGGTGAGCCGCGACGTCGTGGAGTTCGCGTGCCATGGCTTTTCTCTCGTTGTCCAGCGCCGCGTCGAGCTGCTGGCGGTGTTCGATCTCGGCTCGGCGGAGGGCGGCCTCGCTCTCGAGCTCCTGGGCTCTGTTCCGTGCGATGTACTTACCCAGAGCGATGAGCACCGTGTAGTTGATGGCGAGGTTCACGACCTGCTCGGCCACCACCCCGATCGTGCCACCGGGTCCGGCTGCGGCATCAGGAAAGGACAGACGGGTGTCGACGCTGACCGCGATTTCGAGGATGAGGCCGACGGCGAGGGGAGCGAACAGGCGTGGCCCGGTCACTCGAATTGCCAACGCGGCGATCGCAAACCAGTACAGCGGAGTGAATCCGAGAGTGCGGTCCGGCAGAACCAGAATCAGCGCGACGCTGATCGCAACCACCGACAGGTACGACACGACGGGAAACGATCGGCGCACACACGTCGCGACGGTCATCGCCAGCAGGGCAGCGATACCCACTGCGATCAGGGTCGGGCTGCGGACGAGTTCGTCTCTGGTGTCACCGACCATGCCGGTGGAGAGTTGGAATCCGGCGTAGACGAGCGTGGCCAGGAGCATTTCGAGCGGCAGCACCACGGGATTTCGCGGTCGCCATGCGGGTCGAAACCTGCGCAGTGTCCTGGAACCACCCACCATCAGAGTCGACTCCGTTCTCCTGCCGCGTCTTTCGAGCTCGAGTTCTGCTTGCCGGCTACCCACAACGGTCCGGTGACGAACCAGAAGAACGTGATGACGCCGAGTGGCTGGATCACGGTCTTCAGTGCCGCTGCCTGCTCCGAGTCTGCCACGGTGTATGCGAGGCCGTAGGTGATCACCAGTGCGATAGTGGCGGCGACCAGCCACTTCACGAATCCGCGGATCTCGTTGCGGTAGGCCTGCGGACCGGTCTTCGGGGCCTTGACCGGTGCGGGTCCACCGGCGAATCGGTGCGCGAAGCGTACGTCGAGCCAGGCGACGGTGGAGTGCGCGAACACGACGGTCCAGCCGAGGTAGATGCCGGCGAGGCGGTGAGCGAATTCGACGTCTCCGCCCCGGTGCAGATCGAGCGCCACCGCCGCAATCAAGACGAGGTCGAGGACCGGGAGCAGGGCGAACGTGATGGTGCTGGCGCGTCGCATGCGTGCCAGGTAGCGCAGGCACAGGCCGCCGATCACCAGAGCCCAGAAGCCGACCTCGCAGATCGCGATCGTGAGCAGAATCGGATTGTCCATGGACCCGATTTCACCGCAGTCGGCGTGCACGCGATACCCCCGCGGAGGCGTCGTAGCTGGTGGTTCGGCCGAAGGTACGATGCTGCGCTCCACCGAAAGTCGTAGCCGATCGCGCTACTGTGGAAGTACGCATACAGGACATACGAAACAGGGAGTCCGCCATGGCAGGCAAGAAGATCGACAGAGTGCATGCACAGTCCGCGCTGGAGACGGTTCGAGAGAATCCCGGCATCGCGTTGATCGCCGCTGCGCCCGCGTTGGTGGTACTGGCGCTGGTGTGGTGGCTGCTCGGGTTCCCCGCAGCACTGATCCTGTTGATTGCAGCAGGCGGTGCCGGCTACCTGTACCTCAGGAACCGCTGACTACTGATCGGCGCGCGGGATGCAGAACTCGGTGATCGTGGCCGAGCTTGCTGCGAGCTCTGCCCACGACTTCTCCGTGGTGAGCACGGCGATTGCCGAGGTGGGGAAGCGGTGACGAACCTCGCGGGCCACGTCGGTGTCGTCGTCTGCCGCCAATTCGAGTGCGGTCCAGGGAATTCCGGGTTCATGTCCGACGATTAGCAGTGCCGAGACGGTCACGTCGTCGAAGTACGTGTCCGCAAGGCGGATCTCGTCGATGATCTCGTCGGCGGATCCGCCGTAGATGTCTCGCTCGAAGCGGGTGGGAGCGTCGCCCAGGCCGGTAGCGGCCAGCGTTTCGCGGGTGCGCAGGGCCGTCGAGCAGAGCACTGCATCGACGCGGCCGACGTGTTCGGTGATCCAGGCTCCGGCGACTGCCGCCTCGCGTTGGCCGCGCGGCGCCAGGGGTCGTTCGTGATCCGGCACTCCGTCGGGGTAGCCGGATTTTCCGTGCCGCATGAGCACGAGGGTCCTAGTTGTCGCCATGCCGTCCACCGTAAACGGTCACGGCGGCGGGGTCGGCCAGAACGTTCACCGGTTCCGGGAAGACGAACTTGCGCATCGCCCACCAACGGAATGCGGTTGCCAGCAACGTGCCGATGATGGAGCCGCTGACGAAGTCGGCGATGTTTTCGGTGAGGAAGGACACGTTCGGCGACCGCAGATCCAGCATGTAGCTCGACACCCAGAGCGGTAGCTGGTTGATTGCCAGGCCGGTTCCGGCGACGGCGAAGAACAGCGCTGCCTCGTGGTGACGACGTCGCCCGCCTCGCGCTGTGAACGACCATTCCCGGTTGAGGATGTACGACACGATCGTCGCGATCAGCACGGCCAGAACGTTCGCTGTCACCGGCTTGTCCTGCAGGATCGTCCACTTCAGGCCGAAGAACAGTACGACGGTGACGACGAAGGTGATTGCTCCGACGATGAGGAACTTGAGGGCCTCGGCGTGCTTGACGAGGGGCTCGAGCCAGCGCTCGGGAACGCGGTCGGTGAGGCGGTCGGACACATGCATCCCATCGACGTTACCTCGAGTAACGGATCCGGCCAGACGACGAACGATAGGCTCGCATCGATATGACTGGTGCCAGGCTGTCCGTTCTCGTCGTCTTCTTCGTCAACGGCGCGGTGTTCGCGAACTGGGCTCCCCGCATTCCGGAGATTCAGAACTCACTGTCGATCGACGTCGCAACGCTCGGCCTCGCCTTGACCGGTGTCGGGCTCGGCGGGCTGGCGGCAGCCCCCGTCGCCGCTGCTTCGGTCCGACGGTTCGGCAGTCGATGGACCATTCTCGCCTCGGGGTTGCTGTTGTGCGCGGCCTTCGTCCTGCCCGCGGTCGCAGTGTCGTGGTGGACGCTGCTGGCGGCGCTGGTACTGCTCGGCGGAGCCGATGCGGTGATGGACATTTCGATGAATGCGCAGGGCGTCCTTGTCGAGGAACGAGCGGGGAAGTCGCTGCTGAGCGGCTTCCATGCCGCCTGGAGCGTCGGTGCCGTCGTCGGGGGAGTGACCGGCGCGGCCGCGGCCGGCGTCCGGATGCCGGTGGCGGCGCACTTCGGTCTGGTCGCGGTAGTGCTGGTGCTCGTTCTTGCTGCCGTCGGACGGGGTCTGGTGGGTCCGGAATCGGTGGCACTCGACGATCACGAGGACCCAGCATCCGGCCCCGTTCTTGTGCGCCCGACCGCAGCACTGGCCCTGCTGGGGGCCGTGGTGCTGCTCGCCGGGCTGATGGAGGACTTTCCGCAGTCGTGGAGCGCGGTCTACATGACGACCGAAGAGGGCGCGGGCCCGGGTTCGGCCGGTATGGCGTTCGTTGCGTTCTCGGCCGCGATGCTGATCGGTCGGTTGATCGGAGACCGGGTCGTCGACCGGTTCGGCCCGTCGACGGTGCTCAGCGGAGGCGCGTCACTGGTGGCCGTGGCGTTTCTCGTCATCCTGGGACTATCGGTTCTGACCGCGGATCTACCGGTCCTGGTCATCGGGGCGTTCGCGGTTGCGGGCCTCGGCGCGAGCCCACTGTTTCCCATCGTCTTCAGCCTGGCCGGGCGGCTTCCCGGTGTGTCCTCGGCGGCGGCCATCTCGATCGTGTCGCTGGTGTCCCGGATCGGATTTCTCGTGGCACCCTTGGCCGTCGGTCGCGTCGTGGATGCGTCGGGCTTCGGATCGGTGTTGGGTGCCATTGCCGCGGCGGGCGTCGTCGTCGCGGTGATCGGGTGGTACTACGGCCGCAGATTCCCTGTCGACTCGACTCAGGACCGCGGCTCCAGGTAAGTGCGCAACAACCGACGTACCTCCTCGGTCGCGAGTTGCTCGGGATACGTCACCGCCTGCAGCGTCAGGCCGTCGATGTAGGTATGCAGTTCGGCCGCTGCGTGTTCGTCCTCTGCGCGGTCGAATGTGAATGCGGGAGAGTTCGGGCGGTCGAGATCGTGCAGGTGCGCCCACGCGAGCCGGCACAGGTACCGACTGCCGAACCACCCGGCCGTCTTGAGGGCGGCAAGTCGCTCGTTGAATCTGGCACGCACGATCGCTTCCAACCACACCGACGCCTCAGCGCGGCGATCCTCGTCGAGGGGTAGCAACTCCTCGAGGACGCGGATCGCTCGCGTCGGTCCGTCACCATCGGCCGGGTGCGCCTCCAACCGATGTACGACGCGTTGCGTCATGGCCTCGGCCGCGAACAGCACCAGTTCTCCTTGGTCGGAGAAGTAGTACCGCAGTGATCCGGGGGAGACGCCTGCCTCGGCGGCGACGCTGCGAACCGTCGCCCCGTCCATTCCCGATCGCTCGATGACGCGCCACACGGCGGCGACGATCTCCGCCCGGCGTGCGTCGTGGTCGACGATCTTCGGCATCGGTCTGTTCTAGCACGAGGACATCTTTTTCACACAGATGTGTTGAAATCCTGTTACGGTACAGCTGTGTTAATTAAGTTGGTGGGGCTCGCGCTGATGGACAGCATCGGCGTCGGGACTTTGGCGGTTCCGCTGTGGATGATGCTGCGGCCGTCGTTTCGGGTGCGTGTCGTTCTGCTGCATCTGGGCGTGTTGGGGCTGGTCTACTTCGGGGTCGGTGTCGCCTTGTGGGCGGCCACCGATGGCCTGAGCGGCGCGATTCCTGGTGACGCGTGGACTCGATTGGCGGTGGGTCTTGTGGTTCTGGTCATGGGCCTGGTCTGTGAGCGTCGGCGGCGGGACCCGAGCAGTGCGTGGTGGGCGCGGCCCCCGAGAAGCGTTCGCGGTGTGGTCCTGCTCGCCGTCGCTGTGGGCGCGGTGGAAGTGGCGACGATGCTGCCCTACTTCGCGGCGATCGATGCGGTCGTCGAGTCCGGCCTGGGGTGGGGGTTCTCGGTGCTACTGCTCGCGGGGTACGTGCTCGTGACGCTCTCACCCGCTCTCGTCCTGCTCATCGCCAGAGTGTTTGCGCAGGAATATGTTTCGTCGCTCACGCCAACTCTGCTCCGGCGCGTGGATCACTGGAGTGGGGACGTGTCGGCGACGGTGTTGCTCGTGGTGGGCGCGCTACTGGCCGCGGATGCGGCAATCGAACTGAACCTGGTCTGACCCAATTGTGGTCCGAATCGATGAAAGGGAAACGATGAAAGCAAGGAATGCGCGCAGCATCGTCGTGATTGTCGTCGGAGCTGTGCTGGCGCTGTTCTTCTGGGACCTTCGGTTCTTCTGGTTCCAGGGCGGCCCGATCGGCTGTGTTCTGGTGGTACTCGCGATGGTCGACGTATGGGAATCGCGCCGCGGCACCCCGAGGAAGGGATTGCTTGCGGAACTCCGAGACGACATCGTCGGCGGTGCGAATTCGAGCAACACACCCGAGCGTGGCCCTCGGCCGTGAGTGGCTCTGCCGGCTCGTATCGCCAGGACGGTACTGAATTCTCGGCCCGGGCGTGATAGACAAGCTGTTCGGCGGTGCTGTATCGAGCGGAATGGTGGTGGCCTGGTGACGACCGGTGTCGACGCGGGGCTTGCTGAGCGCTCGCCTCGGCGTGGTCTGACCGCTGCCGGTACCGCCGTCATCGTCCTGGGTTTGGTGGCCGGTTGGGTCGTCGTCTACTTGGTCGGCCTGATGGGTGCGCTGTGGCGTTTCCGTGAGCCCGACGCGCCGGCCCCGATTCTGTCGATAGGGGATCAGTGGGCCGATCTCGCTGTCGGCGCGGCGCAGGTGTTGGTGGGTGCCGTCGCGATCGCCATCGTCTGGTTCGTTCGGCGTCGGAAGCTGCCTACGGTGTGGCCGGCCCGCAGTGGGACCGCGTTCGAGGCTGCGCTCACGTGGTGTGCCGCGATCGGTGCCGCTTCTGCTTCGCTGCTCGTGTTGTCGCGGTTGGACATCGTCCGATTCAGCTTCTCGATCCCGGCCTCGGTCGAGTCCGATTGGCTCGCAGTGGTTTCCGCTCTCGTCGTTGGTCTACGGGAGGAGCCGATCCTGGTCGCGTTGCCGGTGCTGCTGCTCGTCGGCCGAGTCCCGATCTGGGCGATCATGGCGTTGTCGGGCACGATGCGGGGCCTCCTCTACATGTACTTCGGCGGAGGCGGTTTTCTGTGGGCACTGTGCTGGGGTGCCGCGGCGGTCTGGGTGTTCTACCGCTACCGACGACTGTGGGTGTTGATCGCCATCCACGGATTGGTGATGAACATCCAGGTGTTCGATCGCGTGATTCCGTCCGAGAATGCGGCGACAGTTCTGCAGTGGGTCAACATTCTGATCCTGTTCTCGGCGCTGCTGTGGTGGATCACTCCGCGTGCGCTGGAAGCTTTCCTGCCGAACACGGTGGCCGTTCGGTACGGCGATTCGACCGTCGAGACGACTCCGATGGTGGCCGAGGTGGTACTGAACCCCGAGAAGCTCGATCCCGACGAGTCCAGACGAGAACCGCCGGTCAAGCCCTGACCATCCGGGCTTCGAGGCACTCCCAGAGCGGGTCGAACTTCTCGGTGCCGTCCAGCTCGAACCGATGCTTGCGGTAGAACGCCACCGCGCGATGGTTGGCCGCTGCCACCCACAGATATGTGGATGCCTCCCGGTCGATCACGGTGGTCCTGAGTTCTGTCGCGACGCCCGTGCCGTGGTGCTCGGGCACAACGTTCAGTGACCACAGTTCGGTCGGTGCCGGCGGATTTTCGTCGCGTGGTGGGCCGCCGGTGGCGAAACCGACGATGCGTGAATCGCTGGTGTCGACGGCGCATCGGGTGCGCACACCGCGGCTCGACTGCTCGTCGAGGCGGGCGATGATCTGCTCCCATCGTTCGATGCGATCGCGAGGGCGTATCGCATCGAGCTTGGCGCTGTTCATCATTCCCGCGTACGTCGCCTTCCAGATCGCCACGTGCGCTGCGCCCAGCTGCTCCTCGTCGCCCGGGCGGATGTCGCGGATCGTGTAGCTGGCCACCGTTGCAGTTATACCGATACGACTCGAATTGTTCTCGGATTTTCTTGTCGTACCCCTCTCGTATCATCGAATTCATGTTCGATACCGGGGGGTGGGGAGCGGCGGAGACGCCGCCGGTCGATGACTGCATCGCGGGGTTTCTCGACGTCATCGCACTCAACCGTGTCAACGAGAATCTCGCTCGGGCAGCGACCGTGCTCGCCTACAGCGACGTGCTCGAGATGCGCCTCGAGGCAGCCGAAGCTGCCGGTGGAGATCCGGGCGAGACAGTCCGCGGTGCCCTGTGCGATCTGGCCGTGACGATGACCGGAACGCGCCGCGATGCGTCCGTGGTGCACGACGTCGCCGAGCGTCTGCATCGAATGCCGTTGACTGCCTTGCGTTTCGTCACCGGCAGCTTCGACTGGTCGACGGTGGTCACCATCACCTCGGTGCTGCATCGTGCCAGCGACGAGACGATCGCGAAGATCGAGTACGAGGTGTGTGCGGCGGGTGGCCGGATGCGTCCGCAGGCGCTGCGTAATCGGATCTGGCGGCTGTGGATGAAGGCCGACCCGATCGGTGCCGCAGCTGCCCGTGAGACCGCGAAGTCCGAGGAGGTCGGCGTGCGGATCGACCGCACCGGTCCGGGTGGGATCGCGTCGCTCATTGCGAAGATTACAGATCTCGAAGCGGCAGAGGCGGATGCGCTCATCGTCGAGATCGTCGGGACGGTCTGCAAGCGCGACCCACGATCGACGGGCACACTTCGGGCCGCGGGTCTGATGGCGTTGCTGCACGGCGAGCATTCACTGGCGTGCCAGTGCGATCGCGGCGACGACTGCCCGGTGGCAGGCGCTATCGACGACATTCCTCCTCGGCGCGGGCATCTCCTCCAGATCGTGGTGGCTGTGGAGACATTGCTGGGACTGTCCTCGGAGCCTGCAACCCTCCCCGACGGGACGCCCATCGACCCCGAAGTGGCGCGCATCGTTTCCACGGATGCCAAGTGGCAGGCACTGCTGACCGAGCTGGTCGAGATGCTGAAGCCGGAACAGAGAAACACGGGCGACGACGGATCGAACGATGACAGCCGAAACGGTGACAGCCCTGATACCAATGGGCTGGACGGTGGCACCGAAGGCGGCCCTGACGATGGCGGTCCTGACGACGGCGGCCCTGACGACTGCGGTCCTGACGGCGGCGGCCCGGATGGCGATGGCCCTGACGACGGCGGTCCTGACGGGGGCGGCCCGGATGGCGATGACCCGGATAGCGGTGGTCCAGACGACATTGGCCCCGATGGCGGTGGTTCGGGCGGCCGCGGTTCTCCCAACGGCGGCAGCGGCGGCACCACGGGCACCCCTGACGGCCCGGCATCGGAACGCCCCGGCAGTCGCTCGCACTCCGGCCCTGACCAAACCGGCTTCCGCAGCGGCGATGGGCTGGGTATGCAGTCGAGTTCGTTCGGACCGTTCCCTACGGCGGTGCCGTCGTTGTTGCGTCGGGTGGTCGGCATTGGTCGGGTACGAGGTGCCGCCCAGCTTCCGTCCGCGCGTCTCGGGGATGCCCACTGCCTCCCACCTGCAGTCCCGCTACTGGGGGAGGAGTCTGTCCGCGATGGGCTCGTCGCACGGTGGCTTGCATGGATTGCCGAACGGCCCGAGCGTGCTCGCGGCATCTTTCCCGACGGTCATGGCGGCGAGTCCGCTCCGTCGCGGTCTGCGGTGACGTATCGGCCCGGTGCCCGCGTCGCGGCGTTCGTTCGGGCTGCCTATCGCACGTGCACTTTCCCGAACTGCGACGTGCCGGCGGCCCGGTGTCAGATCGATCATCTGGTTCCGTTCGATCACGACGATCCCGAGCGGGGCGGCTGGACGATCGTGACCAACCTTCAGCCGGTGTGCGTGTTCCATCATCAGGCCAAGACCTCGGGGGCGTGGTCGGCGGTGATGCTCGCAGGCGGCGCGATTCTGTGGTCGAACTCGCTCGGTCTACGCAGAGTCACGTTGCCGGAGTTGTCGATCGCGACTCCCCGCGCATCCCGCCGACGGCGAAGGGTCTCGTCGAGGCCGGGAGCGAGCCTGCTCGAACCCACCCGCTGGGAGCTCGAGTACAGCGGGTGTGCACCACCGACTCTGGACGACTGTCGTTCTGCGACAACGGGTATCGACCGAAAGAAGTTGGCGGAGAAGCGACGGTCCTACCTGGAACACTGTCGCGTCGTTCATGCACGCGTTCGATACGACCGCACCCGATACGACCCTCCGCCCTTCTGAACCACACCCGTGCCGGTGTGGCACAGGCCGCTGGCCTGCTACCTTGAACGCCGTTCAAGTTTCTGGGGCAGGTCACCGCCCCACTCCTCGAGGAGCCACCGTGTCAGATGTCGACAGCAGTACCCGCCAGCCGAGCCGTAAGGTCAGCCGAATGAACGTCTCCGCCCGCGACATGGCGCAGATCGCAGTGTTCGCAGCACTCATCGCCGCGCTCGGTCTGCCGGGATCGATCACAGTCGGGTTCTCGGGCGTCCCCATCACCCTGCAGACCCTCGGCATCATCCTGTCGGGCGCGATCCTCGGACCACGCAAGGGCACGGCCGCGGTCCTGGTGTTCCTCGCCCTGACGATGATCGGCCTGCCGCTGCTGGCCGGAGGACGCACCGGTCTCGCCGCCATGGCCGGGCCCACCGTCGGCTACCTCGTCGGCTGGATACCGGCCGCGTTCCTGATCGGCCTGCTCACTGCGCGCATCCTGCCCAAGTACTCGATCGCGCTAGGCCTACTGATCAACGCCGTCGGCGGAATCGTGGTCGTCTACGCGTTCGGCATCATCGGACTCGTTCTGCGCACCGACGTCGGACTCTGGGCCGCCGTCACCTCCAACGGACCGTTCCTGCCCGGCGACATCGCGAAGGTCGTCGTCGCCACCGTCGTCGCCAAGAGCGTCCATCGCGCGTACCCGGGCCTGATCAAGGCGTGAATCTGACGCTGGGAGGTCGAGGCCGCGACAACGACACCGCCATCTCCTGGGCGGGTCGCACACTCACCTACGCCGAACTCGACGCAGCCGTCGAGCAGTGGCCTCACCTCCCGGTGCACGGCGCTCGATTTCACGACGCATCAGCACTGGAGCTGCCGGACGCGTTGATCTGCGTTTTCGCGGCAGCCAGGCAGGGCAGTGCTGTCCGGGTCGAGGATCCGGGCGCCCGTCCCGAGCGCCCTGCGCATATCGATCCCGACGCGTTCCTGCTGGTGGCAACCTCGGGCTCCACCGGCCGGCCGAAACCGCTCGCTCGCACGGCCGCGTCGTGGGTAGACAGCTTCCCCGAGTTCACCGACATATCCGATATCCGCCCGACCGACACCGTGCTCATAACCGGACCGCTGCACGCCACGATGCACCTGTTCGCCGCGGTGCACGCACTGTGGCTGGGGGCATGCGTCACCGACGATCCCGCGCAGGCCACTGCTGTCCACGCGGTGCCCGCGGTACTCCGTGACGTCCTCTGCCGGATGCCTCATGCCCGGATTGCCGTCGCTGCCGGAGCCGGCCTCGATGATGCTGCCGCGCAGACGATCTCGGCGCAAGGCGTCAGGCTGGTCGAATACTACGGCTCGGCGGAGTTGTCGCTGGTGGCGGCGAGGGTGGTGGGCGAACAATCGTCGCTGAGGCTGCTCCGGGATGTCGAAGCACGCACCGAGGACGGGCACCTGTTCGTTCGATCGCCGTACGCCGCGCTGGGTGCGCGCGATTGGTTCGGCGTCGGTGATCTGGCCGAACTGAACGGCTCCGAACTCCTCGTCTACGGCCGCGGAGATGCAGCGATCAACGTGGGCGGAACCACCGTCATCGCCGAGGACGTGGAAAGCATCCTGACCGGGCTCGACGGCGTCCGAGCTGCGGCAGCAATCGGCACACCGCACGCGGTTCTCGGCGAAACGGTCTCAGCCGTCATCGAACTCGACGGAACCCGCGACCTCGACCTGGTGCGCGCCGACGCTCGCGCAATCATGGCCAAGGAGGCGCTGCCGCGACGCTGGACGGTGGTGCAGCAGTTGCCCCGCACCGCGAGCGGCAAGATCGCCCGAAGGGCCCTGCTGTGAATGTGTCTGCTTCGAACAGCCCAGTCATCGTTGCGGGCAAGCGTTCGGCAATCGGTATCGCCGGGCACGGCTTCGCCGATGTCACCGCCCCGAACCTCGCCGCGCCCGTGCTGAAAGCTGTTGCAGCAGAGATCAGCTCGCTCGACATTCCCATCGACGACGTGATGCTCGGCAACTGCCTCGGTCCCGGCGGTGATGTCGCACGGGTCTCGGCGCTGCTCGCGGGCCTCGGTGTCGGAGTTCCCGGAGTCACCGTCGATCGGCAGTGCGGATCCGGGCTCGACGCAGTGGCGCAGGCCGCGTCGCGCATCCGCAGCGGTGAAGAGACGCTGATACTGGCCGGTGGCGTCGAATCTGCCAGCACCAGCCCGTGGAGGTTCTGGCCACCGGTCGACGGCGAAGAACCTATCCGCTACACCCGAGCGCCGTTCGCTCCGCACGGCTTCGCGGACCCGGACATGGGTGTGGCAGCCGACAACCTCGCGCGAATCCGCGGTATCGGGCGCGAACGCCAAGATGCCTACGCTGCACGGTCGTTCGCGCGCGCGGCGGCCTGCGACTTCTCGGCCGAAATCGTCAAAGTGAACGAGGTCGCAACCGACGAGCGCATCCGCCCAAACATGACCGCCCAGCGACTCGGCAGACTGCGTCCCACATTCACCCCAGCCGGCACGTTCACCCCAGCCGGCACGGTGACCGCGGGCAACTCGTGCGGAATATCCGACGGCGCAGCGGTTCTGGCCATCACCACCGCCGAGCGGGCGGCCGGGATGCCGGCGTTGCGCATCCTCGGCAGTGCCGTCGCAGGGTCCGACCCGGCTCTTCCCGGGCTGGGTCCGGTGCCGGCGATCGAGAAGCTGCTCGCCCGCACCGGGGTGGGCCTCGCCGACATCGACACCATCGAAATCACCGAGGCTTTCGCGTCGGTCGTGCTCGCGGTCTCGGATGAATTGGGTCTCGACGAGGACCGCATCTGCCCGCAAGGTGGAGCCATAGCGATGGGGCATCCGTGGGGAGCTTCAGGCGCAATTCTGCTGGTACGGTTGGCCTCTCGAATGCTGCAACCCGGGGGTCCGGCACTGGGCCTGGCGGCCTGCGCCATCGGCGGCGGGCAGGGAATAGCGATGCTGGTGGAACGAGCGACATGAGCAGGGTCATATGAGCACAATCAAGTTCGAGAACATTTCGCACTCGTTCGGAGAACGGCAGGTGCTGCACGGCATCGATCTCGAGTTCGACGAGCGCCGGATCGGCATCATCGGCTCCAACGGTTCCGGCAAGTCGACGCTCGCGCGGATGATCAACGGTCTGATCAAACCCGATACGGGCCGTGTCACGGTCGACGGTATCGACGCCGCCAAGAAGGGCGCGCAGGTACGCAAGAAGGTCGGCTTCGTGTTCACCGATCCAGATTCGCAGATCGTGATGCCCACTGTCGCCGAGGATCTCGCGTTCTCGCTGCGCAGGTCCGGGTTGAACAAGGCCGAGGTGGCCGAGCGGGTGGAGGAGATTCTGGTCCGCTTCCGTCTCGATCAGCACCGCGACCATCCGGCGCATCTGCTCTCCGGTGGACAGAAGCAATTGCTGGCGATCGGTGCCGTCCTCATCCGACGACCGGAGGTGGTCGTGGCGGACGAACCGACCACGCTGCTGGATCTGCGGAACGGACGCGTCGTCGCGCAGGCTCTGGATTCGATGGATCAGCAAGTCATCGTCGTGACCCACCAACTGGCCCTGCTGGACAGCTTCGAGCGCGTCATCGTCATCGACGACGGCCGCATCGCGTTCGACGGCACCCCCGCCGCCGCGGTCCCGGCCTATCGGGAGCTGATCGGATGATCGGTCTCTACCGGCCCGGTACCTCGCTGCTGCACCGGATGAGCCCGGGATCGAAGCTGCTGGCGCTGATCCTCGCGATCCTGGGGACGGTGATCTTCGCGCGCACTCCGCTCGAGGTCGCAGCGGTAGCGGTACTGGTCGCGGCATTGTTCGCGGTGGCTCGCATTCCAGCGAAAGTCGCACTGGCGCAACTGCGTCCGGTGCTGTGGATGCTGCTGATCATCGGCGTCTTCCAGGTGATAATCACGACCTGGCAGCGCGCCGTCGTGGTGTGTGGGGTGCTGGTGATCTCCGTTGCACTGGCAGCTCTCGTCACCCTCACCACCCGCGTGACCGACATGCTCGATACCGTCACCCGAGCGCTCGGCCCCGTCCGCCGCTTCGGCGTCGACCCGGATCGCATCGGGCTGCTGCTGGCCCTGGCCATCCGATGCATCCCTCTGCTCGCGTCCATCGTCCAAGAGGTGTCACAGGCGCGTAAGGCACGCGGACTGCAGTGGTCGATGACGGCACTGGCAACGCCGGTTCTGGTGCGGGCCCTTCGCACCGCCGACGCGATGGGAGACGCCCTCGTCGCGCGCGGCGTAGATGATGACGGTGACGATGACGAGTGAACTCCTCGCCGCCCGGATAGCGCGGCATTTCGACCGCTCCGAGGCAGCCGTGGTCGACGCGACCGGGGCGATCACCTACCGCGAATTCTGGGACCGGGTGACGCGTGCGGCGTCCGCAGTGGCAGGGATGCGTCGCATCGCGGTTCTGCCGACGTCGGACATCGGGTCGTTGGTGGTCGTCGTCGCGGCGATGCATGCCGGGGTGAGTGTCGTTCTGCTGCATCGGCATTTGTTGGCTCCGGAATTCGCCGATGTCGTGGCGGTCTGCGAGCCCTCGCTGATTGTCGCGCACCCGCGTCAGCACGCGAGAGTGCACGGTTGGGGTGCAGTCGACGTGTTCGCACCCGAGGACATGGCTGCCAAGACAACCGCCGCGCCCACCCCCACACCGGATTCCGAGTTGCTCGTGGGCGTCACTTCGGGAACCACCGGTCCGCCCAAGTTGTTCGTGCGGAATCAAGCGTCGTGGGCGGCGACGCTGGATCGCTCCGATGCCTTGTTCGATCTCGGTCCGGGAGATCGGGTGTCCGCACCGGGCACTCTCGATCACACGCACTTTCTCTACGGCGCACTGCACGGGCTCACCCGCGGGGCGACGGTCGACCTACGAGGGCCCACGGCAGCTCTCGAAGGTGCTGCGACACATCTGTATTCGGTCCCGACCATTGCGTGGGACATCGCTCGCTCGGGAGTGCGATCGAACAGTGTCCGTGAGGTGCTCTCGTCCGCGGCGCGATGGGCGGAGCCGGGGAGGGCCGCTCTGGCGGCGGTACTTCCGAACGCGGCGCTGACACATTTCTACGGGGCGTCCGAGCTCAGTTTCGTTTCCTACGACCGAAGCGAAATCGAAGGCACCGAGGTCCGCGGTCAGCTGTTCGACGGGGTCGAGGTCGAGATCAGGGACGATCTGCTCCACGTCCGCAGTGACATGCTGTTCGACGGCTACCTGAGCCGAGTGGGAGGCCACACCACCCTGACGAACGGGCCGGTCGACGGGTGGATGACCGTCGGCGATCGCGGCAGTGTCGAAGAGGGCCGACTGACCTTGCACGGCCGCGGCAGCGAGACGATCGTCCGGGCCGGTCTCACGGTGGAGTTGACCCCGATCGAGGCAGCCCTGCTCGCAGTTCCCGGTGTGCTCGAGGCCGGGGTGGTCGGGTTGCCCAACGACAGAACCGGTGAGGAGCCTGCTGCCGGAGTCGTTGTGGCGCAGACCGATTCGATATCCGTGGCTCGGATTCGCCGCCACCTGCGCACCGTGCTGCCGGGGCCGAGCCTGCCCGTGGTGATCGCCGTCGTGGACGCTCTTCCGCGTACGCCGCGCGGCAAACTCGACCGTCAGGCTCTGGCGGCAACCTTGGCCACGGTGCGGACTGTAGGCTCGCCGGATGCTCCGGTGACGACGAACCAGACGGTCAACGCGCTGCCCTCGTAGCGGTGGCGCAGAGTGACCCGTTCACCCGCCAGCACCGGGCTCAGGTATTCGATGACGGCGCGGTGCGGCGACGCGGCCAGCTCGGGCACGTCGACCAGCAACTCCTCGATCGCGTGCCAGTAGACCGCATTGTTGAGGTGGTCGAACGGATCGATATCGGTTGCGCGCAAGGGGAACTGCACATCCGTGGTCGATTCGGCCGGCACCGGCTCGGTCAGCCATGCCTTCCATCGCAACCGGTGTTGATCGGTGGTTCGCGCCAGCATTTCCAGGGCGCCGTCGCTGATGCGGGTCGGCATTCCGGTGTCCTTGCTGATGTTGATCCAGAAGCCCTCGGTCTCGATGCGCCCACCCTTCGGTGTCGTCAGTGCCACGCGCATGTTCGACCACCGCGTCGACATCGACGAACACCAACGCCGCATGTGCACTCGGTCCGGGAAATGGATCGGCTCGAAGACGTCGATGACGGTGCGCCGCACGATCCACATGGGATCCGTCTTGCCCAGGGGAGTGGCGTCGAGGTTGTCGGTACCGATGTCCTGCAGATAGCGGGCAACGCCGTCGAACCGAAGTCGGTTGTTCGGATCGATGTCGCCGGTTCGCACCGGCCAGTCGGTCTCGAAACCCTCACCGGGCGGCGGCTCCGGTGCCAGTTCGTCGTCGAAGCCTGCCGGTTCCACACGTGCATTGGTCACGTCCGCACTGTACGCGCGCACCTACACGATGTGACGGGCGCGCATACCGTCGAACACCGGTGCCACGCGCACCACGTCGCCGCGTTGGGGTGCGTGGACCATCTGGCCGTTGCCCATGTAGATCGCCACGTGGCCCGGCCCGGCCGGTCCGAAGTTACCGAACAGCAGATCGCCCGGTTGCGCCAGTTCCATCGGAATCTCGCTGCCCACGTTCCACTGAGTTTCCGAGGTTCGGGGCAGCGTCACCTTTCCGCCCGAGGCCTTGTAGAGGGCATACGACGTCAGACCCGAGCAGTCGAATCCGCCGCCGGACGGTCCGTTGATGTTGCCGCCGCCCCACACGTACGGCAGCCCCAGGTAGTCCATCGCCAACTGCACCGATCGTCCGCCGATTCCGGTGAGGTCGAGTCCGGCGAACGGGGTCAGGATGGCGGCGAACTGCGTTTCGGTCGCCCGGATGCGAGAGACGTACGGCTTGGTCTGCGTCTCGTAATCGAATGTGCCAGAGGGCATACCGCCCGATCGCAGCACCGCTCCCGCGCCGGCGTTGTATCCGGCCAGGGTCAGATCCAAGGTGTCACCGGATACCTTGCCCTCGCGCTTCCATCCGTCTACCTGCCCGTAGATATCGCACAGCAGTGTGCCCGACGCCATCACCGAATCACCGATGCTGTTGACGTCGGTGACACCGTTGCCGTCGTAGTCCTTGCCGTAGGTCGCCCAGGTTCCTGGCATGAACTGCCCTGGCCCCTGCGCGCCGGTGCTCGAGACCGGAGCAGTGGGGCCGTGCCGAAAACCGTTCTCGGCGGCATACAGTGCCGCGATGGTCGTCGCTTTGACGCCGCCGCAGATGTTGCCCGCCTTCTGCAGCCACGGCACGAATGCGGTGATGGCTCCCACAGCACCCAAGCCGATCGCGCCCACGTTGATGCCGGTGAACGTGGCGGGTTGACCGGGAAACAGCGCACGCCTGATGGCCTCGGCCGACGCCATGAACGCGGTCTGGGTGGCGATATCGGCGGCGGTGTACGTACGGCCGGCGAATTGAACGGCACCGGCACCGAGCGCGGCTGCGGTGGTGGACACCGCATTCGACGACCCAGCGCCCGAGGAGAACACACTGAACGGCAGTGGCGCGCTGGGTACCGCCGCAGCGAGAGCGGCAGGAGCGGCGGTAACAACATCTGTCGCCGCCGCAGCAGGATCGGTGGCACTGGCCGGATCAGCGGTATCGGCTGCTTCTGTGTCCACTGCTTCGATGTCTTCCACCGTCGGCAGATCGGGGAGCATCGGTTCGGCGGCGGTGTGCAGGCCCTCGGCGGCGTCGGAGAGGGTGCGGTCGGCGATGTCGGCGGCCGGTTCGGGCATGGTGCCCAGTAGTTCGGTCCACTGATCGCTCATCGTCTTCGCCTGATCTTCGGCGTTGGCGGCAATGTCTGCCGCCTGGTCCTGCACCGCCTGATCGGGAATCGGAGCCGGGGCGTCGGTTCCGGCGACTACACCGGCGGCGGACACGATGACGGCAACGATGACTGCGAATGGATCGCCTGCCATGTATCGACTCCTGCTACTCGAACGATCTTCCCCGAGCCAGGAGCTGTGATCAGTCTCACTCGGGTGCTGCACCCATCATGCACGGTGCAGACGTTCGACTCATGAGATTCGCAAAAGGAAATGCAGGGTTGTCGGAGCAGTATTTTCAAACCAAAGTTGCCCAGTAGTCCGAGAACCGGATTCCGATGAGCGCGACGACGATTGCGTACCACACGGCGAGCAGCGTCCAGCGCCATTCCAGGAAGAGTCGGCCGACGGTACCGCCGCTGTTCGGGCCGGAGCCGACCAATCGGCTCAGAGCCAGCACGAACAACGGCATCGTCACCGCCCACACCACCATGCAGTAGGGGCACAGGGCGTTGATCACGTACAGGCTCTCGAAGATCAGCCAGTGCACGAAGACCTCGCCGAGCAGCAGGCCTGCACTCAGTCCGAGCCAGAACCAGTGCGGTAGTTCGACGCGGCCGAGCCAGAGAACCCCGGCGACGAGGGCAATGGAGAAGGCGACGATGCCGAGGATGGGGTTCGGAAAACCGAACAGCGCAGCCTGTTTCGTCACCATCACCGAGCCGCACGAGAGCACCGGATTCAGGCTGCACGACGGGACGTACGACGCGTCCTCGAGCAGTTTGAATCGCTCGATCGTCAGCGTCATCGCGGCGAGTAGCCCGAGCGCGCTGAAGACGGTGAATACAACAGCGCCTGCGCGTGTCCTCATGGCGACCGGCTGCCGCTCAGTTACCGGCAGCGGCGGCGAGGATGTTCTCCGGCGTCGGGAAGGAGATGTCGGTGCCGTTGACGCGCACGTTCGGCGTTCCGTTGATGCCTTCGCCGAGGACCGACTGTGTCTGGGTGGTGACCCAATCGGTGTAGCTGCCGTCGGTGATACACGACGCGACGGCGGGGGAGTCGGCCCCTACAGAGGCGGCGATCGCGACGAGCTCGTCGTTCGTCAGTCCGGTTCCGCCCTCGGCCGGCTGCTGCTCGAACATGGTGGTGTGCCAGTTCATCCAGTTGTCGCGGTCGTTCTCGGCGACGCAGATGGCGGCGCTTGCCGCGCGGGTGGAGTACATGGTTCCGTTCGAGAACCGGTCGAGAATGGAGATGGGGCGGTAGTCGACGGCGACATTTCCCGCGTCGGCCAGCTGCTGCAACGTCGATCCGCTGATGGCCTCGAAGTTCTTGCACGCCGGGCACTGGAAGTCCTCGACGACGCTGACGACGGTGGTGGCATCGGGGTTGCCGAAGCGGATGGCACCGTCGTCCGTCACCGACGTGGGAGTGAGCTGGGTGCCGGTCGATTCGCCGGAGCCTGCGGCGGAAGATGCATCCCCCGACGTCGAATCCTTGTTGAGGATGAAGAGGGCAATCGCCGCCACGAGCGCGATCAGAACGACTGCGACGACGATCTGGATCAGAGTCCGACGATTCTTGTCGCCGTTCTGCATGGCCTTGATGTCTTTCGAGACGTTCTTGCTCGTGTTCACGGCGACCAGTTTATGCAGTACAACCTGAGTGTCAGATGAGAGCTGGGTTGAACGAGAGCTGTGTCAGATAAGTGCAGCCAGACGTTCGATGGCGAATCGGTATCCGTCGATCCCGAGTCCGGCGATGACGCCGCTGGCGATGGGGGAGACGAAGGAGTGGTGCCGGAACTCCTCACGGGCGTGCACGTTGGAGATGTGCACCTCGATGATCGGCACCTCGGGGATGACGAGGGCGTCGCGCAGCGCCACCGAGGTGTGCGTCAGTCCGCCCGGGTTGATGACGATGCCCGACGCCACCCCGCGGGCCTCGTGGATCCAGTCGATGAGCTGACCCTCGTGGTTGGACTGCTCTGCCTTGACGGTGAGCCCGTGCTCGGCGGCGGTCTTCTCGCACAGGGCGACGACATCGGCGAGGGTGGCGTGGCCGTACACCTCCGGCTGCCTGGTGCCGAGCATGTTCAGATTCGGCCCGTTGAGCACCAACAGCTGCTTGGCCACGACGTCGCTCCATTTCTTGCTTCGGGTACTACTGCCCGCTCCGAGTACTACCGGCTACGACTATTCCACAGCGTGGTTGACACAATCGTCCGGTGAGTACTGGCAAGGCAGTCTGGGTGGTGTGGGGCGTCGGCGTCTTCGCCTACATCGTCGGAGTGCTGCATCGAACGTCGTTCGGCGTCGCCGGGCTGAGTGCGGCGGATCGATTCTCGGTGTCGCCGTCGCTGCTGTCGTCGTTCGTGGTGCTGCAGGTGATCGTCTACGCGGGGATGCAGATCCCGGCCGGGGTGCTGTTGGATCGCATCGGTTCGCGCAAGATGATCGCCGCAGGCGCGCTGATCATGGCGTCGGCACAGATCACGCTGGCGTTGACGGAGTCGCTTCCGTCGCGGTGGTCGCCCGCGCGTTAGTCGGCGTGGGCGATGCTCTCACCTTCATCTCGGTGCTGCGGTTGGTGCCGGTGTGGTTCACGCCGCGGCGAGTGCCGATCGTCTCGCAGCTGACCGGTCTGCTCGGCCAGCTCGGCCAGGTGCTCTCGGCGGTCCCGTTCCTGATTCTGCTGAACGGCCCCGGTTGGACGTTCGCGTTCGGTAGCGCAGCGGCACTCGGTCTCCTTGCTCTCGTACTGGTTCTCGCGCTCGTCAGGGATCGCCCCGACGACGGAGCTGCCCCCGTGTTCGAACCGACGACGCTGAAACAGACCCTCGCCTCCATCGCCGAGGTGTGGCGACGCCCCGGCACCCGGCTCGGCTTCTTCTCGCACATGGGTACCCAGTTCTCCATCACGGTGTTCGCGTTGCTGTGGGGTGTTCCGTATCTGACGTCGGCACAGGGCCTGTCGGCGTCGACGGCCGGAGCGTTGCTGACGGTGTCGGTGGCATCGGCGGTGGCGTCGGGCATCGTGGTTGGTGTTCTCACCGGGCGTTATCCGATGCGACGGTCGTGGCTGGTGCTGGCGATCATGATCGGCAACGCGACCATGTGGGCGATCGTGTTGGCGTTGCCCGGGCCCGCTCCGCTGTGGTTGCTGGTGTTGCTCGTGGTGGTGATCTCGGTGGGTGGCCCCGGTTCGGTGATCGGGTTCGACCTCGCGCGAACGTTCAATCCGAGCGCCAATCTGGGGACGGCGCAGGGGATGGTGAACATCGGTGGTTTCCTGGCGTCGCTGTTGGTGATCGCGGCGATCGGCTGGATTCTCGACGCGATGGGCGGCTACACCTTCGACGGATTCCGGGTGGCGCTGCTCGCGCAGTTCCCGGTGTGGATTGTCGCGATCATCGGTGTCCTGTCGACGCGTCGCAAGACTCGTAGGGTGCTCGCTGCCGAAGGCATTCACCCGCACACGATGCGTGAGGTGCGGGACCGGATTCGCCGCAAATAAACCTTTGCGCAGACGGCGTTCTGCGCGCATGCTGGTGTCCCGAATATCGTTGTAAGACACAAGTGAATGCTACGTAAAGGTGAATCCAAGAGATGGTTACCGAGCCAGAAGTGAAGCCCGCGACCGGCGAGTATTCGCATCGCGAGATCATGACGATTCTGTCGGGCCTGATGATGGGCATGTTCCTCGCCGCCCTCGACCAGACCATCGTCTCGACGTCCGTTCGGACCATCGCCGACGACCTCAACGGGTTCTCGGTTCTGGCCTGGGTGACGACGGCCTACCTCATCACCTCGACGGTCTCGACCCCGTTGTACGGCAAGCTGTCCGACCTGTACGGGCGCAAGCCGTTCTTCATGACGGCCATCTCCATCTTCGTCGTCGGGTCCATGCTGTGCGGGATCGCGACGTCGATGTACGAACTCGCTGCCTTCCGTGCCATTCAAGGTCTCGGTGCGGGCGGTCTGATGTCGATGGCGCTGGCCATCATCGGCGATATCGTCCCGCCGCGTGAACGGGCCAAGTATCAGGGGTACTTCCTGGCCGTGTTCGGTACCTCCAGCGTGCTCGGGCCGGTCATCGGTGGACTGCTCGCAGGGCAGTCGTCGATCCTCGGAATCACCGGCTGGCGTTGGATTTTCTACATCAACGTCCCGCTGGGGATCATCGCGCTCGTCGTCGTGTGGCGAGTGCTGAACCTGCCGGTCTACCGCCGCGAGGCGCGCGTCGACTGTTGGGGCGCAGTGCTTCTCAGCGTCGGCCTCGTGCCGCTGCTCATCATCGCCGAGCAGGGTCGCGTGTGGGGATGGAGCTCGCCGCGGGCCCTGCTGTGCTTCGGAATCGGCATCGTCGGCGTCATCGCGTTCGTGCTCGCCGAGATCAAGATGGGCGACGACGCCCTGATCCCCATGCGTTTCTTCCGAAACCCGTTGTTCTCGTTGTGTATTGCTGTCAGCGTCATCGCCGGCGCAGCCATGTTCGGTGGCATCTCGCTACTGCCGCAGTACCTGCAGGTGGTCAAGGGATCCTCGCCGACGCTGGCCGGTTACCAGACCCTGCCCCTCGTCGGTGCCTTGATGGTCGCGTCGATCGTCTCGGGTCGCATGATCTCGAAGACGGGGCGGTACAAAATCTTTCCGATCGTCGGTACTGCACTGATGGCCATCGCGATGTTCGTCTTCCACTACGTGCACGCCGATACCCCGCTGTGGCAGACGATGGTCGTGACGGGCGTGTTCGGCCTCGGTCTCGGGTCGATGATGCAGCCGTTGACCCTGGCCATCCAGAACGCGATGCCGCCCAAGGACATGGGTGTATCCACCTCTGCCGCAACGTTCTTCCGGCAGATCGGTGCGACGGTCGGTGTGGCGGTGTTCCTGTCGATGCTGTTCACGCAGCTGACCCCCAAGACGGGTGACGCGCTGATTGCCGCGAGTTCGACGCCGGAGTTCCAGCAAGCAGTGCAGAGCGCCGCAACCAGTTCCGATCCACTGGAATCCGGTTTCGCCCAGGCCATCGCCTCGGGTGACGCCTCCGTCGCGGGCAGTGCGCTGCAGGACAGTTCGTTCATTCAGAAGCTCGAACCCGCACTGGCCGAGCCGTTCCGCATCGGGTTCTCCGACGCCATGGACTACGTGTTCCTGGCCGTGTCGATTCTGATGGTCCTCGGTTTCGTGCTGGTCCTGTTCCTGAAAGAGGTTCCGCTGCGGACGATGTCGGGCCTGGCTGCGGCTCAGCAGCAGCGTGACGAAGAGAAGGCACAGGAGGCGGGACCCGGCTTGCTGTAGAAGCTGTGACTTTAGAAGCTGTGACTTTAGAAGCTGTGAAGCGTTTCGCCCGCGGTGTCGGCGGGTTTCATCGCGGCGCGATGGTGCTCACGAGACCTGCGAACAGGACGTCCAGGCCATGCTCGAGCTCGTGGGCACCGTCGTACGCGGTGATGAGCGGCGGCAGCGTGGACAGCAACGGAAATTCGTCGGCGGGGAGTCGGCGCAACGCCAGGCTGAGGCGGTCGCCGGTCTCGTCCGGATTCTCGGTCATTTCCTGGGTCTCGCTCAGTACGTGACCTCGGAGGAAGGATTTGAGCAGCCGATAGGTCGACAACGCCTCGGGTGCGGTGAATCCTGCGTTGGTCATCAACGCCATCACGCTTTCGAGTGACCGCAAAGACCTCGTGGTGCCCAGCCCGAGCGGCGTCCGATGTGGGCGAGTGGACAGCAGAATTGCCGCATGTGGGTGCTCGAGTGCGAGACGCCGATAGTGTCGGGCGAACAAGCGAAGCTGTCCCTGCCAGTCGGGGTCCGTTCGGTCGACCGTGACGAGCGGGCTGAGAATCGAATCGGCGATGGCGTCGAGCAGGGCCTCCTTCGTCGGAAGGTACCGGTACACCGTCATCGGATCGCGATCGATCGACGTCGCCAGGCTGCGGATCGAGAGGCTGTCGAGTCCGGTTCGGTCGACGATGGACAGTGCGGCCGACACCACGTAGTCGCGGTCGATCTTGTCCCTGGAGTGTGGGCCGAATCGGTCTGTAGTGGACATCGGCTGGCACCCCTTTCGAAAAGCTGTGAACCGACCGGTAAGTAGCGTCAAATAAACTTGTTGTTCACCAACACTTTTCGCTTGACGCACGATGCTACACGTGGTGTGCTGTAGCTCTACACCGTAGAGATACGGGGAAACTCTTAGTTGCGGAGTGGGCCAAGAGCCTCCGCTTACTTCTCACTCCTATCGCTGTGTTGCAAAAAGCCGGCAGGCGATGCCATCGAAGTGCACAGACCGCGAGACCTCGACGCCCCTGGTGTATTCCAGTGAACATCGTCGAAAGTCGCGACATCACTTGCAACGCAATCGAACTCGTCGGGGGATCGATGCGTGACCCACGAAGCGTGGCAGCACGCCCGCTTCGTCCCCCCACCAGCAGATCGGTATGTAATCCATGCTTGCTCCGCAGCGCACCCATGCGTCCACCATCACCGGCCGCAGCAAGACGCTCGTTCCTTTAGTAGGAACAATTGCCCTGGCCACCAGCGCTCTCATGCTGGTCAGTGCCCCACTGGCGCTGGCCCAGCCCACCACGGTGGGCCTCGGAACCGCAGAGACGTTCGCTGTGCTGGCCGGCTCCACAGTCACCAACACCGGCACCTCGACCATCAGCGGCGACGTCGGCGTCAGTCCAGGCGAGGGTGAGCCGCCGAGTGTCACCGGTTTTCCGCCCGGCTTGGTCACGGTCGGGGTGATCCACGACCGCGATACCGTTGCTGCACAAGCACAGTCGGATCTCACCGTCGGTTACAACGACGCGGCCGGTCGAACCGGCCCTGCGGACGTCGGGGTCGAACTCGGCGGGCAGACTCTCTTGGCGGGACTGTACGGAGGCTCGGGCACGCTCGGCCTGACCGGAACACTGACACTCGATGCGCAAGGCAACTCCAACGCAGTGTTCATCTTCCAAGCGGCATCGACGCTGATCACTGCCTCGAACAGTCGGGTATCGCTCACCAACGGGGCGAATCCATGCAACGTGTTCTGGCAGATCGGCAGCTCCGCGACACTGGGCACCGACACCCAGTTCGTCGGCACCGTCATGGCGCTGGCGTCCATCACCGCGACCACCGGTGCCACCGTCGACGGACGCTTGCTCGCCCGGATCGGTGCCGTGACGTTGGACTCGAACCGCATCACCAGCCCGAACTGTGCAACCGTTCCGCCGACGACCACAACACCCCCGGTGACCACTACGCCTCCGGTCACGACAACGCCCCCGGTCACGACAACGCCCCCGGTGACCACGACCCCTCCGGTGACGACTACCCCTCCGGTCACCACGACGCCTCCCGGTGACGGCGGCGGAACGCCGGGTACCCCGGGTGACGGTGGCGGAACGCCGGGTACCCCGGGTGACGGTGGCGGAACGCCGCCGATCGTCATCGAAGTACCCCCGATCCCAGGCCTGCCGCCCGTCCCCGGCATCACGATCCCGGCGATCCCCGGTATCCCGAATGTGCCGAACCAGCCGAATGTGCCGAACCAGCCGAACGTGCCGAACCAGCCGAACGTGCCCAATCAGCCGAACGTGCCCAACACGCCTGATCAGCCGAACACCCCCAACACACCCGGTGTTCCGAATCAGCCGAACACGCCGAGCGGCCCGGATCAGCCGGGCACGTACAACCCGGGTGGGCAGATCACGCAGATCCCGAACGGTGGCGTCGACACCGGTGACGGCAGTACTGTGTCGTCCTCTGACGCAACGCCGTTCGTTGCGATCTGGACATTGCTGGCCGTGCTCGCGGTCGGTGCAGTCTCTGCCTTGACTCTGACTCGTCGTCGGCACTGATCGGTGAACCCTACCGTCGAGGTATCAGTACCTCTCGCTGAATCCGCCCGCACCACGATCCGTCATCGGGTCGTGGTGCGGGCGGTGGCAGCGGCGTTCCTCATGCTGCTGTTCCTGGTTACCGGGTGTGCAACGCCGTCGGATACCGTTCCCTTGCAGACTGATTCGACGTCCTCGGTTTCTTCTGCTCCTGCAGCCGTCGCCCCGACAGACGAGGGTGTTTCCGAATCGTCGGTTGCCGGGTCACCGCCTGCGCGCCTCGAGATCGGTGCGATCGGTGTCGACTCCGATGTGATGGGTCTGGGTCTGCGTCCGGACGGCACGATGGAAGTTCCACCGGTCGGTTTCCCGGCCGGTTGGTACACCGGGTCGCCGGTTCCGGGGCAACTGGGACCGTCGATCGTTGCGGGGCATGTGGATTGGGACGGCAGCCCCGGCGTTTTCTACCGGCTCCGCGATCTCCGACAGGGTGACGATGTCACCGTCGTCAGCCAGGACGGAAACACTGTCCGGTTCGTCGTCAGCGCGGTGGAGCAGTATCCGAAGGATGCCTTCCCCACCGACAAGGTCTACGGAGACATCGATCACCCAGGCTTGCGTTTGATCACCTGTGGCGGCCAATTCGATTCGGACATATCGAGTTACGACGACAACATCGTCGTGTACGCAGATCGCGTCTGAACGAGCTCTTTCGCTCACAGCAAGTTCGCAGGCTGCTCCCAGCCGGGCCGACGGTCCATCGCACACTCTCGTAGTCGACAACTTCGACGAACAGGATGTGCGATGACTGCCCAACTCGACCGACCGGCCGCGATGCCTCCGTCGCACGCCCGCCAGCCGTCCTGGCAGAACACGTGGTGGTATCGCCGCCGGCACCTGCTCGGTCTGCTGATTCTGCTCGCGGCCACGGCAACGCTGTACCTGTGGAATTTGACGGCAAGTGGATACGCGAACACGTTCTACGCCGCCGCGGTGCAGGCCGGTACCAAGGACTGGACGGCGTGGTTCTTCGGATCCCTCGACTCCGAGAACTTCATCACCGTGGACAAGCCGCCGGCCTCGCTGTGGGTCATGGGTCTGTCGGCTCGACTGTTCGGGTTCTCGAGCTTCGGTCTGCTTCTGCCGCAGGCATTGATGGGTGTCGCCTCGGTCGCGACGGTGTATGCCGCGGTCAAGCGTGTCGCGAACCCCATGGCCGGTTTGCTCGCCGGCTTTACCCTGGCATCGGTGCCGGCGGCGGCATTGATGTTCAACTTCGACAATCCCGACGCGCTGCTGGTGCTTCTCATGACACTCGGCGGCTACTTCGTCGTGCGATCTCTGCAGACAGCGGCCGGAAGGCGGGCCGCGATGTGGCTCGCTTTTGCCGGCGTGGCGCTGGGGTTCGCGTTCCTCACGAAGATGCTGCAGGGGCTGCTGGTGTTGCCGGCGTTCGGTCTCACGTATCTCGTTGCAGGACAGGCTCAGTTGCGGGCCAGATTGCTGCATCTGGTCGGGGCCTCGGCCGCTCTCGTGGTCGCCGCCGGGTGGTTGGTGACGGTCCAGCTCTGGCCGGAAAGTGCCCGACCGTACATCGGTGGGTCCACCGACAACACCGTGGTGGATCTGGTGCTCGGGTACAACGGGCTCGGCCGCATCTTCGGCAACAGCGGCGGAGGTGGCATGGAGGCTCCGGCCGGGATGAGCGCTGGGGCAGCCGGGTCCAGCTTCGGCGGCTCGACCGGTCTGGATCGGCTGTTCGGCAGTGAGATGGGCATCCAGATCTCCTGGCTGATCCCGACGGCCCTGGTGGCGCTGGTCTTCGGGCTGATCGCTCGTGGCCG
Source organism: Rhodococcus sp. IEGM 1372 (assembly GCF_030056835.1). NCBI lineage: Bacteria > Bacillati > Actinomycetota > Actinomycetes > Mycobacteriales > Nocardiaceae > Rhodococcus > Rhodococcus sp. IEGM 1372. The sequence goes on along the minus strand of NZ_JASHKS010000014.1, from coordinate 22,884 downwards.
AGCACCGCGAACCGACCTCCTGCGTGCGTCCCTGATTCTGTGGGGCGGGTGGTTCCTGGTGACGGCGTTGATCTTCAGCTACATGTCCGGAACCATCCACCCGTACTACACCGTCGCGCTCGCCCCGGCTTTGGCCGGGATGATCGGAACCGGTGGTTACGCACTGTGGCTCAGACGTGAATCGATCTGGGGCAGAGCCGGTATGGCATCGATGATGATCGCAGCCGGGGTCTGGAGTTGGGTACTGTTGCATCGCAACGCGGACTGGCTACCGGCATTGAAGTGGATCCTGTTGGTGGGAACCATCGTTGCGGCCGTGATGATCCTGGCGGCCGGGCGATACCGAAGGCTCACTGCGGCTGCGCTGATTCTCGGAGCCGTGGCAGGTCTGGGCGGCGGCGCGTCGTATGCCATCGCTACGACGACCAATGCGCACAGTGGTTCCGTCCCCACCGCAGGTCCGACCGGTGCAGTCAGCGACGGCGGTCCCGGCGGAATGCCAGGCGGTGGAATGCCGAGCGGTGGAATGCCCAGTGGCGGAATGCCGATCGATGCGATGCCAAGCGATGCTATGCCGAGCGGTGATGCGGGCCTGCCTGCTGATGCTGCCGATCTTCCGGCCGGTTTTGCCGGCGGCAACGTGGGCGGCGGGATGGCCATGGGCGGCATGGGCGGTGAGTCCAACGAGGAGTTGGCTGCGCTGCTCGAGTCGACGACCACGAAATGGTCTGCTGCAGTAAATGGTTCGATGTCGGCTGCGGGTTACGAGTTGGCGTCCGACACGGCGGTGATGGCCATCGGCGGGTGGAGCGGAGATCCTGCGCCGTCGCTCGACGAGTTCATCCAGTACGTGGCCGATCATGAAGTGACGTACTACGTCTCGGGCGGTATGGGCGGGGGCATGGCGCGCGGAGGTTTGGGCGGCGACTCTGAGAGTACGTCCTCACAGATCCAGGAATGGGTCGAGGCGAACTTCACCGCCACCACGGTCGGCAGCGCGACGGTGTACGACCTCAGCACCTACACAGGCTGACACCGACCGAACGGAGCGACAGCCAGAAGGCACAGCTGTTCCACCGCGGACACTTCGACTGCGGTGGAACTTCTGTGTACTGAACCGAGATTCATCAGAAAGGCGGAGGATCATCGTCCGATGCTGAGGTAGGTACCGGCGCGGGCAGCGGCTGGATGATCTCCAGGCTCGACGTATCCGACTGTATCGCTTGACCTTTGGGCCTGCGATAGACGGCGGGCAGGTGGCTCAGGTCTGCGAGTTGCGTGGTGCCGGGAACCGTAACCGCTGAAGTGCCGGCATTCGAGACCCAGAACTCGACGCCATCGGCGAGCATCACCGGAGTCCACAGACCCATGGTCTTGAGGCTGTGGTGGTAGCGGCACAGGCAGTGCAGGTTGGTGTCGATGGTCCAGCCTCCCGACGAGGGATCGCGATGGAAGTACGGGACGATGTGGTCGATTTCGCACTGTTCGGCCGGGACGTCGCAACCCGGATGTCGGCAGGTGCGATCGCGGTACCGAATACGTTCCGCCAGTGCGACAGTCGGGCGATAGATGAGGGTTCCGGGTGGTGGCAGCTCGAGACCGCCGTGACCGTCCGGGTACAGCGCGATCCCGAGAGCTGGATCCGATGCGATCGCTGCTTCGAGTTCGGCAACGAAAGTGTAAGTACCGCGATACGGAGTGGCGACACAGCTGTTCCGTGGTGGTTGTGCGGACTTCGGCGCCCGCGGGTGCCGAGGAGCAATACCGCCGACACGGCGACGACCACGCCCCAGCGGATGAAACACCAGATGTGAGGTGCTGCCCTTGGACCTGCTGTTACTCGATTTGCCTACCTTGGATCCTCTGGGCTTCTTCTGGCCATTTTTCGATCTGCTGTTGTTCGTGCTGCCGGTGCCGGTGCCGCTGTCGGCTCTGCTCTCGGCACCTTTGTCACCAGTGCCTGCGCCTGCGCCGGTATCGGTATCGGTATCGAGGTCGATGAGTGACTCCAGGTCTTCGCCGTAACCGAGATTCTCCGCCAGATCGCGGGCTTCGGTGAGCAGGATCTGCCAGTGTGCGTTGTCGGCGAGTTCACGGGCGTACTCGGCATCGATGGGACCGTGGCCGGCAAGGTGGGCAGGATTGGACAGCAGACCGGCGAGCGTGGCGAGGTCCACCGTGATCACCGTCAGCGGTGCCCGTCGATCAGGACGCACAGAATCGGCCGTACAAGGATTGTCGTCATCGGGTTCGCACTTGCAGACCACCGACGACTCCTGCTGCAGTAGAGCAACATACGCTGCTGCACGCTTCTGCCCCTTGTTCCGCGGATCTCGACGGCAGACGGTAGCGGCCATCTCGTTGATCAACTGCCAGGCAGCTGCGGCGTCGGCGGCGGTGAGGTCGGCCTTCAGCGTCGACAGCACGTCTTTGTCGGTGTACGTGACGTTCGTGTGCCGTTCCAAGTCCTTACGCAGAGCGGCGGCCTGCTCGGGCGCGATGCGATACATGATCGACCAGATTTCCGTCGCCAGGGGACCAGGTGACAGGCGTCGGGCAGCGTGCAGAACCTCGCCTTGGACGGCCGTCGCCGCGTCCTTCGTCAGGTTGTGGGTACAGCGGTATATTGCGCGGACGCGGGCAAGGTCGAGTTCGCCGGCCTCGAACGCGGCCGCGACGGTAGGAAGCCGTAGCCGAAGGTCCATTCCTACCTCGGCGTACGTGTTCGCAACAGTCTTCGAGCAACCGAGAACGCGTGCAACTTCGGATGCCGCATAGTTGCCCGCGTCCTGAATGACATCACCGACAAGCACGTTCTGATGGATGCACGAGTCCCAGATAGCTGCGGCCAGAGCGACCTTGCGAGCGCACGCCTGATTCTCCAGAATCGCAACGTCGCGAATTTCGCCCAGCACTGTGCTGTCGATATACGGCTTCGGTTGCGGCCCGAGATAGGCCGCGAACCGACTGCGCGTCGAACTGGATGTGATCACTGTGTAGTCGCCCCCCGGCACGTGTTCCGACTAGAAGTAGAACGTACGTTCGATGGTACGGCGCAGTACGAAGTTCGTCAACCCCAATTCTGTTGTGCCGAGGAAGGATTGATCGAAACGGCCTATACACCCAGCCGCCGACAATTTTATTCGACTCCGACGCCGCGTAAGGCTCCAGGATGATCACGAGCCAGAACTACCCCGCCTTCGAGGTGAGCCCGGTATCGATTCCCGGAACTGATGCCGTCGCACCCGAGCTCCTGTGCGGCCTGTAGGGCATGCCGATGTTCGTCACCGTCCCCCCGCGAATCTCGCTGAATCGACCGAAATTCCGAACCCGAGCTCTCGGTTTCTTCGACCTCTTCGCGCTGGCCAGTGGCATCGATCCCCACCCAACTCACTCCGGAACGAGTATGAATCGCTCCAACACCACTCGAGTGTCGTCGTCGACGGTGAAATCGGGATCACCCAGTTCCGCGCGAACCTCGGTGGAGTGCCAGAATCTTTCGTGCCCGGCTCGCCAGTGTGCCACGTCGATGTATCCCTCACCCTCGTCGAGGGCATGTTGGAGCGAAACATTCTTCAGCGCAACGATATCGACACCCGTGGTTTCGATGACTCCCACCACGACTCCGGCCGAATCCACCACCGCGCCGCGTTCACCGACCCTCGGAAGCTCCTCTTCGGTGTACTGAATCAACAGGCTCGCTGTGCTGGTCTTCTCACCGGACAGCACAGCCGCAACATGTCTGTCCCGCAGCGGTCCTGGGTACGCGAATTCGACAATCGGTAGATCGGTCACTCGCACATCATATTTCGAGGTCGACCCACACCAGCCGGTGGTCCGACGGGTGCTCGGTGCCCGAGGGCCAGTGGACGGCGGAGTCGATCACCGTCAGATCGTCCGACGGCAGCACGTAGTCGACGCGCAGGTCGCCGGGCGTAGGGTCGGCGAAATCGGCTGTGTCCGTGCCATGTTCGGCCGACATGGGTGCCGGATCCTGCACCCGCGGAAGGTCGAGAACCTGCGCGATGGCACCGGCCACCGAATCTCCGTCGACCGGATCGCTGTTCTGATCGCCCAGCATGACGAACGATGCGCCGTCCTCCAGCCCGCCGCGCACACCGTTGTCGTCGTACAGGTAGTCCGCACCCGAGATGTAATCGGCACTGAGCCTTATCTCGTCGTGGTTGCGCTTGCCGTTGCGGTCTTCGGGCCCGTCGAAGGACGGGGGAGTGGGGTGGGACGCCAACACATGTAGCGTCTTCCCGTTCACGTCGATCGGCACGTCCCAATGGGCCTTGCTGGACAGTCGAAGCGCGTGGGACACCTCTCCGTAGTAGTCGCGCGGTAGCAGCGAATCCGGCATGTCCTTCCACAGGAAGTTCTGGAACGTACGTACCGAATCGGTCGCGATCGGAAACTTCGAGTACACGACCATCCCGTACTGACCGGGAAACTGCCCGAATCCCCAGGCATCGCCCGGGCCGCCCAGCTTGCCGTCTTGGTCCAGGTCGAGGCCCGAGTCGACGCCCGTGTTGACCGGCGCAGTGAAGAAATACGGGTACTGCCCCTCGAGATAGTTGTCGTTGAACAATGTCACCGCGTCCTGGCCCGAGTAATCGAACTCGTTGACCAGCAACACATCCGGTGAGTTCGCTGCGATCACATCGGCGACCGCGCGGGCCTGGACGTCCTCTCCACTCAGGTCCGTCACCAGCTGCCCGGCCACCGGCCGATTGAGGCTGGCATTGAACGTCGCCACCCGAATGCTCGACGGCTCGTCGGGGGCCGGGTCCGTGGCGGTTGGATTCACAGAGGAACAACCGGCGGCCATGACGGCGAGGGTAACGGTGACGGCCACGAGTCTCGACATTCTCACGCTCGCCACCGTAGGGATGGCAAGCGAACACGAGGTTACGAATTAACAAGCAGGCGTGCTTGCTTTTTTCAGGACCTCCTGTGAAGCTGGGCTCATGGCAGACCTCGACTCTCTCGTCGACGACCTACGCGCCGAGGGCAATGACCTCGATGCACTCGTCGCCGAGCTGACCCCGGAGCAGTGGGCGGCACCGACACCGGCCGCGGGGTGGACCGTCGCGCACCAGATCGCGCACCTCTCCTGGACCGATCACGTCGCGGAGCGGACCACGTCCGGAGCATCCGGCGATGTCGAGGCCAAGGAGGAGTTCGCTCTCACTCTGAAGAAGGCATGGGAGAACCCCACCGGCTTCGTCGACGAGGCGGCCGAGGAGGAATCTCGCGATCCCGAACTACTGAGCACCTGGCGTACCCGACGCCGTGCCATGACCGAAGCACTCGCACAGGTTCCGCCGGGGACCAAGATCGACTGGTTCGGACCCCCGATGAGTACGGCGTCCATGGCCACGGCGCGTCTGATGGAGACCTGGGCGCACGGTCAGGATGTCGCCGACGCGGTGGGCGTCACCCGCGTCGCCACCGACCGAATCCGCGGCGTCGCACACATAGGCGTCCGCACAAGGGATTTCGCCTACGCGATCAACCAGCAAACGCCTCCCTCCGAACCTTTCCGCGTCGAGCTCACCGCGCCCTCGGGAGAGCTCTGGACCTGGGGACCCGAGAACGCCACCCAACGAGTGAGCGGTCCGGCCCTGGACTTCTGCCTCCTCGTCACACAGCGCGCCCACCCCGACGACCTCGCCGTTCATGCCGAGGGAACCGACGCCGCGCACTGGCTCACCATCGCCCAAGCCTTCGCAGGCCCTCCCGGAGCAGGACGAGACAGGGCCGGACGGACACAGTCAGGACGAGAGCAAGCATGACGGTACGGATCGCCAACTGTTCGGGCTTCTATGGAGACCGCCTCTCCGCCATGCGAGAGATGCTCGAGGGCGGCGAACTCGATTACCTCACCGGCGATTACCTCGCCGAGCTGACGATGCTCATTCTCGGCCGCGATCGCATGAAGGACGCGACCCGTGGCTACGCCAAAACCTTTCTGCGGCAGGCAGAGGACTGCCTGGGGCTGGCGCTGGACAAGGGTGTCAAGATCGTCGCCAACGCCGGTGGGCTCAATCCCCGAGGCCTGGCAGAGGCGCTGGAAAAATTGGACTCCGGCGCGAAGATCGCCTACGTCGACGGCGACGACCTCCTCGGCCGAGCGGCCGAACTCGGCCTCGGCAACCCGCTGACCGCAAATGCCTACCTCGGCGCGTGGGGCATCGTCGAATGCCTGAACTCCGGTGCCGACGTCGTGGTCACCGGGCGCGTCACCGACGCCAGCGTGATCGTCGGACCGGCCGCGGCCCACTTCGGTTGGGCACCCACCGATTACGACGCGTTGGCCGGGGCCGTGATCGCCGGACATGTCATCGAATGCGGAACGCAGGCGACGGGTGGCAACTACTCGTTCTTCACCGAAATCGCAGACATGTCCAGGCCCGGATTCCCCGTCGCCGAGATCGAGTCCGACGGTTCGTCCGTCATCACCAAGCACGAGGGCACCGGCGGTGCCGTCAGCGTCGGCACCGTCACCGCTCAGCTGCTGTACGAAATCACCGGCGGGCGGTACGCGAACCCCGACGTCACCGCGCGAATAGATTCGGCGATCCTGGCGCAGGAGTCCAGCGATCGAGTGTCCATCACCGGCGTCACCGGCGAAGCACCGCCACCCACCTACAAGGTCTCGCTCAACGCACTCGGCGGGTTCCGCAACGAATTCACGATGGTGCTCACCGGCCTCGATATCGAAGCCAAAGCAGCACTGGCACAACGGCAGTTCGAGTCCTGGCTCCCGGCTCGCCCCACCGAGCTCGACTGGACGCTGGTGCGCACCGACAAGCCCGACGCCGAGACCGAGGAGACGGCCAGCGCCCTGCTGCGCTGCGTTGCCCGCGACAGCAACCCCGACGCCGTCGGACGTCAGTTCTCCGCCGTAGCAGTCGAACTGGCCCTGGCCAGCTATCCCGGATTCTCGGTCACCGCCCCACCCGGAAACGGTGCGCCCTACGGGGTGTTCACCGCAGGCTTCGTCGACGCAGCCGAGGTGCCGCACGTCGCGCACCTGGCCGATGGCACCGAGTCCACCATCGCTCCTTCGGCCGAGACTCAGGTACTGGAGCCCGTGGAAGAACCGGTGCTGCCTGCACCCAGAGCGGCCGAAGCGGCCATTCGCCTTCCACTCGGCACCATCGCAGCGGCTCGAAGCGGCGACAAGGGCGGAAACGCCAACGTCGGGGTCTGGGTCCGCACCGACGACGAATTCTCCTGGCTGGTGCACGCATTGACGGTAGAGGCTCTGAAGCAGATGCTGCCCGAGGCCGAGCCGCTCACCGTCACGCGTCATGTACTGCCCAATCTGCGGGCCGTGAACTTCGTCATCGAGGGCATCCTCGGCCAAGGCGTCGCCTCGCAGGCCCGATTCGATCCACAGGCCAAGGGACTGGGTGAATGGCTGCGGTCGCGGCACATCGACATCCCGGAAACACTCGCTTACAAGGGAGAACTCGAATGAGTATCTGGACGACGCCGGAGCGTCAGCAGCTGCGCAAGACCGTCCGCAGTTTCGTGGAGCAGGACATCGCCCCGCACATGAATCAGTGGGAGACCGACGGCGAGATTCCGCGTGAGCTGCACAAGAAGGCAGCGGCTCTCGGACTGATCGGAGCAGGCTTTCCCGAGGAGGTCGGCGGCGATGGTGGAGATCTGGCCGACGCCGTTGTGATCTGCGAGGAGATGCACCAGGCCGGTGCGTCGGGTGGACTGTTCGCATCACTGTTCACCAGTGGAATTGCGTTGCCGCACTTGGTGGCTGCGGGTGACGCCGACCAGATCGAGAAGTGGGTGCGGCCCACGCTGGCGGGGGAGAAGATCGGCTCGCTCGCCATCACCGAACCGGGTGGCGGTTCCGACGTCGGGCACCTCAGGACGAAGGCCGTCAAGGACGGCGATCACTACGTCGTCAACGGCTCGAAGACGTACATCACCTCGGGGTGCCGAGCAGATTTCATCGTCACCGCGGTGCGCACCGGAGGCGAGGGCGCAGCGGGCGTCTCGCTGCTCGTCATCGAGAAGGGCACGCCAGGGTTCGAGGTCACCAGCAAGCTCGACAAGATGGGCTGGCGCGCATCCGATACCGCGGAGCTCTCGTTCGTCGACGCCCGCGTCCCGGTTGCCAACCTCGTCGGTGCCGAGAACAGCGGCTTCGCGCAGATCGCGCAGGCGTTTCTCACCGAGCGCATCGCCCTCGCCGCGCAGGCCTACGCCAGCGCGCAGCGGTGCCTCGATCTGACGCTGCAGTGGGTCCGTGATCGTGAGACCTTCGGAAAGCCGCTCATCGCAAGGCAATCCGTACAGAACACCGTCACCGAGATGGCCCGCAAGATCGACATCGCCCGCGTCTACACCCGCAGTATCGCCGAACGGTCCATGCTGGAGGACAGCGACTTCATCGCAGAAGTCTGCTTCGCCAAGAACACCGCCGTCGAGTCCGGAGAGTGGGTCGCCAATCAAGCGGTGCAGCTCTTCGGCGGGCTCGGCTACATGCGCGAGAGCGAGGTCGAGCGGCAGTACCGCGACATGCGCATCCTCGGCATCGGCGGCGGGACGACCGAGATTCTCACCGGGCTGGCTGCAAAACGATTGGGGTACCAGGCATGAGCGTGCTCAAATCCACCCTCGACACCGCATCGGAGCAGTACGCGGGGAGCGTCGAGGCCATGAACACCAAACTCGGCGAGATCGAGGCCGAGCACTCGAAGGCTCTGCTCGGTGGCGGTCAAAAATACGTCGAGCGACACAAGAAGCGCGGCAAGCTTCTCGCCCGTGAACGCATCGAACTGCTGATCGACGAGGACTCGGCCTTCCTCGAATTGTGCCCACTCGCGGCCTGGGGCAGCGACTTTCCCGTCGGAGCCAGCACCGTCATGGGTATCGGCGTGGTGTGCGGCGTCGAATGCCTCATCGTCGCCAACGACCCGACTGTCCGCGGCGGGGCGAGCAACCCGTGGACCCTCAAGAAGGGGTTCCGCGGCAACGACATCGCCACGCAGAACCGGCTTCCGGTCATCTCCTTGGTCGAGTCCGGTGGAGCCGATCTACCGACGCAGAAGGAGGTGTTCATCCCCGGCGGTCGCATGTTCCGTGATCTGACGCAGCTCTCGGCGGCGGGCATCCCCACGATCGCGCTGGTGTTCGGTAATTCCACCGCAGGCGGCGCGTACATCCCCGGCATGTCCGATCACGTCGTCATGGTCAAGGAACGCTCCAAGGTCTTCCTCGCCGGGCCACCGCTGGTCAAGATGGCGACCGGAGAGGACTCGGACGACGAGTCGCTCGGCGGTGCCGAGATGCACGCCCGAAAGTCCGGTCTCGCAGACTACTTTGCCGTCGACGAGCAGGATGCCATCCGCATCGGGCGCAGCATCGTTTCCCGTTTGAACTGGAAGAAGAAGGGCCCCGAGCCGCGCGCCGAGGTCATCGAGCCGTTGGCCGATCCCGAGGACCTGCTCGGCATCGTCCCCACGGATCTGAAGATCCCGTTCGACCCACGCGAGGTCATCGCCCGCATCGTCGACGGTTCGGATTTCGACGAGTTCAAGCCCATGTACGGCGGTTCGCTCGTCACCGGCTGGGCCGAGCTGCACGGATATCCGATCGGCATTCTGGCCAATGCCCGCGGTGTGTTGTTCAGCGAGGAATCGCAGAAGGCGACGCAGTTCATTCAGCTCGCCAATCGGTCGAACACCCCACTCCTGTTCCTGCACAACACCACCGGATACATGGTCGGCAAGGAGTACGAGGAGGGCGGGATGATCAAACACGGTTCGATGATGATCAACGCCGTGTCCAACTCGACGGTGCCGCACATCTCGATCCTGCTCGGTGCCTCCTACGGTGCCGGCCACTACGGCATGTGCGGACGCGCCTTCGATCCGCGATTCCTCTTCGCCTGGCCGTCCAGCAAATCAGCTGTCATGGGCGGCGCGCAGCTCGCCGGTGTCATCTCCATCGTCGGACGCGCCGCCGCCGAAGCTCGCGGACAAGCCTTCGATGCCGAAGCAGATGCCGGAATGCGCGCGATGATCGAAGGCCAGATCGAGGCCGAGTCGATGCCGATGTTCCTCTCCGGACGCCTCTACGACGACGGCGTCATCGACCCCCGTGATACCCGCACGGTGGTGGGAATGTGCCTGTCGGCCATCGCCACCGCCCCGATCGAAGGCACCGCCAACTTCGGTGTCTTCCGGATGTGACGCCATGACCGTAACCTCCGTCCTCGTAGCCAACCGCGGCGAAATCGCCCGACGCGTGTTCACCACCTGTCGCGCCGAAGGCATCGACACTGTCGCGGTGTTCTCCGACGCCGACGCGAACTCCCCGCACGTGCGCGAGGCCGATTCGGCAGTGCGGCTACCCGGAAACAGTTCGGCCGAGACGTACCTGCGCGGCGAGCTCGTCATCGCCGCAGCTGCGGCCGCCGGAGCCGACGCCGTGCATCCGGGATACGGATTCCTCTCCGAGAACGCAGATTTCGCACAACAGGTGCAGAACGCCGGCCTGACGTGGATCGGGCCGCCCGTCAAGGCCATCGAATTGATGGGCTCGAAGGTCGAGTCCAAGAAGATGATGGCCGACGCCGGCGTGCCGGTGCTGACCCAGCTCGATCCCGAGTCGGTCACCGAGAACGAGCTTCCGGTACTGATCAAAGCATCCGCGGGTGGCGGCGGTCGCGGCATGCGCATCGTGCGCAACCTCGAGAACCTGGAGGCGGAGCTCGAAGCCGCTGGACGCGAGGCACTCTCGGCGTTCGGTGATGGAACAGTGTTCGTCGAGCGGTACATCGAAACCGGTCGGCACATCGAAGTGCAGGTCATGGCCGACAGATTCGGCACGGTGTGGACGGTGGGCGAGCGCGAGTGCTCGATCCAACGCAGGCATCAGAAGGTCGTCGAGGAGGCACCGTCGCCGCTCGTCGAACGCATCGACGGCATGCGCGAGAAGCTCTTCCATGCGGCGACGCTGGCCACCGAGGCCATCGGCTACGAGGGTGCGGGCACCGTCGAATTCCTCGCCGACGAGAAGGGCAACTTCTTCTTCCTCGAGATGAACACCCGTCTGCAGGTCGAGCACCCGGTCACCGAATGCACGACGGGACTCGACCTGGTGGCGCTGCAGATCAGGGTCGCCGCGGGGGAGCGGTTGCCCGCCGAGCAGCCGAAGACGCGTGGACACTCCATCGAAGTTCGTCTCTACGCGGAGGATCCGGCCCAGGATTGGCAGCCGCAGAGCGGTGCCGTGCACCGATTCGAGATCCCCGGTGCGCAGTTCGAGGTGCTGGACAAGGCCGGCATCAGAGTCGATTCCGGCGTCGAGACCGGCAGTGTGGTGGGAACTCATTACGACCCGATGCTCGCGAAGGTCATCTCGTTCGCGCCGACGCGGGATCAGGCTGCGAATCTACTGGCGAAAGCGTTGCACAAGGCCACCGTTCACGGCCTGAAGACCAACCGCGATCTACTGGTCAACATCCTGCGGCATCCGGCGTTCCTGGCCGGGGATACCGACACGGCCTTCTTCGACACGCACGGGCTCGAGGTACTGGCTCAGCCGATCGCACACGGCCGCGCCGAGGAACTCTCGGCTCTCGCGGCTGCGTTGGCCGACGCAGCGAGCAACACCGCGCGGGCGCGAGTGAACCGGGGACTGCCCGGCGGCTGGCGCAATCTCCGGTCCCAACCACAGCGCAAGACGTACAACGACATCACCGTCGAATACTCGATCGGACGCAGCGGACTCACCTCTTCGGTGGAGGGCGTCGAACTGATTGAGCACACCCCGACGCGGGTGACGCTCGACGACAATGGAATTCGTCGTATCTTCCAGGTGAGCAGCTACGGTTCGGACGTCTTCGTCGATTCCGCTCTCGGTCCGGTCAGATTGATCAAGGCCCCGCGGTTCACCGACCCCACCGACGAGGTCGCGGCCGGTTCGTTGTTCGCACCGATGCCCGGCAGTGTCATCAGAATCGCTGCTGCGCAGGGCGATACCGTCACCGCCGGTCAGCCGATCCTGTGGCTGGAGGCGATGAAGATGGAACACACGGTCACCGCGCCCGCCGACGGTGTGCTCACCGAATTGAACGTAGTGGAAGGTCAGCAAGTCGAAGTCGGCGCAGTTCTCGCCGTTGTCACCGAAGAAGCCGTCACCGAAGAGGGAGTGGAGCAATCATGAGTTTCATCGAAACCGAAGAGCAGAAGGGTCTGCGCAACGCAGTCTCGTCACTCGGCAAGCGCTACAACTACATCGACTACGTCCTGCCGAAGGCGCGCAAGGGTGAGCCGCTGACCGAACTGTGGAACGAGGCGGGCAAGCTCGGCTTCCTTGGCGTCAACCTGCCCGAGGAGTACGGCGGCGGTGGCGCGGGCATCTACGAACTCGCGCTCGTGCAGGAGGAATTGGCCGCGCACGGCGCCGGTCTGCTGCTGGTCGTCGTCAGCCCGGCCATCTGCGGCACCATCATCGGCAAGTACGGCACGGCCGATCAGAAGCAGGAGTGGCTCACCGCCCTCGCCGACGGGTCCAAGATCATGGTCTTCGGCATCACCGAACCCGACGCCGGCTCCAACTCACACCAGATCACGACCACGGCGCGTCGTGACGGTGACGAGTGGATTCTCAAGGGCAACAAGATCTACATCTCCGGCGTGGATCAGGCCGATGCGGTCCTGATCGTCGCACGCACCGAGGATTCGAAGACCGGCAAGCTCAAGCCGGCGCTGTTCATCGTGCCCACGGACGCTCCGGGACTGCAGAAGACGCAGATGGAGATGGACATCGTCGAGCCCGATCATCAGTTCGTACTGTTCCTCGACGACGTCAGGCTCCCCGCCGAAGCGCTCGTCGGAGAGGCCGACGCCGCTCTGATGCAGCTGTTCGCCGGGCTGAACCCCGAGCGCATTCTCGGTGCCGCGATGGCCGTCGGAATGGGGCGCTACGCCATCGACGCCGCCGTGAAGTACGCCAACGAGCGGACCGTCTGGAAGACGCCGATCGGAGCGCATCAGGGTCTCGCGCATCCGTTGGCGCAGTGCAAGATCGAACTCGAGCTCGCCAAGCTGATGATGCAGAAGGCAGCGGTGCTCTACGACTCCGGCGACGACTTCGGTGCTGCCGAGGCGGCGAACATGGCGAAATACGCTGCGGCCGAAGCCAGTATCAAGGCGCTGGATCAGGCGATCCAGACCCACGGCGGTGCCGGCTTGAGCAGCGAGTACGGCCTGGCTGCGATGCTCGGGGCGGCTCGCATCGCCCGCGTCGCACCGGTGAGTCGGGAGATGATCCTGAACTTCGTGAGCCAGCACTCGCTCGGCCTGCCGAGAAGCTACTGATGGCCGTTCTCGTCGAGTCGGGCAAGGACACAGCGTATTTGACGTTGGATTCGCCGGAGAACCGGAACGCGCTGTCCTCGGTGTTGGTCGAAGAATTGACCGCGGGACTCATCGCTGCGGCGCACGACGACGACGTCAGAACGATCGTGCTCGGCCACACCGGCACCACGTTCTGTGCCGGAGCAGATCTCCGCGAAGCCGGAGCATCACCGGAACTTCGCACGCGGCAGATGCTGGATCTGATGCGGCTGATCATCGACACCCCGAAACCTGTCGTCGTGAAGATCGACGGACATGTGCGGGCAGGCGGGATGGGGCTCGTCGCGGCCTGCGACATCGCGGTCGCCGGACCCGAGAGCTCGTTCGCGTTGACGGAGGTTCGGCTGGGCCTGGCCGCGTCGGTCATCTCGGTGGCCGTGCTGCCGCGGCTGACGTCTCGCGCGGCGAGTCGATATTTCCTCACAGGGGAGACGTTCGACGGGGCGACGGCCGAGGCGATCGGTCTGGTCACCGTGGCCGACGCCGTTCCCGCAGCCGTGGTGGCCGACTACATGATCGTGTTCAGGAAGTGTTCGCCGCAGGGCCTGGCCGAGTCGAAGCTCCTTGCCACGGCCGCGATCAGGCGCGAGATGGACGAGCGCGGGACGGCCGTCGCCGAGCAATCGGCCAGGTTGTTTGCATCCGACGAGGCCCGAGAGGGGATGATGTCCTTTCTGGAGAAGAGGCCCCCGTCCTGGGCGGCCGAGAAGTAGAGCGGCCGAGAAGTCAGGTCGGTAGTAGGGAGTATGGCGATGGTGATGGCGCGCGAACCCAAGCAGGACCGCAGCAGGGTGACGCGTCAGCGACTGCTCGAGGCGACGATCGATTCGCTCGCCGAGCAGGGCTGGGTCGCAACGACGGTCGGCGTGGTCGCCGAACGTGCAGGCGTCTCCCGCGGCGCCACCCAGCATCATTTCCCGACGCGCGAGGACCTGATCACCGGAGCGCTCGAGTACATGTTCGACACTCGGATGGACAGTGCTCGCCGCGAGGCGCAGGAGATTCCGGCGGGCCCCGGCCGGACGACACTGGTGGTGGAGCGGCTCGTCGAGTACTACACCGGGCCGATGTTCAAAGCGGCACTGCAGGTCTGGACCGCGGCCTCGGCCGACCCCGAGTTGCGCGATCGGATCGTTCCTCTCGAAGAACGGTTCGGTCGTCGCGCCCACAAGATGGCCGTCGAGAACCTCGGGGTCGACGACAACGATCCCGTCACCCACCGTCTCGTTCAGGCAACCCTCGACCTCGCCCGCGGTCTGGGTCTGGCCGATGTGCTCACCGACGACGCACGACGACGTGCCGAGGTCGTGCGCTCGTGGGCAGAGGTGTTGGATGCGTCGTTGAACGCGCGGCTGTCCGCCGCGGGAGCGGTAGCGCAGTAGAGAGCCGCACGATCTGCAGTTCCGATCGACGTGTGCTTGAGTCTGGCGGGTGACTTCCGAAATCGCTCGCGTGCACCGCGGCCACATCTTTCACGTCGCTGGATCGCCCACGGTGCTCGACGCCGCCGCCGCGCTGGTCTCGATTCCCGACGGTGCCCTCGTGGTCGGCGACGACGGAATCATCGAGTACTGCGGTGAGTTCGATTCGCTCCCAACCGAATTCGCGCAGCATACGGTTGCCGACCATCGGCTCGGGTTCCTGCTGCCGGGATTCGTCGACACCCACATTCACTTCCCGCAGACCTACGCCGGAGATTCCTACGGCGGCGGGCAACTGCTCGAGTGGCTGAACACGTGCATCTTTCCGTCCGAGTCCCGCTTCGCCGATCCCGAGTTCGCTGCCGCTGCGGCCAGAGACTTCTGCGCCGCGCGGATCCGGGCCGGAACCACGCAGGCGATGGTGTTCGGATCGGCGTTCCCGCATGCGCAGGACTCGCTGTTCGCCGAAACCGAGAAGCACGGGCTACGCATCGTCAGCGGCCGAGGGATCCAGACCACCGGCCCGGCGTCGGCGCAGGCATTGATCACCGGTGAGGACGAGGCCATCCGACTGGTGTCCGAGGAGATCGAGAAATGGCACGCAGCCGACACCGGCGATGTCGACACGGCACTGCTGCACGTGGCCGTCGTACCGCGGTTCTCGCTCTCGGTGACGACGCAGACGCTGAAGAACCTCGGCGAGCTCTACGATTCCGTGCGCGCCCGAGGCGTCTACTTCCACACACACCTGAACGAGAACAACCGGCCGGGGACCGGCGAGATCGACGCCACCAAGAATGCCTACGGGGTGGAGACGTACCTCGACACCTACGACGGCAAGTTTCTGCCGGGCTCGCAGGTCGGTGGGAAGAGCTTCCTGGGCCCGCGCACCATCCTGGCCCACGCGGTGCACTGTCAGGACGTCGAACTCGCGCGAATGGCAGAGACCGGCACGTCCATCGCGCACTGTCCCACCTCGCAGCAGTTCCTGGGCTCGGGCACCATGCCGTGGCTGCGAACCGTCGCCGCGGGGGTGAACATCGCCATCGGGTCGGACTTCGGCGGCGGTGACGAGTGGCTGTTGCCGCAGGTCCTGGCCGACGCGTTCAAGGTGCACATCTCCGAGGCCGGTGACGCAGGACTGTCCCTGCATCCCGCCGAATTGCTGTTCACCGGAACCCTCGCCGGGGCACGAGCGCTGGACATGGAGAGCCGAATCGGCAACTTCGACGCGGGCAAGGAAGCCGACTTCGTAGTGGTCGATCCGTCCGCATGGCCGCAGCTCGCGGCGGCGATCGACCACGGCGTCCGCGCCGACGATGCCGAGCTCGCCCGAGACCAGACCCTGTTCGCGCTGCTGATGTCGATGCGCGAGCCCGCCATCGTCGGCGTCTACGTCCAGGGCCGGAAGCTCGCGCCTTCGCGGTAACGTATGGCGACTCGCTTCCAAAGGATCAGGAGACACACAGGTATGGCTCGTCGGACTCGATTCGGTCTCCTCGCAGCTGCATTCGCGGCTGTGGGCACCATGGCCCTCGCGCCGCTCGCACAGGCGCAACCGCCTGCCGATGCGCCGCCTGCACCCACCGAGAACGCACCTGCACCCCCGCCTGGACCGGGTCCCGTCCCCGTTCTGCAGATTCCCAACCTCGGGGTCACCGTCGGCGGACTCATCGTTCCGGATCAGTGGATCGGCACGATCGAGGTCGCCGGTACCGAGACGCCGGGACTGACCCACATCTGGGGCCGTGCCGCCGATCCGCGGGTCTGCACGTCGTACCAGAACTTCGCCAGCCTGCAAGTCGACTTCGTCAACATCGCCAACGGACGCACCGGGTCGGTCAACGCACCGATCTGCCGGCAGGGAAACGGCGTGTTCGAGCCCGCGGGACCGGTCGTCGCCGATACCGGCAGCGGCCCGGTCCTGTTCACCGCGCACGTCCTTGCCTCCGGAATCGTGTTCGACATTCCCGGCGTCGGCGGATTCTCGGCCCCGTAGCAGATGACGAGACGGTTCGCGATGGTCGTGACGGCAACAGCCGTGCTGATCGCCGGGTGCGGCGGTGCGGAGGACGACGCTGCATCGACGCAAGAGACTGCCCCGACGACCACGGTGTACGAGCCGGGTCCCTTCTTCGGTGAATGCGGATCGATCACCGACGCCGAGGTGCAGTCCGCGTTCGAAGCGGGCCCGTTCGCGCAGATCACCCGTAACTCCGTCGGATGCCAGTGGGAGACCACGGGGTTCGGCGGACCGGGCGTCAGCTTCTCCTGGTACCGCGGCAGCCCTATCGGACGCGAACGCGCCGGTTCCGAGCTGATCGGCCGTCCGGCGAAAGACATCGAGATCGACGGCAACCCGGGATTCGAGGCAGAGCAGGACACTCTGTGCGAAATAGGTGTGCAGTTCGGCGACGACTTCTTCCACTGGTCGATCACGTACTCCCTCGGACCGGCCGCGCGTCCGCCGTGCGACGTCGGAAACGAACTCGCGACTCTGACCGTGGAGCGCAAGCAATGACACGCAGACGAGTGGTCGCGGCGGCGTCGACCCTGTTGCTCGTCGCCGGGTGCGCCCAGACCGTCGAGGGAACTGCGAGACCGGCGAGCTTCGCAGGCTCCGGTGGCCAAGAATTCACCGAATTGTTGTCCGAGTGCGATGCCGTCTCCGACGACCAGATCGCCGAGACCACCGGAGCCGACGCCATCGAACGCGGCTTCTTCGGGGCCATCTGTCGGTGGGATCTCGTCGGCTCCGCGGGCACGGTGAAGGTGACGTTCAACTGGTTCGAATCCGGCACTCTGGCCGCCGAGCGGGCCGCCGAGGAAAAGATGATGTACACCGTCACCGACACAACGGTGCAGGGCCGCAAGGCAATCCAGGCTCAGCGTCCGAACGATCCCGATTCGTGCGGAGTCTCGGCCGGGGCGGATCGGGACGGCATCTTCGGGTGGTGGGTGCAGTACCAGCCCGGTGCCGCTCATCCCGATCCGTGCCAGGCCGCGGCGAAGCTGGCCGACCTCACACTCAACCTGAGCAGATAGGTTGCGTATCAGGGCGAAGGGTGTTTTGACCCGAGGCCGCGCCGCCGGGTATCGTTATGGGTCGTGTCCGGCCTGGCCGGACAGTTTGTGTGCCTATGCGAGGTACAGCCGTGCGCACGTTCGCTCTGAGAGCGCGCAACCGGCTGGACGTGTGGGGGTATGCGACACACCCGACCGCGGGGTGCAAGAGACCCGCGGTAGCAGTACTGGAGCAGCAGTACCGGGTGAGGAGCAGTGTTCTCTTGCTCCAACTGCTAGATCCCTGTTTATCGACACGAAGAAAGCCGGTTCATGCCAACGATCAACCAGCTGGTCCGTAAGGGACGCACCGACAAGGTCGCGAAACTGAAGACCGCTGCCCTCAAGGGCAGTCCACAGCGCCGTGGCGTGTGCACTCGCGTGTACACCACCACCCCCAAGAAGCCGAACTCCGCGCTCCGTAAGGTCGCGCGTGTTCGCCTGACCTCCTCGGTCGAGGTCACCGCATACATCCCCGGTGAGGGTCACAACCTGCAGGAGCACTCGATGGTGCTCGTTCGCGGTGGTCGTGTGAAGGACCTCCCGGGTGTGCGTTACAAGATCATCCGCGGCTCGCTCGACACCCAGGGTGTCAAGAACCGCAAGCAGGCTCGTAGCCGCTACGGAGCCAAGAAGGAGAAGAGCTGATATGCCACGCAAGGGCCCAGCACCCAAGCGGCCGCTGATCAACGACCCGGTCTACGGATCGCCGTTGGTCACGCAGCTCGTCAACAAGATTCTCCTCGACGGCAAGAAGTCGACCGCAGAGCGCATCGTCTACCAGGCGCTCGAGCAGGCTCGCGAGAAGACCGGCACCGACCCCGTCGTCACGCTCAAGCGTGCACTCGACAACGTCAAGCCGGCCCTCGAGGTTCGCAGCCGTCGCGTCGGTGGTGCCACCTACCAGGTGCCCGTCGAGGTTCGTCCCGGCCGTTCCACCACGCTGGCACTGCGCTGGCTGGTCACGTTTTCGCGCGCTCGTCGTGAGAAGACCATGGTCGAGCGTCTGGCGAACGAGTTGCTCGACGCCAGCAACGGCCTCGGTGCCGCTGTGAAGCGTCGCGAGGACACTCACAAGATGGCCGAAGCCAACAAGGCGTTCGCTCACTACCGCTGGTGATCTCCTCGCTCGGGCGGTGTCGGAACTATCCGATACCGCCGGAGCGTTGATCAGCTCAGGCAATACCTCTTCCAACACCAAGGCGGGTTAACTCGTGGCACAGGACGTGCTGACCGACCTACTCAAGGTCCGCAACATCGGCATCATGGCCCACATCGATGCCGGCAAGACCACCACTACCGAACGCATCCTCTTCTACACCGGTATCTCCTACAAGATCGGTGAAGTTCACGATGGCGCAGCCACCATGGACTGGATGGAGCAGGAGCAGGAGCGTGGCATCACGATCACCTCTGCTGCCACGACGTGCTTCTGGAACGACAACCAGATCAACATCATCGACACCCCCGGTCACGTCGACTTCACCGTCGAGGTGGAGCGCTCGCTCCGCGTCCTCGACGGCGCTGTCGCAGTGTTCGATGGCAAAGAAGGTGTCGAGCCGCAGTCCGAGCAGGTCTGGCGTCAGGCCGACAAGTACGACGTGCCGCGCATCTGCTTCGTCAACAAGATGGACAAGCTCGGCGCGGACTTCTACTACACCGTGCAGACCATCATCGATCGTCTCGGTGCCAAGCCGCTGGTCATCCAGCTGCCCATCGGCGCAGAGAATGATTTCGAGGGCGTCATCGACCTCGTGCAGATGAAGGCTCTCGTGTGGAGTGGCGAGACCAAGCTCGGCGAGAAGTACGAGATCCAGGAGATCCCGGAAAACCTCAAGGAGCGCGCGGACGAGTACCGCACCATGTTGCTCGAGACCGTGGCCGAGTCCGACGAAGCGCTTCTGGAGAAGCACTTCGGCGGCGAAGAGCTCACGATCGACGAGATCAAGGGCGCCATCCGCAAGATGACGGTCAACAGCGAGTTGTACCCGATCCTGTGTGGATCCGCGTTCAAGAACAAGGGCGTCCAGCCCATGCTCGACGCGGTCATCGACTACCTCCCGTCTCCCCTCGACGTTGCTGAGACCATCGGACACGCCGTCGGCGACGAGGAGAAGGAGATCACTCGCAAGCCGTCCGCAGACGAGCCGTTCGCGGCTCTCGCGTTCAAGATCGCGACTCACCCCTTCTTCGGCAAGCTGACCTACGTCCGGGTGTACTCGGGCAAGGTCGACTCCGGCGCTCAGGTCATCAACTCGACCAAGGGCAAGAAGGAGCGTCTGGGCAAGCTGTTCCAGATGCACTCCAACAAGGAGAACGCGATCGCGACCGCATCTGCCGGTCACATCTACGCGGTCATCGGCCTCAAGGACACCACGACGGGTGACACGCTCTGCGATCCGCAGAACCAGATCATCCTCGAGTCCATGAGCTTCCCGGACCCGGTCATCCAGGTCTCGATCGAGCCGAAGACCAAGTCCGACCAGGAGAAGCTGGGAACAGCAATCCAGAAGCTCGCCGAAGAGGATCCCACCTTCTCGGTGAAGCTGGACGAGGACACCGGCCAGACCGTCATCGGCGGCATGGGCGAGCTGCACCTCGACATCCTCGTCGACCGTATGCGTCGCGAGTTCAAGGTCGAGGCCAACGTCGGCAAGCCGCAGGTCGCGTACCGCGAGACCATCCGCAAGACGGTCGAGAAGCACGACTACACCCACAAGAAGCAGACCGGTGGCTCCGGCCAGTTCGCGAAGGTCATCATCAAGCTCGAGCCTTTCGAGGGCGAAGACGGTGCGACCTACGAATTCGAGAACAAGGTCTCCGGTGGTCGTGTGCCCAGGGAGTACATCCCCTCGGTCGACGCCGGTGCGCAGGACGCCATGCAGTACGGTGTTCTCGCCGGATACCCCCTGGTCAACGTCAAGGTCACACTGCTCGACGGTGCTTACCACGACGTCGACTCGTCGGAAATGGCCTTCAAGGTCGCCGGCTCACAAGCGTTCAAGGAAGCCGCCCGCAAGGCCAGCCCCGTCATTCTCGAACCCGTCATGGCCGTCGAGGTCATCACGCCCGAGGATTACATGGGTGAGGTCATCGGCGACCTGAACTCCCGCCGTGGTCAGATTCAGGCCATGGAGGAGCGCAGCGGTGCCCGTATCGTCAAGGCACTGGTTCCGCTGTCGGAGATGTTCGGCTACATCGGAGACCTTCGGTCGAAGACACAGGGCCGCGCTAACTACTCCATGGTCTTCGATTCGTACGCAGAAGTTCCCGCGAACGTAGCGAAGGAAATCATCGCGAAGGTCAACGGAGAGTAATTCTCTTCGTTTGCTGGACCACGCTCGACCTGTAATAAGTAAGAACACATACGCGTGCCGGCCCCGTCGGGGCCCGCACAGATCAGTCCAGGAGGACACACAGTGGCGAAGGCGAAGTTCGATCGGACGAAGCCGCACGTCAACATCGGCACCATCGGTCACGTTGACCACGGTAAGACGACGCTGACGGCTGCAATCACCAAGGTTCTGCACGACAAGTTCCCGGACCTGAACGAGGCCTCGGCTTTCGATCAGATCGACAAGGCTCCGGAGGAGAAGGCTCGTGGTATCACGATCAACATCTCCCACGTCGAGTACCAGACCGAGAAGCGCCACTACGCGCACGTCGATGCACCGGGTCACGCCGACTACATCAAGAACATGATCACCGGCGCGGCACAGATGGACGGCGCAATCCTGGTCGTTGCAGCAACCGACGGCCCGATGCCGCAGACCCGCGAGCACGTGCTGCTCGCCCGCCAGGTCGGTGTTCCGTACATCCTGGTCGCACTGAACAAGGCCGACATGGTCGACGACGACGAGATCATCGAGCTCGTCGAGATGGAGGTCCGCGAGCTCCTCGCTTCGCAGGAGTTCGACGAGGACGCACCGGTCATCAAGGTCTCCGCACTCAAGGCACTCGAGGGTGACGAGAAGTGGGGCGAGTCGGTTCTGGAGCTCATGCAGGCCGTCGACGATTCGGTTCCGGACCCCGTCCGTGAGACCGACAAGCCGTTCCTCATGCCCGTCGAGGACGTCTTCACCATCACCGGTCGTGGCACCGTGGTCACCGGGCGTATCGAGCGCGGCTCGGTCAACGTCAACGAAGAGGTCGAGATCGTCGGCATCCGCCCCGGCTCGACCAAGACCACCGTCACCGGAATCGAAATGTTCCGCAAGCTGCTCGACTCGGGTCAGGCAGGCGACAACGTCGGCCTCCTCGTTCGTGGCATCAAGCGCGAAGACGTCGAGCGTGGACAGGTCATCATCAAGCCCGGCACCACGACTCCCCACACGGAGTTCGAGGGCAACGCCTACATCCTCTCGAAGGACGAGGGCGGCCGCCACACGCCGTTCTTCAACAACTACCGCCCGCAGTTCTACTTCCGTACCACGGACGTTACGGGCGTCGTGACCCTTCCCGAGGGCACCGAGATGGTCATGCCCGGTGACAACACCGAGATGTCCGTCACGCTGATCCAGCCGGTCGCCATGGATGTCGGCCTCCGTTTCGCAATCCGTGAGGGCGGTCGTACCGTCGGAGCCGGTCGCGTCACGAAGATCGTCAAGTGATCTAGTTTCACCCAGCTGTACCTGAAGCGGCACTCACCCTCACGGGGTGGGTGCCGCTTTTGCGTGCGTGCACCCCTCCCGTGAGCGTCAATGGACCCTTGTACCGCTCAGACGTATGTGCACCGCTCCCCGGAAGTTGGACTGAGTAATTCAGTTCCGACTACCGGGGAGTTTTGTATGCGTGCACGAAGTTCACTTACCGAGGATCAGCGGGTCGCGGCGGTAGCGTTGTTCGAGGATGGTGTCGGTGCCGTCTCGGCTGCTAAGAAGGTCGGTGGCGGGGCAGGCCCAGTGATCTTGCTCTACGACCGGTGGCGGGTTCGAGGGAGGAATGCGTTGGTGGAGAAACCGGATCGACAACACTTCTCGTTCGAGTTCAAACTTGCT
>NZ_JASHKS010000013.1:0-100995 GCF_030056835.1 Rhodococcus sp. IEGM 1372 | reverse complement strand
GGTGGGTGCTCGTGTTCGCGGTCACGATGATGACCGGACTACTGGTGTCCCTGGTCATCACACGTCGCCGTGTCTGGTTCCGGGTCCACCCCGGCGAGCGCGGTCTCTCGCCAGTGGACATGGGTGGCCTGGCTCGCACCGATCACGCCGGCTGGGGACCGGAATTCCAGACCCTTCGGTTGAAGATCTGGCCGCACACGCAGAGCCCGTCCGAGAACCACGACAGAGAAACGGTGTAGCACCATGCCGATCGACGACACCCTCGCCCGGTGGAGCGACATCAGCTTCGAGACCGCCTTCGTGGTCTATCTCCTCGCCGCGATCGCATTCCTCGCACAGCTCGCAACGACCCGTAGCGCGGAACTGCACAATACGGAGCGACTTCGTGCTCGGATCATTGCTGCCACGTCGACGACGCCCGGACGCATTCCCGACGCACCCCGGCGAGTTCCATCCGAACGTTTCGGGCGTAGCGGACTCGGGCTGGTGATGGTGGCACTGACCCTGCATATCGGGTCGATCATCCTTCGCGGGATCGCCACCGGCAGGCCGCCGTGGGGCAACATGTACGAATTCGTCTCGGTCACCTGCGCAGCAGGTGTAGTCGCTGCACTGGTGGTGCTGCGCTCGACGCAGCTACGCACCCTGTGGTTGTTCGTTCTGGTGCCGACGTTGATCCTGCTGTTCGTCGCCGGCACCGTGCTGTACGCCGACGCAGCACCGGTGGTACCGGCACTGCAGTCGTACTGGCTGCCGGTGCACGTCTCCATCGTCTCGCTCGGCAGCGGGGTGTTCCTGATCTCCGGGGTTGCGAGCATACTGTTCCTGATCCGCATGAAGCATCCCGAGGACTCGGGCAGCCGCGTGAGCCGGATCGCAGCCCGCCTGCCCTCCGCGCAGACACTGGACATCGTGGCCTACAAGACCACGATCTTCGCCTTCCCGCTCTTCGGCGTCGGCGTCATCCTCGGCGCTATCTGGGCCGAAGCCGCGTGGGGCCGGTTCTGGGGCTGGGATCCGAAAGAAACGGTCTCCTTCATCACCTGGATCGTCTACGCCTCCTACCTGCACGCCCGCGCCACCAGCGGGTGGCGCAACACCCGCGCAGCATGGATCAACATCGCCGGATTCGTGGCGATGCTGTTCAATCTGTTCATCATCAACATGGTCGTCTCCGGCCTGCACTCCTACGCAGGCCTGAACTGATGACCGCTATCTGCCTCTCAGCGCGTCCGTACGGTCCTGCGGAATGGGCATCGGCGACATCGGTCCCGCCTCGACCCGGCCGGTGTTACCGGCCGGGTATCGCCCCGACCACGATCCTGGAGCAGCGATCACGATCCGGATCACCTGACCCCAGGATTCGCGCCGATCATGTTCTACCGCCGCAGCTTTCACCATCGCGGCGTGGTTGAGAGCATGCAATCACGGATAGTGCTGCGAGAGGATGTGTGTTCGTTCGAGGTGGTGCCAGCGCACCTCTGTTGTCGATGCCGCTGCTGCTGGGGTCATGTCGATCCCGTAGAGCCTGCATGCAGTCCGATCACCGCCCGCAGGTCTCTACCTTCCCTGACCGAGTTCGCTTCGCGCGGGAGTCGATGTGCAGCAGGTACATCCATCCGAGCACCCGGAGCTGCTGCCGTCGTCTGCTCCGATCGCCGAGGGTGACGGTGCGGTGGTGGCGGCCAGTAGGTTCCCAGATGCGAGAGGCGCAGCGTTCCTCGGCGTCGGGGCCGGAGCGCAGCAGGCATCCTCGAAGGCCGCTGCGGGTGCGATCGTGACATTGAGGGCACCGGATGCCGTAGGCGGTGGGACGAACCCGTCCAACGGTGTGGTGCGGGCGGCACGAATCGCATTGGCGATCACCAGGACTTCGGCGAGTTCGTGGACGAGCACCACAGTCGCCAAACCGAGGACGCCGGTGGCAGCCAGTGGGACGAGCACGCCGATGATCGCGATCGACAGGGCGATGTTCTGGACCATGATGCCGCGGGCATGCCGAGCGTGGGCCAGCACCTGCGGTAGATGCCGGAGGTCTTCCCCCATGAGGGCAACATCGGCGGTCTCGATGGCAACGTCGGTTCCCATTGCGCCCATGGCGATACCGACATCTGCGGTCGCCAAGGCGGGAGCGTCGTTGATGCCGTCGCCGACCATGGCAATCTTGCGTCCGGCCGCGATGTCGGCGAGCAGGGCCGCTTTGTCCTCGGGCAGTAGTTCGGCGTGGACGGCGGTGATACCCGCCTGGGTCGCCAGGGCCTGCGCAGTGAGTGCGTTGTCGCCGGTGAGCATCGCAGTGTCGATACCGAGCGCGGTGAGTTGGCGGACAGCCTCGGCGGCCTCGGGCCGCAGTTCGTCGCGGACGGCGATCGCAGCGATCAGGACTCCGGCGCGTTCGACGAGAACGACTGTGGCACCGCTGCTTTGGAGACGAGCGACGTCGGCGCGGAACTCCTCGGAGCTGGGGTGGGTGTCGAACCAGCTCGGTTTCCCGAGCCTGATCGCGGCTCCGTCGAGGGTGCCGGTCAGGCCGTGCCCGGCGATGGCAGTGACATCATCGGCTGCCGCGACGGTCGATACGGAAGCGAGGATGGCGCGGGCGAGTGGATGCTCGCTGCGCGCTTCGAGCGCAGCAGCAACGGCCAGCGCGGCGTCGCGGCCGATTCCCGCAGCGGTGACGACGTCGACGACCTCCGGTCGTCCTGCGGTGAGGGTGCCGGTCTTGTCCACGGCGACGACGCGGATGCGGCCCAGCTCTTCTACTGCTGCACCGCCTTTGATCAATGCCCCGTTGCGGCTCGCAGCCCCGATCGCCGCCACCACCGACAGCGGCACCGAGATGGCCAACGCGCACGGTGATGCCGCGACCAGGACCACCAGTGCGCGTTCGAGCCACAACATGGGGTCACCGAGCACCGCACCGACGCCGGCGACGAGGGCGGCGAGAATCATGATCGAAGGCACGAGGGGACGTGCGATCCGGTCCGCGAGCCGCTGGCCGGCCCCTTTGCGGTCCTGGGCCTGTTCGACGATGCGGACGATGCGCGCAAGCGAACTCTCCGATGCCGGCGCGGTGACGGTGATCTCGATGGCTCCGCCGCCGTTGATGGCACCGGCATGCACCTCGTCGCCGACACCGGCTTCGATGGGCACGGACTCGCCGGTGATCGCGGACACGTCCAGATTCGTCGAACCGCGTGCGATGGTGCCGTCCGTGGCAGCTCGCTCGCCCGGTCGCAGCACCATGGTGTCCCCGATCACGACATCGTCGGGGGGCAGGGCCTGCTCGGTTCCACCGCGCAGGACCGACACTGTCGGCGGCACCAAGGACAGAAGTGCGCGTAGTCCGCGGCGGGTCTTGGTGACCGCGTACTCCTCGAGTCCCTCGGCGACGGAAAACAGGATGCCGAGCATCGCGGCCTCGGGGATCTGGCCCAATGCGATGGCACCGAGGAGCGCGATCGTCATCAGCGTGCCGACACCGATGCGGCCGTGTCGCAGATTTCTCACCGTCGCGGGAACGAAGGTGACGGCCGCGATCGCGGCAGCGATCAGACCGCCGACGGTCGCGACCGCATCGGCACCCGTTCGACCGAGCAACCACGATGCGGCGAGGATGATCGCGGCTACCGATGCGAGTTGCAGCTCGCGGACCTGCCACAACCTCTGGGGTACGTCGGTCGGAGCCGGACCTGCCGTGCCCGTACCGTCGGCGGCCGGTTCGGTGGTCGGCGCAGCGGGGGTCGGTCCGCAGCACGCGTCAGCCATGATCGACCCCGGTGAGATCAGCGGTGGCCGAGGCGGTGGCCAGTGGCTCGGTCAGTATCGAGAGCAGTCGGGCGCCGCGATCGGTGAGCGAATACATGACCAACTTTCCCTCTCTGTTCGATGTGACGGCGTCCGCGGCTTTGAGTTTGCGGAGATGGTGGGAGACCAGCTTCTGGCTCTGTCCCACGATCCACGCAACATCGCAGCCGCACATCTGCCCGCCGGCGTTCAACGCGAGCGCGATGGTCAGTCGGGTGGGGTCACCGAAAGCTCGGGCAGCGTCGGCGACCGGTTCGATATCGCCGAGAGCAGGCAAGGCTGCGCGCACCCTCTCGGCGTGAGGGAGGTCCATACACAACAGATCGCACGAGTCCAAAGGTTCCAAGGCCATGGGCACAATCTAACAATCATGCGATCGTCAGGGAAGACCTTTCGGTCGACGTTCGTACGATTGTTAGTCACAACGGGTCGAAACGCCCATATCGGGCCCGTTGATCAGTCCGAACGAGTCGAGAAGGTAGTTGTATGAGCCGAGCGTTGAAGATTTCCCTGTCCCTGGTGGTCGTGTTCGCCGCCGCGTTGGCTGTATTTCTGGTGGTGGACCGATCGGGCACGCCGGATGCTGCCGCCGCCGAGCAGGCCGCCGCCGACCCTGCCTCGATCGCGGTGCGCGAGAACAGTCATCGGTTGAACTCGGTGCCCGACGGCCGGGTCACGTTCGTGGAGTTCCTCGACTTCGAGTGCGAGGCCTGCCGGTCTGTCTACCCAGCGATCGAACAATTGCGTGAGGAGTACGGCGACCGGGTGAGCTTCGTGGCCCGCTACTTTCCCATCGCCTCGCACTTCAATGCCGAACGCGCCGCACGCGCTGTCGAAGCCGCAGCACAGCAGGGCGGCTTCGAGGACATGTATCAGCGCATGTACGAGACGCAGGCGCAGTGGGGCGAACAGCAGGTTCCGCAGGACGAGTTGTTTCGGAGCTTCGCCGTCGAGCAAGGACTCGACATGAGCGCCTTCGATGCCGCTTACACCGACCCTGCGACGCTCGAACGCATCGAGGCCGACGTCGCCGACGGGATCGCGCTCGGCGTCCAGGGCACCCCGACGTTCTTCCTCAACGGCACCAAGATCGAACCCACCACCTACGGAGACCTCACCGATGCCCTCGACGCTGCACTCGGCTGACCGCGCAGCCGCTCTCACCCGACGCAGCGGACCGTTCGCCCGAAGCCTGCCCTGGCTGCTGCTGGTAGGAGGCGTGATCGGACTGGCCGCCGCGTTCGTACTCACGGTAGAGAAGTTCGCCCTTGCGCTCGATCCCGCCTACGCCCCGACCTGCAGTATCAATCCGGTACTCAACTGCGGATCGGTGATGGACACCCCGCAGGCGTCTGCGTTCGGATTTCCCAATTCCCTTCTCGGGATCGCGGGCTTCGCCGTCGTGGCGGCAGTGGGTGCCGCCCTGCTCGCCGGAGCCGTGTTCGCGCAGTGGTTCTGGAGTGCACTGCAGGTCGGTGTCACTGCTGCTGCGGTCTTCGTGCACTGGCTGATCGTGCAGAGCCTCTACGACATCGGCGCGCTGTGCCCGTACTGCATGGCGGTGTGGGCGGTCACCGTACCGATCTTCTGGTACGTCACGCTGCGCAACCTCGACCGCGGGGCTCCGAGTGCGGGCCGGCGGCAGTGGGCGGGAGTGTTGATGCGCAATCACTCGATTGCGCTGACCGTGTGGTTTCTCGTCCTCATCGCCCTGATCGCGCAGCGTTTCTGGTCGTACTGGTCCACGCTCCTATGATCCGCGACGTACCGTTCGCCCCTCTGCCGATCTCTCGAGAAAGAAGGTCACGGCGATGACGCGCGGCTGGTCGATCGTCATGCTCGTCGTTGTCGTTGCATCGATCGTCGCACTGTGGCCCCGCTCCGGTGGCGTCGAGGGCGGCCCATCCGACGTCATCGCCAACAATGTCGCGCCGGTCGGACCCGAACCCACACTGTCCCGCCCGCCGGATGACGCGGCACGAGCAACAGCGCTACCGCTGTGTCCGCAGCCGGTGCCACACGAAGGTGGGCCGCTGGCGGGAGTGATGGCGCGCTGCATCGGCAGTGCCGACGATGTCGATCTCGTCGACGTTCTCGGCAGCGAGGTGACGCTGATCAACCTGTGGGCATCCTGGTGCGGCCCGTGCCGCACCGAGATGCCCGTAGTCGATGCCTACGCCGCAGAACCCGACGCGATCCCAGTCATCGGAATCAACGTCGAGGACCGACCCGCGGACGCGGCCGCGCTGCTCACGCAACTGGGCATCCGCTATCCGAACTACATCGACGGCGGCAGCGTCCAGGACGCGCTCTCGGCACCGCCGGTCCTTCCCCTGAGTTTTCTCGTCCGCCCGGACGGAACGATCGAGCGCATCACCGACCCGACAGTGTTCGAGACGACAGACCAGATCCGCACTGCAATAAAGGACTTCACCTCATGACACGTTTCCTACCCGTGTGGGTCGGTACTCGACGACAAGGCGGCACGCCCACCGCGGCAATCGGATCGATTCTTGCCGTCGTACTACTGATCTCCGGATGCTCCGCTGGTGCCGACGCTGCACCGTCCGGCGGGAGCTTCGACTTCGTCGCGCCCGGTGGCCGAACCGACATCGTCTACGACCCTCCCGAAACACGCGGAACCATAGGCGAGCTCGCCGGCCCCGATCTGATGGAGGAGGGCAAGACGACCGCTCTGGCGGACTACGACGGAAAGGTCGTCGTGATCAATCTCTGGGGTCAATGGTGTGGCCCCTGCCGCGGCGAAGCCGACGACCTCGAAGAGGTCTACGAGGCCACCCGTGAGCGCGGTGTGCAGTTCCTCGGTATCAATGTCCGAGATCCGCAGAAGGACAAAGCGCAGGACTTCGTGGTCGACAACAACGTCACTTACCCTTCGATCTACGACCCCTCGATGCGGACGCTGATCGCCCTCGGCGGGAACTATCCGACCAGCGTCATTCCCTCGACGCTGGTACTCGATCGCCAGCACCGGGTGGCCGCGGTCTTCATGCGAGCCCTGCTCACCGAAGACCTGCTTCCCGTCGTCGAACGGATAGCCGCGGAATGACGACTCTTCTCGCCCAAGACATCGGGTCGACGTTCCAGAACGCGGCATCGAGTGGGCCCCTACTGCTGGCGATCGCGGCATGCATGCTCGCCGGGTTGGTCTCGTTCGCCTCACCGTGCGTGGTGCCGCTGGTGCCGGGATACCTGTCCTACCTGGCAGGCATCGCCGGCGCCGACGCCCAATCAGCCCGCGACGCCCAATCAGCCCGCGGCACCCAATCGGCCTGCGAGGCTCAGTCAGCCGATGCCCGGACACCCAGCACCGCGACCGCCGGTACGTCGTCGACGGGTCTCGTGAATCGCTGGCGTGTGGCCGGTGCAGCGTCGTTGTTCGTCGCCGGGTTCACCATCGTCTTCGTCCTCGCCACAGCCTCGGTCTTCGGAGTCATCGGCACCTTGCGCATCAACGAGCAAGTACTCCAACGCGTGGGCGGGGTCATCACGATCATCATGGGTGCGGCGTTCATCGGGTTGATACCCGCACTGCAACGCGACACCCGATTCGCACCCCGGCAGATCTCGTCCCTTGCAGGAGCGCCGCTGCTCGGTGGGGTGTTCGCGCTCGGCTGGACGCCGTGCCTGGGTCCGACCCTTGCCGGCGTGCTGTCCGTGGCGGCAGGCACCGAAGGTGCAACCGCAGCCCGCGGGGTCACTCTCATCGTCGCGTACTGCCTGGGACTCGGCCTACCGTTCGTCGTTCTTGCGTTCGGTTCGAGTTCGGCGATGCGCGGTGTGGGGTGGCTTCGGAGGAACTCTCAGAGGATCAAGGTGGCGGGCGGTGTCATCATGATCGCCGTCGGCATCGCACTGCTGACCGGGGTGTGGGGGTTGTTCATCGCCTGGATCCGCAACGAATTCGTCAGTGCAGTGATCCTGCCCATCTGATCGTGATGTCGCCGAACCGCCACGCCGCATTGCATTGTTCGGGAGGCCGAACTATATTTTCAGGGTTCTGACATATTGTTGGTGCCGGAGGGTGTGGTCATGTCTGTGCTGCAGCGCCGATCGTCTCGGCCGCCCTCGAGGTTTCGGTCTGGCCTCGTTCTGCTCGGTCCTGCTTTCGTCGCCGCGATCGCCTACGTCGACCCCGGCAATGTCGCCTCCAACGTCAGCGCCGGCGCGCAGTTCGGGTACCTGCTGGTCTGGGTGATCGTCGCCGCGAACGTGATGGCCGGCCTCGTGCAGTTCCTCTCCGCC
Organism: Rhodococcus sp. IEGM 1372; assembly: GCF_030056835.1. Taxonomy (NCBI): domain Bacteria; kingdom Bacillati; phylum Actinomycetota; class Actinomycetes; order Mycobacteriales; family Nocardiaceae; genus Rhodococcus; species Rhodococcus sp. IEGM 1372. Next base: position 92,922 of record NZ_JASHKS010000013.1, on the reverse strand, counting down.
AAACTCGGCATCGTCACCGGAATGACACTGCCCGAAGTGGTCCGCGAGAAGTCGAGCAAGAGTGTGCGACTGGCATATTGGGGGCAAGCAGAAGTGGTCGCCATGGCGACCGACCTCGCAGAGATCGTCGGCGGTGCGATCGCTCTTTACTTGCTCTTCGACCTGCCGCTCCTGATCGGCGGCCTCATCACCGGAGCCGTATCGATGATCTTGTTGCTGGTCCAGGATCGCCGGGGCCAGCGCCCGTTCGAGTTCGTGATTCTCGGTCTACTCGGTGTCATCGCCGTCGGATTTCTTGCCAGCGTCGTCGTGGAACCGCCATCGTTCACCGCCGCTGCCGCCGGGTTGATTCCGCGGTTCGACGGCGCGGAAAGCGTATTGATAGCCGCCGCTATGCTCGGTGCGACGATCATGCCGCACGCGGTCTATCTGCACTCCGGCCTTGCACGTGACCGGCACGGACACCCCGAGGCAGGGCCTGTCCGGCAGCGGTTGTTGCGGATCACCCGGATCGATGTCGGGTTGGCGATGCTGCTGGCCGGTGCAGTGAACATGTCGATGCTGCTGTTGGCGGCCTCGACGCTGGGAGGCCGAGAGGGCGTCGATTCCATCGAAGGAGCTCACACAGCAGTAGGAGACACTCTGGGGCCGGTGGTAGCGCTGCTGTTCGCGGTGGGCCTGCTGGCCTCGGGCCTGGCATCGACATCGGTCGGGGCATACGCCGGCGCGATGATCATGGACGGCCTACTACGTCAGCGCATTCCGATTCTGGTGCGACGACTGGTGACACTTGTTCCCGCACTGGCAATTCTGGCCGCGGGGGTCGACCCCAGTCGGGCACTGGTCGTCTCACAAGTCGTCCTGTCCTTCGGTATTCCGTTCGCGCTCATTCCCTTGGTGCGGTTCACCTCGGACCGCATCCTGATGGGCGGCGATGTCAATCACCGGATCACGGCATACGCGGCATGGCTCATCGCGGGAATCGTCGTCGCACTCAATGTCGCGTTGATCTATCTGACCGTCGCCTGACTGCGCGCGGGTGGACAAGTCCAGCATGCGCTTATTTCAGGACGATGACCACGCGTAGCGCGTCGACGGACGTCCGGGTCATCGAGTTTCTGCTCGAGGGTGCGGTCAGGGTGCGCCGTTGCCTGCCGTGGTGGGCTCGTGTTGGCTTTTTTCATCGGTATGGAAAGTGATCAGATTGCCGTCGGTGTCGACAGCTGCGAACTCCGTCGTTCCCCAGTCCGTCGAGACGGGACGACCCGCGTCTGCGGGATGGAGCACTCCCGCGCGGGACATCTCGGCGTAAAGGTCGTTGATCTCGTCCACGGCGATGCGGCAGCTGGCTGTGCCGGCAAGGAACGTCTCGGCTCCGCTGCATACCGGCCATGCCGCAGGGTCTGAACGGGTATTCCAGCTGTCGTCGTCGGCGGCCCACAAGTGGATCTCGACGTCGTCGCGGGTAAGTCTCGCGAAAGTCGGGTCGGTGTACCGGGTCGTGAAGCCGAACGCGCGGACGTATATCTCTACAGCGGTGTCGATGTCTCGTACCGGCAGCGCAGGTACCACTTTCGACATGCCCATAGGCAACACTAACGCCGACGAGCCGGAGTAGGAGCCGAACCCACATCAATTGCTGGCGCTCAGTGCATTCGACTTCTGACACAGTGAACGCGACTCCTGAAACTGACAGGCCGTGTCAGTTTCAGAAGTGGGCTGCACGATTTGCTGGGATTTCACCAGTGATTGCAGCCGTCTTCTGACAATCTGAGTGCAGAAGTGGAGTGCACAATCGGGGCATCGCAGGTCTCGGGTTGTCGGGGCTGCGGTGGGAGTGTGTGGACGGTCGATAGGTCGGCGAGAATTGTCGGCATGACGGACGAGCGGTCGGCAGAGACTTTTGTGGGGTTCGCGGTGCGCTGGGAACCGTACGGTGGTGCCGACGATGAAGACATCTTCGTCGCGTTCGGAATTTCGGGTGCGGAGTATCGGCGCCGGTTGTGGTGGGCCTTGAATCTGCCGGGCGGCCCGGACCTGGACGACGATGTCCGGGATCGACTCCGTGAGTACGCCCACGCTTACCACGCGCCTACACCGTCGTCCGGGCTGTAGCGAAGTTCGCGATGCCCTCAGTGGCGTGTGGGAATGGGGTGATTCCTACGGTGATCGCGACGTGAATCGACTTCCCGCCAGCGAGGGCGATCAACGCGAGGATCAGTAGTGTCGATGACGTTTGTCAGTGTCAGAAGTCGGCTGCTCTTCGTGCTGACGCCGGGGGTTGGCTTGGGGAACCTTCGGTGCGGTTTCGCAGCGCCCGCGTGATGTCGATGATCGTCATGACCAGCAGGACTGGTATGACAATGCCCAGTACGGCCGCGGACCCGATGACCGAGGCAACCAGAATTGGGTAGATGTCCACCGGTCAGGTCTTGTGGCTTACGTCGTTCGGTGTCGCCGTTGTCGTCGACGGTTCGGATTTGTGGTGCTCGATGATGTCGGCGTCGTCGGCGAAGATCAGCGTTCCGCTGTTCGTTGCGACGGCCCATCGATGGGGCATCGCCCAGTCTCGGCCGGCGACGGGGACGGTCAGCAAGTAGTCGGCGAAGTCCTCGACTACGGTCCCGGTAACGAAGCCGCCTTCTAGGCGTCGCACTTGGACTGTGTCACCAACGGTGGGTGTTGTCGTTGTGATGTCTACCGGATCGGTCATGACGGAATTGAAGCAGATGAACCCTCTTGGCTGATCATGCGTCCATCGATTTTCAAAGTCGTCGATGTGCCTGAGACCGGTAGGTTGCGGCCGAGGAGGTGCAGCTCTGGGTTCGAAGGTGACGGCACTGCTTGCACGTTTCACCTGCGGTCTCTTGTCGCAGCGGAGGCGCTCACGCCGTGTGTTGTACCTTCCCTGCCATGGCCAAATTTCCCAGGGTTCGAGAGCAACACATCGCCGTGTTCGGCGAGAGTGGTTCGGGCAAGACTGTTTTGTTGTCGTCTTTTTTCGGACCGACGCAGGATGGGGGATACGCGAACGATCTCTGGGACCTTGTTGCCGACGACATCGGCCAAGGGCATCGGCTCTACAGGAACTACCTCCGCATGCGGGACCTCGCGACGGCACCGAAACAAGACCGATACAAGGCGACGACTCATTACTTCTCGGTGAAACTCAAAGGCGCAGACACCGACGCAGCCAAGAAGCGGCCCTTCGACGTCCTCCGACTCGCATGGCACGACTATCCAGGCGAATGGTTCGAAACCGAGCCCAGCAGCGCGACGGAGCGCGAGCGGCGCACCGACACCTTCCGTTCTCTACTTCGGTCCGACGTCGCTTTCCTGCTGGTCGACGGACAGAAATTACTCGACCACCGAGGCGACGAAGAGCTGTACCTGAAGTCGTTGATGTTCAGCTTTCGTCAGGGGCTCTTACGAATCAAGGACGACTTGCTCGAGGACGGGCCTATCGTCGAGTTCCCTCGGGTGTGGATCCTGGCGCTCTCGAAAGCCGATCTGTTCCCGGACTGGGACGTCGACACTTTCCGCGATCTGATCATCGTCAATGCAGCAGCAGACATCGAACAGCTCCGATCGACCATCGCCGAACTCATCGACACCCCCGCTGCCCTGTCCATCGGGGAAGACTTCTTGCTGCTGTCCTCCGCCAAGTTCGAGCGCGAGTCCACTGGTCCACAGACGCTCGACATCGACTTGACCCGGCGTATCGGTCTCGATCTCGTCCTTCCGGTGGCGTCGATTCTTCCGCTTCAGCGTCGTGTGCAATGGCAGGAGAAGCACGACATTCCTGGCAAAGTGCTCGACTCGCTCGCCGACGGCGCAGAGTTGCTGGCAGCAGGCCTGACGGGTGAAAAATTTGCGGCGATCGAAAAGCTTCTAGCACTGGTCAACCCAGGTAAGGGCGGAAAGGCAAGAAAGATCGCCGCCGTCGCGCTGCCCATCCTGGCGGACGCGGCGCGGTTGGTGGGACCGAAACTCAGGGAGATGAACGCGCAGGCCCGCGCTCAGCACGACTACCTGCGAGCGACACTGACGCAGTTCAAGTTGGACCTCGAGCAGGGCGTCGACGACAAGGTGATCAGGAACCCGAAGTGAGCACCAGTTCCGGACCCTCGGACATCATCTGGTCCACTCGGGGCCGTAATTGGGGTTTTCGTTTTCTTCTCGACGCCGGACTCGGCGACCCGCTCCCGGACTACGAACGTGCTTTCGACGACGCTGGAGACGCGCTGACTGCGTGGCACCGCCAGGATGGACATGTTGCGCTTCGCATCGAGGATCCGCTCGGACGCCGAGACTCGGCTGGCCGTGTGATTCCCCACGAGTTCGTGATCTTCGGCGACCTCGCCACCGTCGTCGACTCCGTCGAGGACGGTCTTCGCCAGGTGTGGCCGTTGGTAGCCGAGATGTATGCGGGAATCTGGGATACTCCCACCCCTCCAGATAGCTGACAGAGTGCGCCGGACCCGCCGCGACGCCAACCTACCGAGATGCCATCCCATTACGTTGCCAGCGCACCCAGTTAGAAACCGCACGCGTCCTCCCGGCACGGCTTCGTTCAGGCGTGTTCGATCGGTGGTCTGAAGTCTCCGGACACAGTCGGTGCTCATAGCGACAATGCGCACTCCGACCGGGGAGCAGCACCCCATTGCCCACCCAGTTGGTGACCACGTGGACTGAAGACAACTGACCGGGTAAACGATCAACAGAAAACCCGACGACAACCTACGCTAAAGTTTCAGCCGCTCCCCCGGAGGCGACGCCGAGAATTCTCAAATCGGTTACACCTCCGGCGGGAACCGTCCGAACATTCCCACCTCTGACCCTCGCATGTACGCCTCGTGCTCGGCCTGTGCCCGTGCCGACAGTGCCGCGTTCTCTGCGCGCTGCGCCTTGGCCCGCTGGATTCCGAAATAGCCGCCGACACCGACAACGGCGAGCGGCACGAACACATACCAGAAGTTGATGACAACACCGAGGGCGATGAAGGCCATGATCGCGAAGGTCAGCGTCCCGACGATAGGGTGTTGGCGCCACACAGAGCGCGTGTCGACGGGCGGCGGATCGGGTTGACGTTCAACACCTCTCGTCCCACCATGGTAATGGTGGTGAACGCCGCCGTAAAAGTTGTTCCCCATGCGCGTAACGGTACTCTGCAGGGCAGCAGCCTCGGGCGATATCTGACCTGTCAACTCTCGGGCCTGTGCATGTGGGACAACGGCTTGCATCGGGACGTGTCGATGACCAGGTCCTATACCCTGCTTTTTCGTCTGTTGCCGACTACGGCCGCCTGATGTGGGCTCATTCCGGGTGAAACCGCTACCTCCTTGGCAGTGATGTTCTTCGCTAATCGCACTCGAAACTGCGAAACGGTAGCCGTCGCCGAATACTTCCACTGCGTCGGTTGCTGATCAGCTGCCCAACTACGATGTCGCCCGACTCGTTCATCAACGATCCTGGAGCACCACTGTGTCTTTTTCCGGCTGTTCGCCGCCTATGTCATCCGCATCGAAGAGTGTGCGGACGTGGCCGTGGATCGCCGGAGTGGCATTGTCCGGTCTGCTCGTCGTCGGTTGCGTGGATCCGTCGGGGGAGAGGGACGCAACGTCGCAAACCGATGCTGCGTCGTCGGCCGCCGATACGACAATCGACACCTCACGCGAAGCGGCTACTACCGAGGCCACGCCCACGCTTCCGGTCGATCCGCCGGCCATACCCGAACCGGTGGATCCATCCGTACCTGCCGCGGCGGTGGTCACCAACGCGGACAGCGCACAAACAGCCCTGACTATGCTGGCAACCGTGCCGATCAAGGGGCGAGCCCCGAAGACCGGCTACGACCGCGACCTGTTCGGGCAGGCCTGGACCGACAACGTAACCGTTGAGTACGGCCGCAACGGCTGCGACACCCGCAACGACGTACTTCGACGGGATCTCACCGCAATCACTGTGAAACCGGGATCCAACGGATGCGCAATACAAACAGGCACCCTGGTTGACGAATACACCGGGGCCACCATCGACTTCATCCGTGGTGCCGATACCTCGATGACCGTGCAGGTCGATCACGTCGTTGCTCTGAGCAACGCCTGGCAGACAGGTGCGCAGCAGCTTGACGAGCTCACGTTGCGGAATCTGGCGAACGACCCGCGCAATCTGCAGGCCGTGGACGGCCCGGCGAATCAGCAGAAAGGCGACGGCGATGCCGCGACATGGCTGCCGAGCAACAAGCCGTACCGGTGTACCTACGTCTCACGGCAGGTCGAGGTCAAAGCCGCGTACGGACTTTGGGTCACCCCGCCCGAATACGATGCCATCGTTCGCATACTCGGGGAGTGCGGCGCTACCGCCTCAATCCGCCCCGCCGAGTCAGCGCCCGCGCTGACACCAGCTCAGCAACCCGCTGCGCCAGCGCCGGTGGGTATGGCACCGGCGCTGGCGAGCGTGATCTACGCGAACTGCGCCGCAGTTCGCGCCGCCGGTGCAGCCCCCATCCGAGTTGGAGACCCCGGATTCAGTACCGAGTTCGACGGTGACGGAGACGGCGTCGGCTGCGAGTGACGACGACACACGTCAGGGGCATCTGTGGTGGGTGTGCGTTGCCCTGACAACCATCGCCGAACGCGAGTGCGCACCGCGTCCATATCGAGCTCGGCATCGTGACAACCGCACGCGACCGAATGGGTGCATCGGACAGCTACTCTGACCGAGAGCACATCGGTCCCTCGGCGAACGGATTGTGGGATCGAATCGCCAACGCCATCAACAATTGGCACTCTCGCATCGCGCCCAACCTGATCGCGCGGCTCGACGACACTTTTGCGGTCGAGTCCTGCGCAACACGCCCCGACATGCCGCTCATCTTCGTAATCAATCGTCCAGTCGGAGAGGCCGTTGCTATCCCGTGATGTCAATCATGTTGGCCTTGAGTACTAACGCGGTTTCGCTCGTGCCCAATGTGGTTTCATAGCTCCGACTTCCGGCGACCTCTGCGTAGAGCGTCACCACATCGCCATCAATGATTTCGCGTCCAATGACCGGATCGAAGTTCACTATGGTGTTGTGGTCGAACTCGTACCACTGGTTGCCTTCCACTGCAGAGGTGTCTGCCCGAAACATAGAGGTCCCGGTGACCGAGTCAAACTGGGTCACATACCCGTACACGACAACTCTTCTTCCCCGTTCGGCATCTGGATCGCGGACCAACACGCCGAATTCGCGTTCGCCGATTGCTGGGTAAGTTTGTCGGTCCAGCCGTGTTGCTTGAGCGTCGGCCGCTGCCTGTTGAGAATCCATAGCAACGCGATTCGCTTCGATTGCAGCCGCGTTCGGATCTGTCGTTACCGCAGCGGCCGGTGAGGGCGATACGGTTGGGACGGTGGTCGCTCGTTCGGCACCACTCGGAGCCGAACCTCCCGGGGGCGAAGGCGGAAGCGTGCGTGTGGTCGTCTGAATGGCGCGCGTAGAGTTCTCATTATTGTCGGCGTTGCCGAGAGCGACTCCTAGGAGGAGCACGCTTACCAACGCAGCACCTGCAACCACTGACTGAGGCGTCGTCAACGGCCACTTGTGCGGCTTCTTATGTTTCTGGTCGTCTATCCGCCGCCAGGTTCGACCGTCCCAGTAGCATTCGCCTGATTCGTATCGACCGGTTTTGGGGTTTAACGAACCCGACCCTGGTGGCGGTTCCATTTATAGGGCTTCCTCTCCTCACGGGATTTCCGTTGCAGATTACTCGCGGACCGCTGCAACTCTGCCAATGGCGGCCAACAGCAGAAGCGTGGCAGTCATCGACGTCGGGGGGCACTGGTCGGGTTGTGCATAAACAGGCCGCGTCGGTGGCGTGCCGTCAATCGTCCGCCTCGGAAATTACACTCCACGGTCTCTCGCACGGCTCGGGCTTCTTGAGATCACCTCGGCAGGCTCATCGCGATTTGTCTCGCGGGTCCGGGTTGAGAAGCTTCCTGCGGGTTTGGGTGTGCGTTTAGACCATCGTCATACCGGACGAGCGCAAACGGGCTACTGAGAGTGATTGACCACGACGTTCTCTCGGCCGAACCGTCCGCTGGAAGTGTCCACTTGATTGGTCCAGCTTCCCGTAGTCTCTAATGGACAGATCAAGTCCAGCAGGCCGGAGGGGCATGAAAATCGGGTACGCGCGGTGCAGCACCGCCAGACAGGACACCTCCGTCCAAATTGGGCTGCTCGCCAAGATCGGAGTCGAACGCGACCGGGTCTATATCGACCACGCTGTCAGCGGCCGTCAAGCAAAACGCCCCGGACTCGAAAACGCCATCAACGCCAGCCGCGAAGGCGACGAATTCTGCGTCACCAAACTCGACAGACTCTCCCGATCCGCCGGAGACCTCCACGAAACCGTGAACCGCCTCGCAGCCAGGGGAGTAGCACTGTTGATCGACGGCAAGGTCTACGACCCAGCTGATCCCATGGGCAAAATGTTCATCGGGATGCTGGGCCTCATGGCCGAATTCGAGTCCGACCTGATCCGAGCCCGCACCCGCGACGCCATAGCCGCGGCCGCCGCGGCCGGCAAGATGAAAGGACGGCCGCACACCCTGACCCCTGAAGAGCGGGCATACCTACTCCAGGTATACGAAACACGGCAGTTCAAGATCGAAACACTCTGCAAGAACACCGGATTGAAACGATCCGCCCTCTACAGCAACCTCACCCTCGCGCGGGAAGAACGAGACGCCCTAGCGGTCGCGAGAGGTGATTAGTGCAGTCCACTTCTGAAACAGTGCAGTCGTCTTCTGAAACTGACAAATAGGCGATCGAGCGACCAGCCGCTGGATGGTGTCAAAAACGTAGGCTAAACCTTGGCGTGTCAGAACCATTGAATAGATGAGTTGTGGCACAGTTGACCGCTGTGGGCCACAAATACGGGTACGCCAGGGTCTCGACCGCTGAACAGAACCTCGATCTACAGAGCGACGCGCTGAGAGCTTTCGGTTGCGAACGTATCTTCACCGACACTGCGAGCGGGTCTACCACCACCCGGCCGGCGTTGACGGAACTGCTCGACATTCTCCTGCCCGGTGACGTGCTCACCGTCTGGCGACTCGACCGGCTCGGCCGCAACCTTCCCCATCTCATCGAGCTCATCGCAGACCTCAAAGCCAGGGGAGTGGCGTTCGCATCGGTCACAGAACAGATCGACACCACCACCGCCGGCGGAGAACTCATCTTCCACATCTTCGGTGCCCTCGCCAGCTTCGAGCGACAACTTCTTCGCGAACGTACACACGCAGGCCTCGCTGCGGCCCGCGAACGAGGGAAGGTCGGCGGTCGCCCACCCGCGCTCACGGTCACCAAAAAGCGGGAAGCAACCCGAATGCGTAACCAGGGCAGAACGATCGGAGATATCGCAGAAGTACTGGGAGTCAGTAGACGCACTCTGTATCGGCACTTCGAGCAGGCTGCGCGGAAACCGGTCACCCTCGACTCGACAACAGGAGCAGTGCCGGAATGATCGAACGAGTAACTGACGCTGAATACCAGCTGCGTTGGCCGAGAGCGCTTTTTGTACAGGAGGCAGCAAAGCTGCTCAATCTACGTGCTAGTGAGGATAATTGGGACGACCGCTGCAAGCTGCTGCTTCGCGACGCGTTCGTGGATTTTCCGGCGTGCGGGCCTCTGGACGATCTGAATGAACTCCCCGGCACTCTGGGCCTGGAATGGGTCAACAAGCCCAAGGACAACGTCTTTTCGTACCGCCAGAGCTTTCTCCGCGACCTCATGTCGCAGGCCGACCAGCTCAACGAAGATCCGTCGGCCAGGCGGCCGCTTTGGCGAGAACGCCACGGCATCACTACGTCTGCGGAGTCTCCAGCGGCTTTCGATACGCTGGTGACCCGCTATGTAGACCTGGCCAACGACCTAGACACCCTCTGCTACTTCGACCGTATCTTCACCAAAGACTGCGTCGACGATCAACGCGGCCACCAGCCCGAGCAGTACCTATATCAGAACTTGACCGTAGATCTCGCATGGCCGCTCGACTCGAGTGTGCTGATCGGCGATCGTGATCTGTTCTACGACGTCGTCGAAGTTCTACACGACGCGGCCGCCCGCCCCCGCGACGGCTGGGAGCACAACTACAACGAATGCGGTTGGCATGGAAAGCAATTCGACTCAACAAGCGGACGTGCCGTCTATCGATGGCGGGTTAACAAGCTATTCGACCGACACGACGTCAGGCTCCGACTTGCCGAGGACGGTGCCGAAGAAGGTCGTCTTGTCACCACCACAGACGACGCACGCAACGACCTCATCGACACCGCGACCAGTAGGACCACGCCTAGTGTCGATCGCGTCCAACACGGCGTGGAGCAGTTCCGCAAACGAGGTGCCACCAGGAACGACAAACGATCGGCCGCCAGATCTCTAGCCGACGTCCTCGAATCACGCCGTAAGAACGTCCTGGCCGATGCGCTGAACAAGACCCATGCGGGTCAGCTTTTTCTCATCGCCAACAAGTTCGACATCCGCCACCACGCTGAGGACCAGAATTCGGACTACCCCGACTACTACCTCGACTGGATCTTTTGGCTCTACCTCGCCACGATCGAACTCACCAACAACATCCTTGAGGAGCAGAGGGCAGAGAACCCGACCTAGGGCGCTTACGTCTGGGGGACTTTTGGGTACTCCGACTTGGAGTTGTTTCGGCTCCGCGCGTGGATACGTCGGTAAGGGAGCAACACCGACTGCTTCGGTAGAACAGGCCGGTTAAGGGAGGAAAGCCCCCTGCGGCAGCGTGCCGAGCTCGGGTTGCCCCTCACACTCAAGGACTCAGCATTAGTTAGTCGGTCTGGGCTTCCCTCATTCCCCGAACGGCCATCCAGGTCACAAGGCGCACTTCATGCGGTTCTACGTCGGGCAGCGGCTCGCGTGGCGGTGGCGCAGTGATCCCGGCCCCCTCCAGAACTGCGGAGATCAGCCCAATGCGTTCTTCGCCTGTGCGCCCTTCGTTAAGGGCGCGGCGCATCTGCCGGGAAACTTTGGCCGAAGGGACACTGCGGAGTCGGTTCGCAAGGTCGATCTGCTTCTCTCGCCCGAGGTAGCCGCCGGCGCGGAAAACCAGTTGGTGTGCGTCGCGGAACGCCAATGGCATATCGGGCTGGAACGCGTTGGGGTCGGTGAGCGCGCTCCAGGTGTTGTAAGCGTCATCGCGAGCGACCTCCCAGGCCTCGAAGGCCTGGTCGTACACAAGATCGTCGAGCCAACGGGGTGTGCTCCCGCCACCGGGATCGGCGACGCGGAGCGATATGAGCGTGTCGCCGGAGATCCGGGGTGCGCCGGTGTCGTCGTAGGTGACGTTCCAGCCCTGGTCCACTGCGACGTATCGAAACCAAGGTTTGTGACTGTCGCCGATTCGTATGCAAAAGACGTAGCCGTTGCCGAAAACCGCTAGGTTCTCGAACCCGCTTCCGGACCCGTAGGGCAGGGATCGAATGTCGGCCTTAGTGTCCGTATCAGCGGTGAACGCCCCGTAAAGCCGTCGCCGGTATTCTTCACCTGACAGGGACGCGCTAGATCCGCCGTTGTCCAGCAGTTTCTCGAACTCGTCGGTTACGTGGTCGTCGGTCAGGTTGACCTCGTGCCCGGGGCCTCGACCGGGCAGGACCTCCCCCGCGCCGATCGCGGCGTCGGCAAGGGAGAGCTTGTTCTGCAGGCGTTCCTCGAGCCGGAGCAGGTCGTCAAGTCGTTCGGCCGGAAAGTACAGTCCGAGGTGGATGTAGGCATGTCGCGAGCCGATTCGGTCGACGCGGCCGTGACGCTGCACAATCCGCATCGGGTTCCACGGCAGGTCATAGTTGATCATCTGCCCGGCCTGCTGCAGGTTGACACCCTCTGCGAGGACGTCGGTGGCGAATAGGACGTCGTACTCATCTTTCGCGGTCGGACTCCCGTCAGGGTTGCGAGGCCCAGCGGTCTTGGGTGCGAACCCTGCAATAGTGGATGCGCGACCACCCTGGTCGACGCCACCGGACTCCCCGCGCTCGTGCACCTTGGCGTAGGAACCCATAATCGGTGGTGCAACCCGGCCTTTGTAGTCCGCCAACGCAGCTCCAGGTGGAGCTGCGTCGATCGCGGTGACGACGGCATCGTGGATCGCAATTATTGTGTCGGAGAATGCAGAGAAGACGATGACTTTGCGCCGGTCCCCGTGCGTGATCCCACCAGCGTCAATACGCCGGGCACCTTCTGCGATTTTCGTGAGTTCCTCTACGAGCTTGTCGACTTTCGGTTCGCTCCCTGTAAGAACGGTGGCCGCCAGGTCGCGTAGTCGGCGCAGGAGTGCAATGTCGGAGCGCACATCCGCTTCCAGTTCGGCCAGGTGGTAGCCGCTAACTGGGTCGACTTGGTCCTCATCATCGAACGCCTCTACGAATGAATCCAGATCATCGGAGTCTGAAGACACCCAGTCGTTTAGAGCGTCCCCTTTGAGGACATGCCCCCTGCCCAGGGCATCCAGGAACGCCTCGTGGGAGACGATCATCCGTTCCAGCGACGCGTGCAATGCCACCGGGCTGGACTCCAACCGCTTTAACAGGCCGGAACGCAGCAGACCAGTGTTGGCGACCTGGTACTCCAATAGGTTCCGGTCAACCGTGTAATGGCTGGACAAGTATCGGGCAAGCATCAGGCGTCCCGGGTCGAGCGAGCGATCTGTCCACGCCCTGGGGGTGTGCGGGTCGTCCGGGTCGTCGAGGGCGTAGACCATGACGTCGATAAGTTCTACCCCGGCATCGTCCAATTCATACTCAATGCGCCTGACCTTGGGCTGAGGGAACTTGATCGTCGTCATTTTCCCGTCCGGACCGACGATCCGCTCGTTGGTGTAATGCTCTTTGACGAATTTGCGGGTACGGCGGACCGCGACCTGATCCATAAGATCGAAAAGGTGCTCCGGAGTCAGGTTGGCTGGGTCGATCGCCTGGGCGTGTTTGATGTACCCCTTAATGCTCGGGATCCCCAACGAAGCGAACCGGGCGTCATCGCGGATGAAGTATCGGATCAGCGTTTCTAGATCCGCCAACGAGTTATTAACTGGGGTCGCAGTCAGGAGCACGACGCGCTTCGGCTGGCTGCCGGCGGTGATGACTCGGTCGACCGCCTCCGACCGTTGTGCCGCCGAGTTGCGCAGGTTGTGCGCCTCGTCGACCACGACCAGGGAGTAGTCCTCAATCTCCTGCATGAACGCGTGATGGTCTTTATGAGCTGGGTTCAGCCGGGTGCGGACCTCCTCGTATGAGTAAACCTCCACCCAGCGAGAGAAGTCGTGCTCGAGCAAGAACGGTTCCCACATTGATGTCTTCAATGCTGCCGGTGCCACGATCAGCACCCGCTGCCGATTCACGTTCGCTGTCCGGTAGATCACCTCGCCGGCTAAGTACGTCTTACCCAGACCGACCTCATCAGCGACAAGGACCCCGCCGTGCTCATCGAGTAGGCGCTCCATCCGGACCACACCGTCGGCCTGGAACCGGGTCAGGCTCAGCCCTGTCTTGACATGAGGGCTCTCCTCGTCGAGGTGAACCCCGTACAGCTCCCACAGCATCCGCAGGTAGATGACCCACGGGCTGTGGGGATCCCAGAGGCGTCCGTATAGGGCGGCTAGATCGTAAGGATCACTGGCGGCCCAGAACCCCTCGAACCATTCGTGGACTTTCGCGGCGGCGTGCGTTCCGCCGCCGGTACCCAAGTTAAGTTCAGCGTTAATCGCCAAGCCTGCATATGTCATGTTGGAGGACCCGGCAATCGCTGCCTGGGTGGAGGAGTCCTCCACCATGTACGCCTTGCCGTGCAGGAAACCCCCCGTATATCGGCGCACTTCAACGCGCGGGTTGCCCTCGGCATCTGCGCTCAGTAACCACTCGACCATCCGGCGAGCGTCGGCGTCCGGCTTCCGCTCAAACCCCATCGTGTCGCGCTCTACAGCAAGCCACTCCTCGTGGTGCTGAATCGCGGTGGTAAGGCGGGAGCCCATGTCCGCGTCCTGATCGCTCACGGCTCGAACCGCATCGTGCTCCGGCTCTGCGCCGAGAAGTAGCCGCACGCGAGGCGCCCGCTCAAGCTCATCAGCCAGCAGCCCAAATCCGCCGGGGTTAATGTAGGCGGTCGCAATCGCCAACGGCGGCGGTGTCACCTTGTTATGCCGCAGTAACCGGAACAATTCGTTGACCCGGTCTGCTACGCGATCTGGGTCCTCACTCGCCTGATTATTGGTTGCAAAGTCGGGAAGTTGATTCATGACTGCCCCTTCCACCCTGCATAGTGTTCTAAGACCGTCTTTAACCGCGTTTGATATTTCCAACCCCGGTGGAAGGTGAAGAAGATGTGCTCCACCTGATCCTCGGTCAGGCCGTACAGCAAGCTCACGAGCGCATCCAGCTCGGATACGAGGTCGTCCTTGTCCGCTTGGGTCTTAACCGACCCAATCGGCACGCCTACTTCGCTCGCCCAATCCGCGTACCTGCCATCAACTGCAGAGAGCCGGCCCGAGATTTCCACAACGCGCTGGGTGAGTGGTGATGTTGGGTCGTATATAGGGACCGGCAAAGCGCTGAGTAACTGAAAGGACATTGTTAGCTCGACCCACCTGCGTGCACTCCAGTCGAAAGGTACGCTCGACATAATTCCGAGTAGAGCGGCTTCCGACCGCGCGTCACCAGCACGACGCACCAGTAGCGGAGCTTTGTGGACTGCAGACGCGCCTGGTGGCAATAGGCACGCAATCATAGTCCGAGTATTAGTAGGACTCGTCACATCGCGAAAAGCTATACGCGCTTTGTCTATTGGCAATTTTCCCTCGTCGAATACCGTCCCGACGTATGCGGAACGAGCGCTTCTTGAGGATCGCCGCAACTTCCCCGCGAGGTGTGCTCGGAGGACCTCAGGTTGGCTGTACGCATAGGGTGTCGAAGCATCAGGATTCCAAATGTTGAAGCTGGCCCCCGCGAAAACAGGGGTTCTGCCTCTGGCTTCATCCACGTCGAACTCATAGATTGCCTTGTCGCCGCTTGCGTGCAGCTCAGCTACGGGTTGGAATTGGAAATCGGAGCGGGCTTGTCCGAAGGTGGGTGACAGACGCATCGTGCGGAAGACCTCTGCCGAAGTTGCATCTGGGATGAGTGGAAATACTGCTCCGGCTGACCACTCCTGAAATTCGGTCGCCGGTACCCGGGCAAGCTTGTGGGCGTTCTGCCGAAAGGCTTTTTCGGAGGCAAAGGGTCCTGCCCACGAAACGACGGGCTCATCCGCGGCGAATCGTGACTTCTCTACAACCGTCAAGCCGACGGTGTAACTTCCGTGGACACTCGGGAAAAGCCAACCACCATTGTTGATTGCGAAGCACACATCCACAAAAGTGCCGTATTTGAGAATTGACTTACGCCATGGAACCATGCCGGAGCCTGAGAGGGCTCCGCGTGGGAGCACAAGAGCGATTCGGCCGGATTCCCGGACCAACTGCCAATTGCGCCAGGCAAATGCTTGATACAGGTCGGTGTCGCCTCCGCCCAGTTCGAATGGTCCGCTCTTAATAACTTTGTTCATGGCTGACACCGTGGCCACTTCGGTCTCGTATTCGGCCACTAGGTCGGGTCGTTTCGCCCGGAATGCAGTCAGTGCAGGGACGCGTTCTGCTTGGGTCATGCCACGTGCAAGGCCAGGTAGGCGGACCGCCCACCAAATGCGTTCTTCCACCTTGAGCTTCTCCCATGGTGGGTTTCCAAGGAGTACATCGAAACCGGGGTTAGTCCGTAGGAACACCTCTGGGAAAAGGACCGGAAGGTGTGCGGGCTGGAGGAGGTTGACCGTCTCTGTCACCTCTGGTTTTCTGGCCATCTCACGGACGTCGTCTTCGGTAAAAAGCAGGTTGGGCCGTATTGCTCCGACGCGGGCAGCAACAGCTACGTCGAAAATCCGTTGAGCTGGGGCAGCGGCATCGCGCGCCCGGTCCAAGATTCGTGCTGACTCTTCCACCTCTGCCTTGTTCGCTTCACCTGCGGCGGCGAGGTCTGTCAAGAGTGTCTTGGCATCGGCGAGGGTGTCGGTGATGACTCCGTCGAAGAACCCCTCCTGTCCCGGTTTGCGGTCCGACTGGAGGACGTCAAGCGCCTCGTCTACTGATCCCATTCCGGTGAGGCTGTTGGCGTTGACAAGGCCGTGGTCGAGGTTGCTCATAGGCAGGCCTGGCACAAAGGTGTGAATCCATAAGGCCAGGCGAGCGAGCTCGACTGCCATGGGGTTGATGTCTAGGCCGTAAATACATCGACGTGCGACCTGCCGACGCAGAAGGCCGATTTCGTCGACCTCAGACTTCGCGAAGTCATCAGAACCGAGCGCGTCTTTGGCGGCGTCGGCGAGACGGAGTAGCTCGTCGGTCACACCAGGGACTGCGTGTTGTGCGAGGAACGTCCGCATGAGTGCTTCGATTTTGTCGACCGCTGCAACGAGGAAATGCCCTGACCCCATGGCGAGGTCGGCGGCGCGGAAGTCAAAGAAGTCCCGCGCCGCAGCAACAGCGTCACCGTTCGCCAGGTGGATGGCAATCTTGTCCAGGTGTGTGGTGAGTGCAGGTACGACGGAGCGTTCGATGAGGTGATCAACTACGACCTTGGGTGTGAAATACGAGCCGGTTGCTTTGCGTTCCCCAGACGCGGAGTGGAAGTAGATCCCACCTGCGCGCACGTGGGGTTCGTCGCTGGCCTTGGCGGGCACCCATGCGCCCTTCAAGTCGACGGTCAGATCCTGCTCAGCGAGTGACAAGGAGCTTTCGAGAAGGCCTTCATAAATAGTGCCGAACTCACGCACGCTCAGGGATCGGAAGTCGACCGGTCCTTCCACACCGTCGCTGGTCGTGTCGACGAGTAGGTGTTTGAGTGCGGGGCCAAGAACCTTGTCGGGGAGCTGAATTTTGGTGAAGAGTGCTCCGTCGGAGGACCGCTCGGGGTTGGAGGAGAACAGGCCACCGTTGTAAGCCGGTACCTGCCACTGGATGTTTCCCTTATCGATCGCATCCCACGCTTGCACGAGGTCAAACCATATGGTCGTGGAGTTGCCGAACGCGTCGCCATTGGCTGCGAGGAGTCGGCGGGCGTTTGTCTTCAGACTGTTGGCGTCGAAGCCTTCGTTCCGTCCGGAGGGCAGCAGTCCTCGGTCCTCGGCGTATGCCTGGAACAGGAGCCGAAACAAGATTCGCAGTGTCACCCGATATGCAACTACCAAACCATCGGCGTCCAACCGAATACCACCGGCGTTGGCGAGCTGGCGGGCCACCTCAACTGCAAGTGACGGGACGATCTCGTCATAGACCCGCTCGCGAAGACGTTTCCCAAGCTCGGTGGCGTACCGGGCGCTTTCGTCCAGTAGTTGGTCAGTGGTTCCGCCCGCTGCGAGGGCGTCAGCGGTGAAGATCAGGGGCAGCAACCCGGCGTATTCCGCGTCGACCGTGGAAAGGTCGATCTCGAAGTAGGTCTCTGCCTGCCCTTTAGACCCGACACCGACACCGTCCCGCCCGGGATATAACCGAATTTGGTCTTTGCGAAGGACAAGCAGCCACGGCACCTCTTGTTGGGCCGCGACCGCGAGACCATACGCGACTGGGGACAGCTGGAACCGTGGACTCTTGCTATCGAACTGCTCGGTGTCGTCCAGTAGGACGGCGACAGCGCGTGAGGCGTCTGTGGCGGTCGACAGGAGGACCGCGCCACCGGTGGCGGGCTTGGTCTTGAAGCCAAGAGCGCCGATTAGCTTTTGTCCTCGGTCCGAGAGTAAGCGCGCGCCAGCTTGATTTAAGTCAACCCAGTCTGGGCGCTGCGGGACGTTCTGGGTGAGGTGGTAGCTCGCGAAAAGCCCACTGTTGGTGTGTCCCGCGACGGCGGTGGAGTCGTGAGCCTTGCGGAAGCCGGCGATTCGCTCGGTCGCTGCAAGGGAGTCTGGTTCGTCAAGCACTGATTGCAATTGCCGCTGTGCCTGTTCCGTCGGCAACTCGACAGGCTGTGCCTGCGGGTCTGGCCCGAGGAGATGAGTCGTAGAACCATTGACGACGGCCACGACAAGCTGTACCTGGGTCTTGCCGCGGCGAGCGGAAAATAGGTCGCGCAACGATTGCCGGGTAGGGGGTGTTTCTGACTGTGCGACGGCGACCTGGAGGCCGCCAAGACCGAATGGATCGGGCCCGATGAAGACTGCGTCCGTCGTGACGCCGGCGGGGCTGGTGGGCTCGTTCCAGTTGACGGACTTATTCGCCTTCAGGTGCATGGGCCGATTCAGCCTCTCGGTTCGGTCGGCGGCTCTTCTGCCAGCTGGATGGGTCAGACACGGGACGCAGCTGAGCTGATACTGGACGGCGGCGTTGGGTTCGGCGCAAGCTCGTGGCCGTCCGATTCGCACCGTTTGGTTGGCCTGCTTCGCTGCTTCGCTGTTTTGCTTGCTCGGCTAGCCACTTCGTACACTCCCGCACTCGACTATTTCGGACACCTGAATGCTAGTTCGCAACGGCAATCAAGCCGACAGGCGCGCAGTAAATTGGTGCTGCCGCGACACCGCACGTGACCGGCCATCGTCGCTCCCGCACAATCGCCCGCGAGCTCCGCAGCGCGGAGGTGGTCACCGCAGGCGTCGACGAGCGTGGGGTATCCCGCCTCGCGGCGGTGCCGGCCACCCTGCGGGCGTCCCCCGAACCGAACTCCGCTGCGCTTCGCACTGTAAAGGGCGTCGTTCTTTCGGGCATCTGGCTCCTGGCGAGTTTGCGTCACCCGTGCCCGCCTTACCCACCCCCGACTCCGCTGCGCTCCGGCCTACCGGCGCCGAAAACTTTTCACAGCGCCTTCGGCTGAAAACTTTCACGGCTCAGGGGCAGGACACCGGTCCCGTGCGCCGCCTACTCTCCCCACGCCAGATGACGGCGAAAGAACGCGGGGGAGGGCGCAGACCGATCCGGCACGAGTTCCGAAGGGCAGCAACAGTTATGACCGAGAATACCGAGACTGAGGCCACGACCGTGAGCAACATCGACGTCGACGACTACTGGACCACCTACGACAAAGCACTCGACGCGGCCGCAGAATGCAGGAGCGTCGAATCCCTGATTGACACCCTGAACCGCTACTACCCGCCCTCGTCCGGAGTGGCGTTCTTCCCCAACGGAGCCGACCGCGACCTACTCGGCACACTCACCGACGCCGGACACTTCGATACCGTCTGGGTCCAGGCGGACTACCACTTCGCGCTCCGCGATGGCCGCGGAGACGGATTCACCTACATCGAAGGCGACATCGTCCGCGGAACCTCCCGCCTGTGACCACCGGCCCCGGTGCCTGACGGCACCAGGGCTACCAACCCCATCATCTGAAAGGAACGCCCCTGATGCCTGCACAAGCAGTGAACACTGGACACAGGGTCGCTAGGCACCACGATTGACCTACCGCACAAGTGACCGGTGTGTCTTTCCCAAGACGCGTCGTCGCGGTGTCGAGCGGCCCGCTCGTCGGTGGTCGGGCCTGGCGGCGTGACTTCATAGGACCTTGAAGCGACTCTGCCCCATCACTGTTTTGTCCACCGCCAGCGTCCGCCCACCCAGCGCGAAACTCGGTCGGAAGGCCCGCCGAGTCCGTCGAACGGGAAGGCTCGGATCACATGGACGGTGACATCGTCGTCGGCATCGATTCACACAAAGACACTCACTACGCAGCTGTGCTCACACGGGGTGGAAGGAGGCTCGGAGCGCGCCAGTTCGGAGCCACAGCGCAGGGCTACAACGAGCTGTCGGAATGGGTGGAGACGTTCGGAACTCCGGCGAGCTTCGGTGTCGAGTGCACCGGTTCGTACGCTGCGGGACTGACGCGTCACCTGCTCGAACGTGGCATGTCGGTCGCGGAGATCAACACGACCAACAAACATGCGCGGGCTCGCCGTGGGAAGGACGATGCCCTCGATGCGGAGATGGCTGCTCGGCACGTCCTCACCGGAGCCGACGCCATCGTTCCGAAGTCGAGTACCGGAGCGGTGGAATCGATCAGAATGCTGCTTCTCACGCGGGAGTCGGCAGTGAACGCTCGTACCGTTGCGCTGCAACAGATTCAAGATGTTCTGATCACCGCCCCGGTGGCTCTGCGTGAGTCGATCACCTACAAGCGGGGGAAGGGAGCCGTCGAAGCGTGCTCCCGGTTGCGTCCGGACTTGTCGCGCCTGTCCGATCCGGAACAAGCTGCGAAGTTGACATTGCGGACTCTCGGTCGCCGGGCCAGCGATCTGGCCGAGGAGATCGCCGTTCTGGAGCGCGAGCTCGACACTTTGGTGACCGCGACGGCTCCGACGATGCGCGCAGCGTGCGGGGTAGGACCGGTCAACGGGGCGCAGTTGTTGGTGACCGCGGGGCAGAACATCGGCCGGCTTCATTCCGAGGCCGCGTTCGCCCGGTTGTGCGGTGTCGCCCCTGTTCCTGCCTCGTCGGGCAAGACGACGAGGATGAGGCTGCACCGAGGCGGTGATCGCGCCGCGAACAGAGCGCTCTACTTGATCACCGTGTGTCGGCTGCGGTACGACCAACGCACGATCGACTACATGCAACGCCGGCGCGGTGACGGGTTGTCGAAGAAGGACGTCATCAGGTGCCTCAAGCGGTTCGTGGCGCGGGAGGTTTTCAACGATCTCGTCGCTGATCTCGCAGGATGTGGCAGCATGTCAGCAGAGGTTGACGTACCTGCCGCTCGCGCCCCGTCCGGGGTTCGGTGAACACGTTGCTCTGAGGGTCCACCATCGGAATCCGTCAGGAAGCAGCTGACCGCCGGTAATGCGAGCATCCGGACTCGGTTGTGCTTCCAACGAAGGATCCCTGATGCCCGTTCACATGACCATCGATGAGTTGAAGTCCGCTGCACGAACGTTGCGAAAGTTCCTGGCCGAATCAGGTGCTGCACAATTGACCCACGCCCAGTCACTCGAGGCCGTCGCTCACACTGCCGGATTTCGAGACTGGAACAGCTGCAGCGCCGCTCTTCTCGCTCCCCGTCCGCTGGCGGCTGTTCCGATCCTGCGGGTGTATGACGAGGTCGCGACACGAAACTTCTATTGCGACTACCTCGGATTCGAGGTCGACTTCGAGCATCGCTTCGCCGCCGATCTACCGCTCTACATGCGGGTCACCCGTGGCGGTGTTCACCTGGACCTGAGTCAACACCACGGGGATGGAACACCAGGGGCCGCTGTGTGGCTGCCGACGGTCGACATCGCGGCGTTCCACCGGGAGCTGCGTCGGCGAGACCATCTGGTGACTCTGCGACCCGGTATCGATCGCTCCGCACCTGGTGGACCGACCGTCGAGCTACTGGATCCGTTCCAGAACGCCCTGCGCTTCTGCGAACTCGACGACTGACACATGCTCGACTGACAGACGATTCACTGCTCCCGCCCACGGATCGCTTGACATGTATAGGACCGTCCTGGGTCACCCTGATCGTCGGTGTCCTCGCCGTCGTCGGCGTCGCCCTGACCGTCCGCCAACGCACCGTGGCCGACAAACGCGCCCAAGCCTGGCAACGAATCACCTGGTGCCTCGAACGCACCACCAGCGACAACGAAGCCGAAGCCGCCCTGGGATGGGACATCTACACACCGGTGACCGACTCGCCGCTCATCACCCGAACCGAACGAGACGTCCTGCGCGCCGTCGCGACCCGGGCATTGTGGCGAGCACTGGCGTCACCGGCACAAACCGAGGACACTGACAACCAGAACGAGCAGGAGGACCCACGATGACCACCACCGAGAAGCGCACCACCGCAGCCCGACCACAGGTCGCGCGGGCCGCAGCACGGGCATCGGTCGCGTTGTACGAACGCGACGGCCTCGAGGTACCCCAGTGGATCCGTGACGCCGCCGAAGGGCGCCCGACCACCCCACCAGCCGAACAGCCCTGACACCGGCTCACAGCCCGTAGACCGAAAGGCCCGCACCCCACACCGGGTGCGGGCCTTCTCCATTGCCTGGGATCGGGAAAGCGTGAGGGAGCAGGGTCGGGCCACCCTGCGGGCGTCCGCCGAATCGAACTCCGCTGCGCTCCGCACTGCTACACCCCGACCACAGCGCAGACGGGCCGCTCGTGCACGCGCGGTTCAGGCTTCAACCCGTTGCAGCGCAACACAATCTGTCGGTACCCGATGCCACACTCGAAGCCATGAGAATCCGAACCATCGACGGACCACCACTACCCGCCGAAATCGCCGAGATGACCGCCCGCGCAATCGCTCTGACGCAGCTACACCACGCCGCCAGACGTTCCATCAACGGGAACAACACCGCAGTGGGTGGTCTTGACGCGCTCACCAGCGCAGTTGAATATCCGTCCCCGTCAGCTGCCGAACGTATGAACGCTGACTAAAGCTTATATGTGCGGGTTACTCAGCGAGACAAAGCAACTGGCCGTCCGATGACAGGCCGGAGAGGTAGTGTCGAGCTATGCCTACTCTCCCGGAAGGTCAATCCCTGCTCGTTCGTACCCATTTCGCCGCCGACGATGTCTGGCAGCAGATTGCAGCTGATGCCCAAGCTTCTCACCGACAAGCCGACGGAACCGAGGCACAGGCTTTCCTTACCGTGGTCGACGACAGCGAGTTCAGTGACCTGACACCAACCGATCTTGCCGAATTGATCCCGTCACCACCGCCGTATTACGTGTTTGTGGTCGACCGACAAGCGTGTGAACAGCCCGAGCATCCCGTTCTCGTCCTCGATATTGCAGAAGGCGTCGCACCTGCCTCGTTCCGCGTGATTCCCAGTCGACTCGCGGTGGTGGAGAACAACCTGTCCATAGCAAACCTGAGTTTCGACGAGCTGCGCTCCCAGGCCGACCCTGACGGGGTGTACCGCGGTACACCCGCGGAGCCGCTTCCGGCGGAACGGAGCGTGAACCATGAGGATTTGGTCGGTGCTGCAAACCGCGCAGAGGAGACACCAGTCGTTCAGCAACTACGACAAGATCTCGAGGCGAACCACGCACCCACCCTGACCGCGAGACTCAATAATGATTTGTACGACACATACACCGTATTGGCTGGTCAAACCCACCGACCTGATCTAAAAGTCGGTCGCGACGAAATGTTGGAAGTCCTCGAGCACGGGGGGAGGGGGTATGGCATTCATCTGCCCCTGATCGACAGTTACTGGACGATCTTCTTGGATCCATCGAGTTTGGATCTACAGGCCGCGATGAAAGTCTTCTATCCGCCGCAACCCGCCCCACGGCGACGCCCGGCATAACCGCAGCTCGATGGCCGGCCCCGAGAACGCCGGGACCGGCCATCGACGGTGTCAGGAAATCGCGAACTCGCTGACCTGAGTCGTTCCGTCCTCCGCGTACACGGGAACAGTCTTAGGGGCAGATCCGAACACCTCGGTGCCGTCGATGTTCTGCTTGCGCAGCTTAGAAGCTTCGGCCGGCGACGTGGCTCCGCTGTCGAGGTCCTGCTTGAGGATGTATCCCTGCACTCCGTCGGTGCCGATCGCAGCGACGAGGTCGGGCAATTCCGCGTCGGACGGTGCGGTGTCGCCCGGTCCGAAGGATTGACCCGCTGCATTGGTTCCCGACTCGACAGTGGTCGTTTCGGACTCGGAGGTGGTCGCGGACCGGGCAGCCGGGGCGGTCCAGTCCAGCGGGTTGCTCGGGAAAGTCAGGGCTTCGCGGTATTTGCTTCCATCCCATACCGCAGTGAAACCGTGACTGTTGTACGAACCTGTCCCGCAGGTCGCGGTCGTGCCCAGTGTCAGTGAAGCTGTACCGGTGGAGCTGTACTTGTAGCCGACAGCCTCACACAATGCTCCGCTCTTGAACAGTCGAGCTCGCACGCCGATGTCACCGGGTGCGACCTGCTGGCCGAAGACAGAGTAGATCTTCGACTGTGCGGTCAGGTTGGGCGAATTGATGATTGTGGAGGTGTTCAGGAACTGAACACCTGCGCCGTTACTTCCTGCTGGGCCGACCCAACCGGTGACAACGTCCGCGCTAGCAGCGCCTGGAGCGGCGAGCACCAACGCTCCTAGCAGGGCGGCGATGGTAGCTGTTTTACGTAGTGGTCGAGTTCTCATGTTCGAGGCCTTTCCGTTGGGTACCTTTTATCGGATTCTGAAGATGAAACGGGCTCGTTCAGCCGATTGCCGAAACGAAGTAGTCGTCACCGGGCATCACTCTGTTCCCGCGGTAAAATTCGACCATAAGGGTGCCTTGTTTATTGTTCTCGGTAAGAGGGACCCATCGGACGGTCGACCCGTAGCCGCCCTGCACGGTCGATGCGAAAGGGTATTCATCGCAGGATGGGTCTTTCATGTTGAGAGGTTTCTCGCCGAGTAGATCCAACCGCTGTTGTGACGACCGTGGGCATGCGGCGTCCCGATTTGCCTGATTGTCAGCAGAATTTCCACGAGTCAGCGGCGCGCCAGTACCAGGAATTCCGAAACCAAAGGCAGCCTGGCCAGCCTTAACTGTCTGAGATATGTTCGGGAACGCTGCTTGGGTGTACTGGACAGTCGGCTTCTCGTTCGGGTTGACGCAGCCGGTGCCGTAGTTGACTGATTGAGCAGCATCACACCTGAATTGCTGGCCGGTGGTGCGCGTGCGAACGGGAGTACCATCCAAGTCGTTCGCCGGCGAGTCTCCAATGTATATGAATTGAAGCGTTCGCTTGTCGAACGCGTTTGTCGCGTTTCTCGTCACATAATGCTCGTACTGCTGGTACCCAGTCCCTCCGATGACCATCGGAAAAACGTAGGCGGGATAGGTAGTGGTGCTGTCGTTGGCGAGATCGAGAACAACGAGTTGGAAAGAGTACGTACCCGGAATGGTGGTTGTTGGAGAAGTCGACGAGACATCGCCGTAGAATTGGATCACGTTTTCTTTGGTCTGTGTCTGAAGAGGGCTACGGACCTGGAGAGTGACGTCGATGACCCAGTTTCCGATCGGCTCCAACGGGCCGTTAGGGAAATTGGGTTGAATGAATTGCTCGACGATGGTCGAATATGTTTTGCACGACTGAAAACGTGTTTGGAAACATATAGGACCGGATTGGCGTGCAGATATACCCGACTCCTCGGCATGCTTCTGTGTCAGCCTTTGTGCAATTTCCTCCGCTTCGGCAGGGTCGGTCACTTCGCGAGAACTCCGCTTTTCGACCACCTTCTGACCTGAGGTGGTCGTCGCTCCGGAGTCCGGTGGCACCTCGACTGGAGGCGCATTCTGGCCAGGTGGAGTGCCCTCTATGTCGCCCGGCGCCTCGTTTATCGACGGCACCTGAACCTCCACCGGAGCGGAGTCGCCCCCCGAGGGGCTGGGCTCGACTGGTTGCGCGCTGGCGGTGACGCTAGGTGCCGCGATGACGACCAAGCAGGTAAGACCAGTAGCCAACAACCTTGCGAACGAGCGAACTGCTGGCTTCTTCACGACTTTCTTCCGCACTGATTCCTCGTAAGGTCCGTCTGCCCAGACGCCATTACGCTTAAAAGCAGCGTCAGGCAGAATTCGGGCAGGAGAGTGGAACGTCCGAAAAAGACGTGGAGGCCGCCCCGACTACTACAAGGTGCGTGCCACAGGCGCTCGGTGAGCGTAGGCAAACGCTACCAACAGCTGGCTTGTCTTGGCAACGGAAACAGAAATTACGGAACCTGTGGTCGGAGCGTCACCAGGATTGCTCTGGAGCGGTCATCGAGGTCGATAGCTCTCGCAGACACCGACACCGCGACATAATCCGAATAGGGTGTCAGAAAACGAAATTCGGCCGATTCCACAGCCCCGGCTTGCGCAACTTTCAAGGATTGTCCGATTCGGATTGCATCAGGAATGTCACCGGGGTGTAGAACCGGTTTAGCGCCGGGTAAGTGGCTTGTTTGCCATGCAATGCCAGTCGGAGCGTCGCCATACCAGTACAAAAGCTGAAGTGAATCGGGGTCAGCGATCGCGCGATACTCCGAGGGATCGGACAGCGACCGTGCAACCAGCGTATCCAGACCCGCGTTACGTCGATCGATGTGTTCAGTACCCTCCGAAGGACCAATATCCACAGACACTCCCCGAACAACCCGATGAGGTTCACCAGTAGGGCCGATGCCGTCGTGGAGAAAGTGTGCCGTGAACTGCATACGCCGATGTGCACCCGATGGACGGCATTCCACACCGACCTCTTGGAGCACAGTTCCCGGCCCACCGGAAACGAGCTGCGCCAGCACCGATGCTGTGGCGTCCCCAAGATCCAGCTTCGCCAAACCATCCGGAATCGGCCGACTCAGATCAACGCCGAGCTCAGCCCACGTCTGAGTCGCGCTCACGATCGGGCTGCGCCGGGCCACCCCTGAGGTCAAGTCCCACTCGAATGCCCACGCCGAGGGCCGATCACGCAGAGGAGCCAGACGATTAGCAACCTGAACCCACACGCCATGAACGCGACCAGACACATCGTCGGCAATCGGATCAACGCCAACCGTCCGCGAACCATGACTACACCGAACAGGGCTCCCATTTCGGCACACCTGCATGACAGCATCCAGTACGGCCTCGGAATCTCTACGCCAAGTATTTCGGTTGTCCTCATTCCTGGATATCTCGGAGTCGGACCCCGGTGTCATCGCGGGATCTCGTGGCGGGCCGAACCCCAGGGGAGGAAGAGGGAGTAAGCCGCTCAACAGCGGCAAGCGCCCGCATCAGCCGCGCGGGTGACCGCCTGCGGTCGCGTCGAAATGTCGCTATCTGTTGTCGGGCTGGTCTCGAC
The DNA here is from genome assembly GCF_030056835.1 of Rhodococcus sp. IEGM 1372. Taxonomy (NCBI): domain Bacteria; kingdom Bacillati; phylum Actinomycetota; class Actinomycetes; order Mycobacteriales; family Nocardiaceae; genus Rhodococcus; species Rhodococcus sp. IEGM 1372. The sequence continues at coordinate 66,121 of NZ_JASHKS010000013.1, read as the reverse complement.
CGGGCCGAGTTACGTCAGTGTGTACAACGCCTGGGGGCTGGCTGCGTAGGCGGTGTCGTAGTCGACCGCGGTCAATGCCTCGACGGACCCGGTTGCGGAACGCTTCTGCCAATCGGCGCCGTTGCGACTACGCCAGGCGTATCCGTCGGTGTCGATCCCCCACAGTGCATCGCCGGCACCGGCGAGCAATACCAAGTTCGGTGCGTCGAGGACAGGAGAGAATGTTCGGGCCGTGTCGGTGCTGTGCTGAAGTCCATCAGGTGTCACCGCCCATACTCCGGAGCTCGTAATCGCCAACGACGCCGCGGGCGCAGCGGCGCCGGGAGTCCAGGTGGAGCCGCTGTCGGCGGAGACGAGTAGACCGGTACTGCCATCGAATCCGACGAGGATGCGTCCATCGGCAGCCAGCGCGTGGAAGTCGACTTGTCCCTCCAGTGACCGATCCGACCACGACATTCCGCCGTCATTGCTGCTACGCAGTCCCAGTGGGTTCGCCGCCGTGCTGGATTCGCCGGGATGACCGGAGGTGAAGAGGGTATCGGTGGCCGGTACACCCGACAAACCCATGAAGTCATCGTCGGAAGAGCCGACCCTGGTCAGGTTTCCGGACGAACCGATGGCGAAGAGTCCTGTGTGGCTACCAGCGAGGACGGTGCCATCGGCGTTGACGTGCAATCCGTGCACATGAGCCAGTGAGGAGGTGAAGTCGACCACTGCCGGATCGGCCGCGCCGTCAGTCGCTGCCGGAGCGGAACATCCAACGAGGGACAGAGCTGCGATCAGAGACGGCAGCAGGATGCGGGAAAGCGAGATGGACATAAAGTGCGGTTCTCGTTCTGTCGATGAGGGCTCGGTGATGTAATCGCTTGAGCGTCAACGCCAAGTGATCTCCCGGTCAGGCGCGGTGAACATGACCGGATACGGCGGCTGAGGTGGACGTGACTGCTCGGGCGGTATGTGCGGGACGACGTAGACGCATCGACCTTCATCTCCATTCACTTAATCTCCAATCACTGAGGCGATGTACGAGCGCGGATCGTTCGGCGGCGAACAGCCGTGGCAGCGACATCGCACCGACGATCGGTATCGGCTGAGTGCGAACAATTCCGACACCTTCACCCGCCTCGCCGTGGCGAGCACTCAACTACTAACCAGCATAGTATTTCGGGCAGGTCAGGCCGAAGTGCCCATCCGGTTCGGTGTCATCGCAGATGCGCCGGTGCGTCGCCCGGGGTGATGCCGACGTGGACGTGGTCGCTGTGCACGTCGTCGGTGAAGAATCCTGGACGGTCACCGTTGAGGTCGGTCGGACCTCCGACCTCGGTTGCGCCCAGTAGGGCTGCCGCAGTGACGAATTCGGAGATCGTTGGGTTGTTGAAGGGATCGTCGACAACGCGCCGACCGTTGATTTCTCGGATGTCCACCGCTCGTCCCACTGCGTGGTTGGACAAGCGCGGGTGCGGGAAGACGGTCTGGATGTGACCGGTGTGCATCACCTGCACTGCGTAGGTGAATCGATCGGCAAGTCCGAGCATGATCTGGAGCACATTGTTGTTGATGCGTCCGGTTCCGATGTCGAGTCGTGCAGGCTCGGAGAGCGTGATGCGAGGGCTGCTCAGCACCGACGACGCAGCGGCGGTCAGTGGTACTGGGGACCCAAGAGAGGTCAAAGGGTTGATCTTTTCCACCGTCCAGGCCGCGCCAGCGGCGATGTCGCGCTTGAGCCGGATATCGAGTGCCATCTGCCGGGTCGTCTCAGCCGGCTGCGCGAGCGTGGGGCGTTGTAGGAGTTGGTCGAACAGCACGATCACTGCAGCACTCTCTGGACCGATTCCGGCGTACTGCGGATACACCACTCGCAGGGTGCTGGCGAGGGCCTCGTCGGGTTGAAGCAGTGCTGCCGTCGCCGCGACTTCGAGCGATACCCCTGCGGTGCGCAAGCTGTCGAGTACTCCTCCTCCCTCGCTCCAGCTGCCACCTGCTTCGAGGAAGCTCGTCGCTGCGCGTTTGATCTCGGGCATCACTTCGCCAGCTGTCGGCATCCACCGCCCCGGATTCACCGGGGCCGATGATCGACTGCTCGGTGCGCTCACGGCCGGGGACCGTGCGGGAGATGCGTTACTGCTCGGTGCGAGGCTGGGGGATTGTCTGTCGGCGGTGTTGATGGTGCAGCTGACTGTGAGCGGCAAAACCGCTGCGGCTGTGAGCAGTTGTCGACGGCTGACTGTGATGGCGTTTCCTTTCGTGCGCGGGGGTCTCAAGGGTGAGTGTCGTGGGTGATCACCGCGGCGGCGGTAGCGGCAGGCCGGGAATGTCGATACTGGGCGGCGCTGGCGTGGGCGTGCGGTCGGGGGCGGGGGAGCCGTCACTGATGTACAGCGTGATCAGCGATCCCGGGATCGCCGCGCCGGATGGGGATGTGCCGGTAGCGGTACCGCGAGCGCCCTGACCGGTGGTGGTGACGACGGTCACCTAGAATTCTGCTGCTTCCAATCTCGATGTGGCCGACGACTGGCTCATGCCGCTGACCTCAGGTACTTGGCCGTTGGCGGAGCCGCGGACGTATTTGTCGTCGACCGGTGGCAGCTCGATGGGGCCGAAGTTCGTGGCGATTGGGTCCATCGCGTCGTACCAGGTTCGTGCGGGTTCGTTACCGCCGTAGAGGTTCCCGGAGCTGCAGGGCCGCAGTGGGAAGGAGCAGATCTGGCCCGGTGTCGGTGAGTCACCGTAGGTGTAGACGGCGGCGGCGTAGCGGTTGGTGAAGCCGAGGAAGCCCGAGGATCGGTTGGATTCGGTAGTGCCGGTTTTCCCGGACATCGGCAGCGTCCAGCCCACGGACCCGGCCGCCGATGCCGAGGTTCCTCCGGGTTGGTCGTCCTTGCTCATCGCGTTGGCGAGTGTGTTGGCCAGGCCGGGTTCGACGACCTGCTCGCACGCTTGTTGTGTGACCGGTACAGCTACACCCTCGCGGTCGGAGATGGAGTCGATCGGGTTCGGCGGGCACCAAGTACCTCCCGAGGCGAGGGTAGCTGCGACGTTGGACAGCTCGAGCGGGTTGACCCAGGTAGGTCCGAGTGTGAACGAGCCGAGGCTTTGCTCTTTCTGGAGGTCGGCCATGCTCTGCTCGTCGAATCCAGACGAGCCGGGGAGGGTGTAGGAGCGAAGCCCTAGCCGCACTGCCATGTCGACTGTCGGTGTGACACCGACGGACTCGAGCAACTTCACGAACGCCGTGTTCGGTGATTGCGCCAGTGCGTCGGTGACCGTCAGCGCCGGTGGGTAGTTTCCGACGTTCTCCACGCAGTAAGCGCCCGCCGGGCAGTTACGCGCGCCGCCGTCGCCCAACCCCCTGACCTCGACGCGCCGGGGAACCTGCAGTGTGGCGTTGGTGCCGAGTCCGCGTTCCATCGCGGCGGCAGTGGTGAATATCTTGAAGATCGACCCGGCGCCGTTGCCTACGAGTGAATACGGTTGCGGCTGAACCGTTTCGTCGGCGTCGGCATCGAGTCCGTAGGTGCGACTACTGCCCATGGCGAGGATGCGGTGTTCGTCCTGTCCGGGTGCGACGACATTCATCACGGTGGCGACACCGTCGAGGTCGGGATCTGTGTTCGCGGTCAGTGCGGCCTGGGTCGAGTTCTGCACCGCCGGGTCGAGAGTCGTTTTGATCAGATAACCGCCCTCGTCGATCTGCTCGCGGCTGATACCGGCGTCCTCAAGATATTGGAGTGCGTAGTCGCAGAAGAACCCTCGATCACCGGCGGCGATGCATCCACGTGGGAGGGTGTTGGGCTCGGCCAGCACCCCCAATGGCTCGGATTTGGCGGCCTCGAATTCTGCGGCTCGGTTCGGGATGGTTTCGATCATGTTGTCCAAGACAAGGTTTCGGCGGCTTGTGACTCCCTCGACGTTGGTGTACGGGTTCAGTGCCGAACTGGACTGAACCATCCCTGCCAGCATCGCTGATTGCGTCGCCGTTAACTCGCTGGCATCGACACCGAAGTAGGTTTGCGCGGCGTCTTGGATGCCGAACGAGGCATTGCCGAACGGAACCAGGTTCAGATAGCGGGTCAATGTCTCGTCTTTGGTCAATTCTCTGTCCAAGGACAACGCCATTCGGATCTCGCGGATCTTGCGAGCCGGCGTGGTCTCGATCGCGGCACGCCGCTCGGCGTCGGTGTCAGCGACGACCAGTAATTGATAGTTCTTCACGTACTGCTGATCGAGTGTCGATGCGCCCTGCTCGACCTGCCCGCTGGTGGTGTTGGTCAAGAACGCTCGCAACGTTCCCTGCCAGTCCACGCCCTGGTGTTCTGCGAAGCGCCGGTCCTCGACGGAGACGATCGCAAGCTTCATCTCGTTGGAGATCTTCGCGCTCGGCACTTCGGAACGGCGTTGCTCGTATAGCCACGCGATCGGGTTGCCTGCCACGTCCGTCATCGTCGAGATGGCAGGAACTACGCCCTCGGCGAGTTCGCCGGAAACGTTGTCGTCGGTGTCAGCGGCGCGGTTCGAGACGTATCCCAGGCCACCGACGATGGGGAACAACACTCCTGCAAGCAGCACGCCTGCGAGCGCAGTGCATCCCACGAGTTCGAACACCGTTCGTCGGGTGCTTGACATCATCGTCTCGTTTCTGTCGACGGGGCAGTGCTCGCGGTCGTCCGGGTTGGTGGGACCGACAAGGGGAGCGGAGCACGGCCGCAGCGGCCGTCTAGCTCTCGCCGGTAGGTCTGCATGGTCCGGCCATCTCGATCGAGACGGTTTCCGCTTTTCTGCCATCCGAGGCGCTCGTAGAAGCCGCCTGCATTGTCGGCCACCCCGAGATCGGTGGACAGCTCGGCGCAACGTGCACCTGCCCGCGCAGAGTCGGATTCGAACCAGTCGAGCAACTGTGCACCCACTCCGATCCCTCGCACCCGTGGGCTCACCGCTATCGCAACGACGACGGCGACACTGTCGGCCGGGGGAGTCTCGGGTTCGCCGTTCGGCAGTGGGATGGGCCGAGCGCGCGCCACCGCTCTGCACCAGGGGCGAAGACGCGTACGAACGAACCGCATGGCGGTGCGCGGGCGGACTGCCATCGCCGCACCGGCGTGTGCAGCCAACGGCAGCACGGTCATCTTCTCGCGCAGTAGATCACCGATATGGGCATGGTGATCGAGGGTGCCGAGGAGGAATCCGACGACGGCGCCTTCGCTATCGGTTGCGACAAGAGCGATGGCGTGTCGTCGGTTGACGAAGCTGCGGTGCCACCGGCGCAGGAACCGTGCTCCCAGCTCGGGGAGCAGGCCAATCGGTAGCTCGTCGAGGTGCAACTGCGCGCTCTGCGGTAGATCGTGCGGCCCGGCCTCGCGAAGGACGATCGCGACTCCGGGAGGAGGCGCGGCGGGGTTGGGATGAGGGAAACAAAGGTGCGGCGTAGACGATGAAACGTTGAAGAAGATATGCATGGCGTTGTCCTCGACGAGGCAGGCTCGCGCCCTCACCGCGGAGGCGGCGCGCGAGAAGAAAGGTGGACCGATCTGCGCAAACGCAGACCTCTCACACCCTCAGAAGGCATGCCGCGTCGAGCACGGACATCGGCGCAGGGGGAGAGACCGACCTCTCAGTTGGCGACGATCTCGATGCCTGTAGACCTCGAAGCTGGTGCAGTAGCACTGTCCATCCGGTCCGGCGCAGCAACATTGCCAGCCCTAGCGCAAGGATCGCCACCGCTATGTGGACGGACCCGATCAGGGATCCGTGATTGTCGTGATGACTGGACGCGCTACCGCCGATCCCCTCGTCCTGCTCCGGCGCCGACGTGTGCTCGATTTCCGGGACGCTCTCGATGACCGCAGCCAGCGGAGCGTGGCCGGGCTCTGCGGTGGTGTGTGCGACCTGCGACATCATCAGCACCGCCACTGCCGTGGCCGCCATGATGGACCAGAGCAGAATTCGGCGAATACACTCGCTCAACCGAATCGGACACACACGACGAAAATAGCAGATCCATGTCGCCGTCTACCCGCGCTAGCGACGAATACCGTGTGCGGTGACGCCTCCAGCGTTCCATGCGGGCCGCACCCTCAACTGCCAGGCATTGTTGGGTTCGACGTTGGCGCAGGGCCGTGGTGACCCAGAGGGCGGCGGGCCCGTCATCGAGCAGGTGCGCGGCGGCGCGATCCACGGTGACCAGTACATCCTCGTAGGCCAGTCGTAGTGGCGCTCGCTCATCGAGTTGGGACATCGCGACATCCTCGATCAACTGCAGAGGGAACCGCGCCGCTTCGTACTCGGCACGCAAAACAGCTAGTGCAAGTGTGCCTGATCTCACCGCACAGGTATTACTCCGCGGGATGAAACGCGTTTGGACGGCATGAGTAGAAGAACCGATCCGCGCCTACCGTGGGGCCGAAAGCGGCCTAAACCGAACCGCAGCCCGGCAGCGTTCCGGATGGACCAAGTACCACGTTTGTGGTTGCAGCACTTACCCTCTCGCCCAGGCGACTACCGCACACAACTGCACACGGCCCATCAACTACTATGTTGCATAGTAATTGAGATGCAATCGTCGAAAGGGTGTGGCGGTGTGACAGCTGATCAAACCCCGGCGCTCACATCGCAGGGACGGTTACGCAGAGCAATCGCTGCGGTGCGCAACAGGTGGCGGCAACTGACCTCGATGCGAACGGCACTGGTGCTGCTGTTTTTGCTCGCTATCGCAGCAATCCCAGGCGCCCTGCTGCCACAGCGCAATCTCAACACCCAGGCGGTTGATTCCTACATCGCAGCGCGCCCGGCTCTCGGGGCCGTCATGGACACGCTGGAATTGTTCGACGTATTCGGAAGCTTCTGGTTCACCGCCATCTACGTCCTACTGTTTGTGTCGTTGATCGGCTGCCTGACTCCCCGAATGATCGAACACGGTAAAGCCCTTCGCGCACAGCCAGTTCGCGTACCCCGAAACCTTTCGCGACTACCGCTTCATCATTCGGGCGCTCTCGCCGGTAGCCCGAAAACCGTCATCGACGACATCGCGCCCCACTTGAGAGGGTGGCGTACTGCCGTTAGGCCCGAGCCCGATGGGGCGCTCACCCTCTCCGCCGAGAAGGGCTATACCCGCGAAGCGGGAAACCTACTTTTTCATTTCTCGCTGATCGGTCTGCTCGCGGCCATCGCCATCGGCAAGCTCTTCGGTTACGAAGGATCGGTCATCGTCATCGCCGACAACGGGCCCGGTTTCTGCAACACCTCGCCCGCCATCTACGACTCCTTCCGGGCCGGCAACAGCACCGACGGAACCGGGCTGGAGCCGTTCTGCATCAGAGTCAAGGACTTCAACGCCGACTACCTTGAGAACGGCCAGGCAGAGATGTTCACCTCGAACATCTCCTACCAGTCCGCCGACGACATCGCCGCAGACACCTGGCGCGACTATCAACTCAAAGTCAACGAACCCCTCCGGCTCGGAGATGAACGCATCTACCTCACCGGCCACGGATACGCCCCCGAATTCACCGTGACCTTCCCCGACGGTCAGAGTCGAACCGAGGCCCTGCAGTTCCGGCCCGACGACGCCACCACGTTCCTGAGTAGCGGGGCGTTGCGTTTCGATCCACCCGGCGGGACCTATGCCACCGCCGATGAGCGACGCCGCGGCCAGATCGCCATCGAAGGCCTCTTCGCTCCCACTGCGCAATTCAACGGAACCCTGCTCTCCTCCCGCTTCCCGGACTTGGTCGATCCTGCTGTGGCAGTGGATATCTACAAAGGAGATACCGGCCTCGACACCGGCATACCCCAGTCGATCTTCTCCCTGGACCAGGAGATGATCAACCAGGGCCGACTTGTCAAGCAGGATCGGGTGAACCTGCGTCCCGGTGAATCGACGACCCTCACCGACGGCACCAACATTCGATTCAACGGCGCCAAGGAATTCGCCAACCTGCAGGTCGGATACGACCCCGCACAGTTGTGGGTGCTCGTGTTCGCGATCACGATGATGACCGGACTGTTGGTCTCGCTGGTGATCAAGCGACGTCGAGTCTGGTTCCGTGTACTCCCGGCCGAAACAGGCCGATCGAGCGTGGAGATGGGCGGGCTCGCCCGTACCGATCACGCCGGATGGGGACCCGAATTCGAGACCCTCCGCACCGAAATCTGGACGCCGCGGACAAAGAACCACTCCGAGACCCTCGATACAGAAACGGTGTAGCGCCATGCCGATCGACGACAACCTCGCCCGCTGGAGCGACATCAGTTTCGAGACCGCCTTCGTGGTCTACCTTCTCGCCGCGATCCTGTTCATCGCACAACTCGCAACGACACGAACAGCGACTCTGAGCCGGGCCTCGAGTCTGCATCCGCAACTGATCGCAGCGACATCATCGACACCGGGATACGTGCCGGTCCCCGAGCGAAGAGCCCCGTCCGAACGCCTGGGCCGCACGGGACTCGCCCTGGTAATGCTCGCACTCACTTTGCATATCGGGTCGATCGTCCTGCGCGGGATCGCCACTGGCCGCCCGCCGTGGGGAAACATGTACGAATTCGTCTCCGTCACATGCGCGGCCGGCATACTTGCCGGACTGATCGTGCTGCGCTCGGAGCAACTGCGCACACTATGGTTGTTCGTCCTCGTGCCGACCTTGATCCTGCTCTTCATTGCCGGAACTGTGCTCTATGCCAACGCGGCGCCCGTCGTACCAGCCTTGCAGTCGTATTGGCTCCCCGTGCACGTCTCGGTCGTCTCGCTCGGCAGCGGGGTGTTCCTGATCTCCGGTGCAGCCAGCACATTGTTCCTGATCCGGATCCGATATCCCAACAACAACGCCGTCCCCGACAGCAGAGTGGGCCGGATCGTCGCTCGTCTCCCCTCGGCGCACTCGCTCGACGTGCTGGCGTACAAGACCACCATCTTCGCGTTTCCCCTGTTCGGAATCGGTGTCATCCTCGGCGCGATCTGGGCGGAGGCCGCGTGGGGTCGGTTCTGGGGCTGGGACCCGAAAGAGACGGTCTCATTCATCGCGTGGATCATCTACGCCGCGTACCTGCACGCCCGGGCCACCAGCGGGTGGCGTGACACCCGGGCCGCGTGGATCAACATCGCCGGATTCGTGGCCATGCTGTTCAACCTGTTCATCATCAACATGGTGGTCTCCGGACTGCATTCGTACGCGGGTTTGAACTGATGTCGCCTGCTAGCCGCCGCCCTGTGCTTCGGCGAGGTCATGCGGCACCGGTCGCGTCAATCCCGCGTCGACCCGGCCGGTGTTGCCGACCGGGTATCGACCGGACCAGGATCCAGGAGCCACGACCACGATCCGAATCAACTGACTGCCTCGTGTCCGTAGTGCATTCCGGAGAGGGAAGTCACAGTGCCCCGAGCTTCGTCACCGGCCAAGACTGGGGCATCGACCGCGTCACCGATCCCACGATGTTCGAGACATCGGCGCAGATCCGTACTGCAGCAAAGGCGTCGACTTCATGAGACTCGGCCGCCCTACGGGGGCTCGCACACGCGAACAGAGCAGTCTGCCCGCCACGGCAACGGCATCCATCCTTGCCGTTGTACTCCTGGTCTCCGGATGTTCCGCAGGCGCCGACGCCGTGCCCTCCGGAGGTAGCTTCGATTTCGTTGCACCCGGTGGTCAAACCGACATCGTCTACGATCCCCCCGAAACGCGCGGAACCATCGGTGAACTCGCCGGACCCGATCTGATGGAGGAAGGTAAGAACACCGCTCTGTCGGACTATGACGGCGAGGTGGTCGTGATCAATCTCTGGGGTCAGTGGTGCGGCCCCTGCCGCGGCGAAGCCGACGACCTCGAAGAGGTCTACGAAGCAACCCGCGAGCGCGGTGTGCAGTTCCTCGGTATCAATGTTCGAGATCCGCAGAAGGACAAAGCGCAGGACTTCGTTGTCGACAACAATGTCTCCTACGCCTCGATCTACGACCCCTCGATGCGGACGCTGATCGCCCTCGGCGGGAACTACCCGACCAGCGTGATTCCCTCGACGCTGGTACTCGATCGAGAGCACCGGGTGGCGGCAGTGTTCATGCGTGCCCTCCTCGCCGAAGACCTGCTCCCTGTCGTCGAACGGATAGCAGACGAATGACTGTTCTTCTTGCCCAAGGCGGCGTTGGCTCGACGTTCCAAAATCTGGCATCGAGCGGACCTCTGGTACTGGCGATCGCCGCATGTATGCTCGCCGGGCTGGTCTCGTTCGCGTCACCGTGCGTGGTGCCCCTGGTGCCGGGCTACCTGTCGTACCTGGCGGGCATCGCAGGTGCCGACGTGCCGTCGCTCGCCGCCGCCTCGACTGGTGAAGCACCGCCGAAGCTGGCAAGCCGCTGGCGCGTGGCAGGTGCAGCGGGGTTGTTCGTCGCCGGCTTCACCATCGTCTTCGTCCTCGCCACCGCCTCGATTTTCGGGGTCATCGGCACCCTGCGCATCAACGAACAGGTGCTTCAGCAGGTCGGCGGTGCCATCACGATCATCATGGGCTTGACGTTCATCGGGTTCATTCCCGCATTCCAACGCGACACTCGATTCGCGCCGCAAACCATCTCGTCTCTTGCTGGAGCGCCGCTGCTCGGTGGCGTGTTCGCGCTCGGCTGGACGCCGTGCCTTGGCCCCACGCTCGCCGGGGTGTTGTCCGTTGCCGCTGGCACTGAAGGCGCAACCGCAGCGCGCGGCGTCACTCTCATCGTCGCCTACTGTCTGGGACTCGGTCTACCGTTCGTGGTCCTCGCGTTCGGCTCGAGTTCGGCGATGCGCGGTGTCGGCTGGCTACGGCGGAACTCGCAGAGAATCAAAGTGGCAGGCGGAGTGATCATGATCGCCGTCGGTGTCGCCCTGCTGACGGGGGTGTGGGGTCTGTTCATTGCCTGGATACGCAATGAATTCGTCAGTTCGGTTGTGTTACCCATCTGAGAAGGAAGCCGAGCAGCCGCACGTGCAAGATCACGCCTCCCCAACTGCCAGTGCCGGTGGTATCGAACCCACTCTCTGTCGACGGCGCGCCCCCGCCGGGCCGCGATGACCCGATCCGAGAGCCGCCCCCTGTCCCTACCGCGGATCTGCGTGTCCCAAGGACCCCGCAGGCGGGTGCATCAGCAGGGGAGGGCATGTTTCCGGGGCCGTGTTGATCGGTGTGGCAGCTAAAAGGGCCAGGTCCTTCGAAACCGAAGGGCGGGGCTCGGTATCGGCCGAGCCCCGCCCTACGGTTGATAGTTCCCAGAATTGAGAGTTACTGGGCGAGCAAACTTTCCATTGTGGAGATTTCGCTCTGCTGCGCATCGATGATTGTGGAGGCAAGCTCCTTGGCATCAGCATTGGAGCCGTCGGCCAACTCGATCTGAGCCATCTCGATTGCCCCCTTGTGGTGCTCGATCATCATGGTGAGCCACATGGAGTCGAACTCCGCTCCGTTGGCGGCCGACAACATGTCCATGTCTTCCTGGCTCATCATGCCGGTCATGCCACCGCTCCCCATGTCCATACCGCCCATGTCCATTCCGCCCATGTCCATTCCGCCCATGTCGGCGGACGCTGCGGGCTGTCCCCATGCGGTGAGCAGGGCATTCATCTGCTCCATCTCCGGTGCTTGAGCTGCTTCGATGGCCTGGGCCAGCTCGATGACCTGAGCATTCTCGGTTCGGCCGTCGACAAGTGAAGCCATCTCCACCGCTTGTGCATGGTGGGGGTACATCCCTTCGACGAACGTGACATCGGCATCGTTGAATTCGGCCGATGCTTCGGCGGAATTCTCGGAGGACGACGAGGCCGGTGTATCGCTGCTCGACATGCCGGGCATGTTCATTTCGCCGTCGTTACTGCTGCAGCCAGCGAGAACTGCGGCGGCGACAGCGGAGGCCGCCGTTATCGCGATCGTGAAGCGGGTAGGTCGATTCGAACGCATAACAAACTCCTGAAATTGTTGGGGGGTGGTTCGGATCGACAGGCGCACTGGCCTGTCGATATCTGTGTCTCACACAACGGTGAGTCACCTGTCAGATCCGAAGCACAGACAATTCGGAGAGAGTGAATATGGTCCAGGGTGGCGGGTGCCCGGTTCGATGACGAACTGCCGACAGTCGCGCAGCGTGGACGAGAGAACCGGCGAAGCCCACAACGATTGCCCGTAAGACGGCCAACGCCGCGACAGCACCGATGATAGCCAGACACAGATGCATGACCGAGCTGTGATCGCCACAGCCGTTCCCGCAGTGTGCTGCGGAACCACTCTCCGATGCTGTCGCAGATGATGCTCCCGAATGCTCGTCGACGGCAGGTGGAGCGCTCACCGTCGAGGTCATCGAGTGTTCGCCGATACTCGTCGCCGTTGCGAACGACATCGGCGCAGAATGCATGAGAAGGACTCCGAACAGCACTATCGAAGCGCAAACAGCACCTAGGAGCCACTTCTGGTTCATAGGTTCCGTGGCTGAAGTCCTCACCGGTTCGATCTTACCGGTCTGCCACACGGGCATCCGGTCTCCTCGCAGTCGCGGCGTCCGGACCGTGGACATCGAATCAGGTGGCGATGGGCCGGTTGATTGCGGTCACTTCATCCCAGGGAACGGGCGCGACTTTGACGACGTCGCCGCCGGTGGGGGCGTTGACGTATTTCCCGTCGCCGATGTAGATCCCGATGTGTCCGATCGGTGAGTAGAGAGAGATGAAGTCACCCGGTTGCACTGATTCGCGGGAGACAGGTGTGCCCGCTCGTGCTTGGTCTGCGGCCACGCGTGGAACGGTCAGTCCCAGTTGTTTGTAGGCGAAGTAGATCAGTCCGGAGCAATCGAAGGACCCCGGCCCGGTAGCTCCCCAGGAATAGGGTTTGCCGAGTTGGTCGAGGGCGATGCGCATCGCCTCCGCTGATGTTCCACTCGCAGCCGAGACGGCGGCGGGTAGCTCGGAAGGATTCGTGGTGCCGGGGCTGACGATGGCAGCTCGATCCGCATCGGTGAGGGCGGCGAATTGGTCGGTGATTTTGGCGATCTGATCGGCCAGGTCGGTCTGGCGTTGCTCGAGGTCGCGTTGTGTACGTGCGGCGTCCGCCTCGGCTACCGCAGCGGACGCCTGTGCTTGCCGGGCTTGTTCGAGCTGGTCTCGCGCTTCGTCGTCGATCTGTGTCGAGTCGGCGAGTGCAGCGGCTCGATCGGCGAGGATCCGGTCCAACAACACCATCTGATCGAGTAGTTGCTGTGGGCTGTCCGCGACCAGAACGGCCCCGAGAGGGGATTGCGGTACACCTTTGTACGCGGCGTCGACAGCTGTGGCCAGTGCTCGACGGTTGGCAGATGCGGCCACTTCGGCTTCCCGAGCCGCCGCCGAGGTCTCGTGGGCGAATTGAACTGCGGTACTCAGTTCGCCGCGGCGACGATCGAGGGTGTCCTGCGCGGCGTACATGCTCTCGGTGAGAGTGAATGCGGTCGCATTGAGTTCAGTGAGTTGTCGTACGGCTTCGGATGCGTTCGCCGGGGGTGCAGCGGGGTCCGCCGAAGCTGGAGCATTTGCCGAAAATGCCGCGGCAGCAACGATGATCGAGGCGATGAGGGTAGCGCGGACACGCCGCGTCGGGCCTGAAGAAGAATGCACAGAAGAAATCCTCTGGGGTCGGTGTGGGTTCCCTGCGTCACCAGCGAAGGAAACGGAGCGCGGTGAGAGCCGCATGGGACTGTGTCCGGCCTCGCCGGCACCATTGTCGGGTATCGGCAGTCGTAGAGGGTTCCTCACGGTCGGCTGAGGCTTTCGCGTCGACGCTCGACGCCTGTGCCGTATGGGCGGCGAGTCGGCGTCGTTGACCCCGACTCACCGCACCTGCAAACTACTATCATTCATAGTAGACGGTTGGGTGGTGTCCGCTGACCGGGAGAGGGATGACGACTGTGACGATGCGTGACTGGCCGGCGCGCCGTTGGGTGGCCGCGTTACTGGGCGCGATGGTGGCCGCGCTGGTCGTGGCGATCCCCACCGGGATCATCCACACTGCGTTCTACGTTCGAATGACCCCGGTGTTGTGGTGGAACTATCCGGTGTGGATTGCCACCGCAGTTCTCAGTGGCCTCATTCTTGCGACATACGTGAGCACTGGGCTGGCGTCGTCGGTTTCTTCCCGTGTAGGGGTCAGTGCGAATGCGTTGTCGTTGTTGGCAGTCGGATGTCCGATATGCAACAAACTGGTAGTGGTGGCGGTCGGGGTGAGCGGTGCTCTGGATCTATGGGCACCCGTGCAGCCCGTAATCGGAGTGATGTCGGTGGGGGTGATGGTGTGGGCTCTTCGACTGCGAATCCGCGGGGAACGCGCGTGCCCTACTTCTCGCGTAGGTCAGGAGTTCGGCAACTCCGCTGGCTTTGGCGGTGCAGGCGCAGCAAAATTGTAGGATTTCTCGCCACGTCCTATCCGCGGTCCGGCAGCAACAGACGACGAAGGCGACCGCTTCTCGATGCGCCATCTGCGGTGTTGGGCTGTGCCTGCGACACCGGCAGGCGGGCGTCGGCCAGCAATCCTGCCACCCCGGCGGCCACGCAGGCCGACGTCACCACTATCAATGCCGGATTCGTTCGCCCGGTCAAAGCGTCCCCGAACAGCACCGCGGCGATCGTACCGGGCAGAATCCCCACGACAGTGGCCGTCGTGTAGGGCAGCAGGCGCACCGCGGAGAGTCCGGAGCAGTAGTTGACCAGGGCGAACGGTGCCGGGGCAATGAGCCGCAAGGACCCGACGGCCAGCCACCCCCGCCGAGCCAACCGGGCATCGATGGACTTGACCGCAGGATTCGTCAGCCGCTCCTGCACCGCGGTGCGCCCGAGCGCGCGCACCAGCAGCAACGCCAGCACAGCGCTGACAGTTGTGGCGGCGATCGTGACGGCGACCCCGGTGGCGGGACCGAACAACAGTCCGGCGCTGAGGGTGAACACCGTGCGCGGTACCGGGGCAATCGTCAACACCGCCTGGGTCAGAAAGAACACCACCACGAACGACGGGCCCATCGACTCCGCCCACTCGCGCACCACAATGATCGACGGGCGGGGTACGAGGGCGGCAGCCACTGCCAGTATTGCCAGCGCTGCCACGGTGGCGAGGACTCGGCGATCGCGCAGAATCGCCGATACGGTTTCGGTCATGACGGTCTCTGCCTGCGCCGCCTCGCCGAGGTTTCCGACAAGCACGCGGGAGTGGACGGCGAGGAATGGCTTCGCACTGCCGGTGCTCAGGAGCGGACGAGCCGTGAGATCGCGTCGGTGGCCTCTTTGATCTTCGCGTCGGCTTGGGGACCGCCGGCGATGGCGGCGTCGACCACGCAGTGGCTGATGTGAGCTTCGAGCAGGCCCATGGCCACCGCCTGCAAGGCTTTGGTCATCGCCGAGACCTGGGTGAGGATGTCGATGCAGTACTTGTCTTCCTCGACCATGCGCTGCAGTCCTCGGGCCTGGCCTTCGATGCGCTTGAGGCGTTTGAGGTAGGCGTCCTTTTCGGTGATGTAGCCGTGCGCGGCGTGATCATGGCCGTCGGTCTCGGCGGGTGCCTGCGCGGCCGCGGGAGTGGCCATGGTGTCCTCCTGGAATCCGAGTGTCATGCCGAGCATCCTCGATTATGCCCGCCCGGGGTATGGCGCGAGAGGGTCGGTCCGTCGAGTCGTCGCTGGGCCGCCGCCACAGCGCACATCACCGCGCAGCGGGCCACCGCTCGGGTCGCCGGGTGCCGGGTGATCTGCACCAAGGTCGTTGTCACGAAGGACATGGCCCTCTCCTTTCGTAGGCAGCATCGGGGTTGTAGCGGTGGGGTGGGGTGGCGCGCCTGCATGCCACGCCCACCCCAGCCTTTTGGGTGCTTGTTCTACCCGCGCGGTTATCCGGTGAGGGACTTGAACCGGCGCAACCGCAAGCTGTTGCTGACCACGAACACCGACGAGAACGCCATCGCTGCACCGGCCAGCATCGGATTGAGCAGCCCGGCCGCAGCCAAGGGGAGGGCAGCCACGTTGTAGGCGAACGCCCAGAACAAGTTGCCCTTGATGGTGCCCAACGTTCGGCGGGACAGGCGGATAGCATCCGCTGCTGCGCGCAGATCACCGCGCACCAACGTCAGATCGCTGGCTTCGATCGCAACGTCGGTACCGGTGCCCATCGCCAGACCGAGGTCGGCCTGCGCCAACGCGGCGGCGTCGTTCACGCCGTCGCCGACCATCGCCACTACCTTGCCCTGCTCCTGCAGCCTTTTGACGACGTCCACCTTGTCTGCGGGCAGCACCTCCGCGATCACTTCGTGGATGCCGACCTGGTCGGCGATGGCACGCGCGGCGGCTGCGTTGTCGCCGGTGAGCATGATCGGCGTCAAACCCAGGCCCCGCAGCTGCTCGATCGCCTCGGCGGAGGTGGGTTTGACCGCGTCGGCGACGACCAGTACTCCGCGAGCCCGACCGTCCCAACCGACTGCGACGGCGGTCTTGCCCTCGGATTCGGCTGCACGCATCGCACTTTCGAGTTCGTCCGGCAGCTGCTGCGCCCGGTCGGCGAGGAGGCGGGCCCGTCCGACGATCATTGCGTGGTCGTCGACTATGCCCTGCACCCCGAGGCCTTCGATATTTATAAACTGCTCTACCGGTGGCAGGGCTCCGACCTTCTCGCGGGCACCTTTGGCGATGGCCTGGGCGATGGGGTGCTCGGACGAATCTTCGAGTGCACCGGCCAGGCGCAGCACCTGCGCGGTGTCCTCGCCGTCGGCGGTGATCACGTCGAGCAGAGTCATCTTGCCGGTGGTGACGGTGCCGGTCTTGTCGAGTACCACGGTGTCGACACGGCGGGTCGATTCGAGCACTTCGGGACCCTTGATCAGGATGCCGAGCTGAGCGCCGCGGCCGGTGCCGACCATCAGCGCGGTCGGGGTGGCCAGGCCGAGGGCACACGGGCAGGCGATGATCAGGACGGCGACGGCTGCGGTGAACGCGGCCGCGATCCCACCGCCGGTGCCGATCCAGAAGCCGAGTGTCGCCGCGGCAAGGGCGATCACGATCGGGACGAAGACTCCGGAGATCTTGTCGGCCAGACGCTGAGCTTGGGCTTTACCGGTCTGAGCGTCTTCGACGAGTTTCGCCATCTGTGCGAGCTGGGTGTCCGAGCCGATGCGGGTCGCCCGGACCACGATTCGGCCACCGACGTTGACCGTCGCGCCGACGACCAGATCATCGGGTCCTACCTCGACGGGCACGGATTCGCCGGTCAACATCGAATTGTCGACCGCGGAAGAGCCGTCGGCGACCACGCCGTCGGTGGCGATCTTCTCCCCGGGGCGGACGACGAACTCGTCACCGACGATGAGTTGATCGGTGGGGATGCGCTGTTCGACACCCTCGCGCAGGACGGAGACTTCCTTGGCACCGAGCTCGAGCAGGGCACGCAGGGCGGCACCGGCGCGTCGCTTGGAGCGTGCTTCGAAGTAGCGGCCGGCGAGGATGAAGGTGGTGACTCCGGCTGCGGCCTCGAGGTAGATGTTGCCGGCCCCGTCGGAGCGGGAGATGGTCAGCTCGAACGGGTGTGTCATGCCGGCCGTTCCGGCGGTGCCCCAGAACAGGGCATACAACGACCACCCCAGTGCTGCGATGGTGCCCATCGAGATCAGGGTGTCCATCGTTGAGGTGGCGTGCCGCAGATTGGTGAAGGCGGCCTTGTGGAACGGCCATGCCCCCCACACCACCACGGGTGCGGCGAGGGTCAAGGAAAGCCACTGCCAGTTGGTGAACTGCAGTACCGGAACCATAGCCATCGCGATCACCGGCACGCTGAGCACCAGCGATATGAGCAGGCGTTGGCGCAGCGAGGCGGTGGGGTCGATCTCGGCTGGCCCGGCCGCGTCGGGGTCGGTGGAGGAGGCGGCGGGCGCGGGGACCGTGGCGGTGTAGCCGGCCTGCTCGACGGTGCCCACGAGATCCTCGGTCGAGACATCACCGACGTAGTCGACGCGTGCTTTTTCGGTGGCGTAGTTCACCGTCGCGGTGACACCGTCGAGCTTGTTGAGCTTTTTCTCGATCCGGTTCGCGCAGGAGGCGCAGGTCATACCACCGATGTCGAGTTCGACTCGGCCGTCGGCGGTGGGGTGGTGCGTGACGGGATTCATCGTCGCTCCTCTCGGGGTGTGGTGGTGTGTCAGTGTCCGTGCCCGGCGGGCATCGGCTCCGAGGCGGCGGGCACCGCGGCGTATCTGCTGTCGGTGACCATCAATCCTCCAGGTCTCTGATTGGCGACGGGCCCGCCCGCAGTGGACACCGCGGCGGCGTCGTGAGTCGAGGTGTCGTGTGTGTCGGGTGGTGCGGCACCTTCGGGGCCGAAGGCGTCCCCGGCTCCGAAGGCGAGCCCGAAGACCGCGGCTAGGGCGATGGTGAATCCGACGAACTTCGATGATGCGTTCATCGTGCGAATCTCCTGTCCGGGTCTGGTGTCGATCAGGAGGCGAGCTGGTAGCCGGCCTCGTCGACTGCGTGGGCGATGGCCGTCTGCTCGATCGGGGTGTCCGAGTCGATATCGACTCGGCCGCTCGCGAGGTCGACATTCACGGCGGTCACACCGGGGATGCCGCTGATCTCCTCTCGGACCGAGGAGACGCAGTGCCCGCAGGTCATTCCGGTGACGGTGACGGTGGTGTTCATCGATGCCCTTCTTTCTTCGATTCGGAATGTGATCGAGGTCGTCGCGACCCACTTACAGATTTACCATACCCCCCTACGGTATGCAACGAGATGTGCCGCACCGGTGCTACGGCATGACCCTGGGCACTGACCGGAACACCGCCCTCGGATGCGGGAGCGGCACCCAGAATCGAACGTCGCACCAGAGCCTGCATCGGCGGGCGTCCTCGACTCCGGCTACTACGAACGCGGATTACGCGCGCGCAGAGATGCCCACAATCTTCTCGATGATGTCGCTTCCGTCCTTGCCGACGTCGAATCTCGTGCGGACAGAGTGTTCTTTGGGTGATGATCATCGTCATCGCCATACTGGCCACGATCATGCTCTTCGCATACGAGCGTTCGGCCATCACACCGGTAGTCGGTGCGCAGGCAATCCATCGGCGTTCTGTCCTGGCTGCGGTCGGCGTCGCCGCGTTGACCGTACTGGCGTTCGACCTCGGGATGGGTGGTTGGATGCTGCTGCTGCACTACACCGAGACCATGCCACCGGCCACCGATGCTGCGTTCTGGATGCTCATGCAAATCGGTATCGTCCTCGGGGTGGTCACGGGTTACCCCGTCGTCCGTCGCCTCCAACGTCACCGCAGTACCCCCGCCTGAGGTGTGGGTGGCCCGCATTCGCGTGAATGCGGGCCACCGGTCGGTGGATAGACGTGAACGGTGCCGCGTCGATACCCTCGTGTTCGGCAATCATCGTCGAGGTCTTGGGTGTGGGCAGTGCATGGGTGTGGGCAGTGCAGGCCATTTCCCGGCGTGCACTGCCGCTAGCCGGTGGCCGGTACCTCGCCGCTTTCGGTCACTGTGGTCTCGGTGGGGGGTGGGGTGAGCCGGTCGGATCGATCGAGCGCATAGAGAGCGGCCACAGATGCCGCCCCGACCAGGGTCAGTATCGCCCAGATCAGTGCACCCAGATGCGCGTCGCTGAGAAGCCCGAAGACGGCTCCTGTACCCAGATTACCGAGCAGGATGCCGACCCCGACGATGGTGTTGTAGAACCCGTAATGGGTGGCCACCAGCTTCCCGCCCGACAGGGTCACCACCGTGTCCATCTCGAACGGAAACACCGCGGCGGTGCCGACCGCCAACAGTGCAGCGGTGAACACCAGGGCGCCGGCGGCGGCCCACCCGCCCAGCGCGGCCGGGCTCGGCAGCACGATCAGCGGGAGGAACGCCAGCGCCATGATTGCCATACCGACCACCACGCTTCGCCCCGAACCCCACCTGCGGGACAACCAGGACGTGATCCGGAACTGCCCGGCGATCGCGACCACGCCGGAGACCACGAACAACGAGGTCACCAGAGCGGTGTCGGACCTGCCGTCACCGACTACTACCGCCGCCTGCAGCGGCAGCGCAAGATAGATCTGGAACGAAAGCACGTAGGATCCGATCATCGCCAGCGCGAACAGCACGAAGGGTCGGTTGGACATCACCACCCGCCAGTCCTCGAGTACCGATGTCGTGGCCCCGGCAGTTTCGGCCCGGTGCGCGGGGAGCGTCCAGATCTGCACGATCGTCAGCACAGCAAAAATCGCGGCCGCGGCCAGTGAGGTGACTCGGAAGTCGAGGGTGGTCAGCGCGAGACCGATCAACGGGCCCAGCAGAATCCCGGCCTGATAGAACACGTTGAACACCGCGAACGCCTCGACCCGCCGTGGACCGGCGTCGGCGGCCAGGTACGCCCGTACGGCCGGGTTGAACAGCGCACCGGCGAACCCGGTTGCGGCCGAGGCGAGCAGGATCGCCGGCAGCGATTCCGCGGCCGCGAGCAGTACGAAACCGGCGACCCGCAGCAGGCAGCCGGCGACGATCAAGGGTTTGTATCCGAGGCGGTCGGCGAGGGTGCCGCCGAGCAGGAACATCCCTTGCTGGGAGAAGTTGCGCATACCCAGCACCAGCCCGACCGCCCACGCCGCCAGGCCCAGGGGACCGGCCAGATACCCGGCCAGGTACGGCATCAGCATGTAGAAACCGACGTTGATGGAGAACTGGTTGACCATCAACACCTGGCTGGGCCGGTCGAAGCTACGGAACTGAGTCAGAAGGGTTTTCATCGAACGCTTTCGGTGGGATCGACGACGGTGGGATCGACGACGGTGGGATCGACGACGGTGGCGCACCGCGTCCACGACGTCACAGTCTCATCGGTGGGGTGGGCGATGGTCGTCGGCTCGGTCGGCGGGTCAACGTCGAGCAGGCCATGCTCGGTGCAGTACTCGTCGTTGTAGATGGTGTCGAAGTAGCGCTGCGGTCCGTCGGGGAAGACCGCCGCGACCCGGGTCTCCGGCGGGCTGGTGCGAGCGATCCAGCCGGCCGCGAGGGCCACGGCCCCGACGCTCCAGCCGCCGCTGGCGTGGTGCGTCGCCGCCAGGGTGCGGCACGACCACACCGCTTCGTGCGGGGCCACCCAGTGCACCTCGTCGAAGGCGGGATAGTCGATATTGTCGGGATAGATGCTCGAACCCAACCCGCGCATGAGCCGAGTGCTGGCGGGTTGCCCGAAGATCGTCGATCCGATGGTGTCGACACCGACCAGTTTCAGGTCGGGGCAGAACTGCCGGAGCACCCGGGCCACCCCGGCGGAGTGCCCTCCGGTACCCACCGAGCAAACCAAGGTGTCGACGCGGCCGAGCTGGGCGATGAGTTCGTGAGCGAGCGACTCGTACGCCTCGACATTGTCCGGGTTGGTGTACTGATCCGGGCACCACGACCCTGGATGTGTATCGAGGAGTTCACGGACCTTCTCACGCCGGGCCTGCTGCCAGCCGCCGTCGGGGTGCGGTGTGGTGACCAGTTCGACGCGGGCACCGTACGCGGCGAGCATCCGGTGCACGATCGGTTCCAGTCCCGGGTCGGTGACGAGGGTGACGGGGTGGTGATGGGTGATCCCGGCCAGGGCCAAACCCAGGCCGAGGGTTCCGCTGGTGGATTCGATGATCATCGAACCGGGAGCGAGGTCGCCGCGGGCCTTTGCTTTCTCGACCATGTGCAGCGCGGGGCGGTCTTTCATCCCGCCGGGATTGCTGCCTTCGAGTTTCGCCCAGAAACCGCGGCCGGAGTCCGCGAACGGTTCACCGATCCACAGAACGGGCGTGTTGCCGACCATCGTGCTCGGTTCCGGGCAGTTCTTGGCGGTCGCCAACATGTGGCCGGCGGAGGACGGTGGCACGAGTGTGGAGCGAACAGCACTGTTCATGAGTAATCCCTGTATGTGACCTGCGAGGGCGCAGTAAGTGAGTGATGGGCAGCACGAACTGGGCCATGAGAAGAGGAGTCCTCGGATGGCCCGCGGGCTGCTGATCAGCACCTGTTGATACAGAGTTCGTTCAAGACGGTTCGGCCGTGCCGGATCGGAATGGGTAGATCCGGTGGGGCTCGCGGGTTGCGCGGGGCAGACATCGCCACCAACACCACAGCGAAGGCCATCGCTGCGACCGCGGCGATGGTCGATGGGCGGGGCGGGTTGTCGGATCGGGGCATTGCGATGACGGTGTTCGTATCGTGCGCCATGTGGGGCGATCCGACGTCGATGTGCGCGTGGTTCGGGGAGAGTTCCGCGGCGGCCTGAGACGAGGACGAAACGATGTGTACGCCGTCGCTGTGATGGTCCTGTTCCCAGGCGATGCCGCATTGAGCGATGGTGTGAGCCAACAAATACAGGACAGCGGCGACTGCGATAACCGTCCGCAGGCGCGGCGGGCCCAGCGCAGAGATTCTCACAACGCCTCGACGGTAGCAGCCGGAAACTGGGTTGGCCCAAACCCATTCAGGGTGCCCCTGATGTGCCGCCGCCGAATCGGGCGGTCACACCGCCCGCCCGCAGGCACCACATGTTTCTGGTCACGTCGAACACGGCCAGGACGATCGGGGCGGTGATCATGATGGCCGCCAGAGCAGATGCACCCGCATATGTCGGCGTGCTGCGGCGCGGTAGAAGCCAGTCTCCATCCCGGGGTCCAGCACGCATCTTGTGCGAGCCGAGGGTGGTCCGTGCACCGGTCGATGCCCGGCCACGAAGGGCACCGCGAAGGACAAAGGGCACAGCGAAGGTGCGCGGTCGATATCCCGGGGTATGCATCGACGTCGCAGAGGCGCGGTGTCGGCGGGGGAGCCGGTCCGGGCTCACCGCTGTTACTACTATCGTGCATAGTAGCAACCGAGGGTGGTCAGGTGGCGCTATGCCGTACATGAGAAAAGAGCCATGCAGGCATGCTCGATATCGAGTCCAGCGCAACAACAATGAACCGTCACCGACGAACCCGACGTCGTGCGTTCACCGCGATAGCAGGCAGGTCATCGTCCGCGGTATCTGCTGGTGTGCTGTTGTACGCGGGCTTTCCACCTCGGTCGCTGTGGTTCCTCGCGCCGCTGGGTATCGGGGTTCTTGTTCTCGTCATCCGCGGCCGTTCCATCCGGGCGGCATTCTTCTACGGGTATCTGTCGGGGCTTGCGTTCTTTCTGCCCCTTCTGCCCTGGGTGGGCGTCTACGTCGGCGCCCCGCCGTGGCTGGCGCTCGCGGCGATCCAAGCGATAGCAGTGGCACTGTTCTGCGCTGCAGCGGCCGCAGTGTCCGGGTTGCGCTTCGAAGCGCTGTGGATCGCCGCGATCTGGACCGCCACCGAAGGTCTGCGCGCACGGATTCCGTTCGGGGGATTTCCGTGGGGGAGATTAGCTTTCGCCCAAGCAGACGGCCCTCTGCTCTCGCTTGCCGCGTTCGCCGGTGCGCCCGGTGTATCTTTCGCAGTCGCAGTGATCGGCGCGGCACTGGCAAGTGTGGTCCGCCAGGTACGCTCGCCGACGTCGCGATTCGCAGTCGGATCGGTGGCCACTGTAGTGATCGTGCCAGCTCTGGCTTTCGCGCTCACTCCCGCTGGCGACGCAGGCGCAGCGCGTGCGACGGTCGCCGTTGTGCAAGGCAACGTTCCGCGGTTGGGTCTGGACTTCAACTCGCAACGTCGAGCAGTTCTCGACAATCACATCGAGCGAACAAGGCAACTCGGGGACGACATCACCGTCGGCAGTGTGCCCGCTCCCGACCTGGTGATCTGGCCGGAGAATGCATCCGATATCGATCCGCTGCGCAATGCCGACGCCACTGCCGGGATCGACGCTGCAGCGCGGTCGGTCGGGGTGCCGATTCTGGTCGGTGCGGTCCTTGGCAACGACGACGGCACCTCGACGAATACCTCGATCGTGTGGGATCCGGTACTCGGACCGGGGGAGCGACACGACAAACGCAAACTTGTTCCTTTCGGAGAGTATCTCCCGATGCGATCTGTGATGACGGCGTTGTCCTCGTACGCCTCGCAGGCCGGTAACTTCGTTCCCGGGTCGGGCGACGGTGTCGTCGATATCGCCGGAATTCCGACGGCCGTCGCCACGTGTTACGAGGTCGCGTTCGATGACCTGGTCACCGAGTCCGTGCGTGCGGGGGCGCAGCTGATCACGGTCCCCACCAACAATGCGACGTTCGGGCGCACCGACATGACCTACCAGCAGTTGGCGATGTCGCGGCTGCGGGCGGTCGAGCACAACAGGACTGTTCTCGTTGCGGCGACCAGTGGGGTCAGTGCCGTCATCGACCCACAGGGGAAGGTCGCAGATCGTTCGGGCTTGTTCACTGCGCAGACGTTGGTCGCTGATGTTGCCCTGGAAACGAGATCGACGTGGGCGACAAAGCTGGGACCGCTTCCGGAGTACGCCGCGGTCGTTCTTGCTGTCGTGGGGTGTGCTCTCGCATGGAGAAGGCAGCGTTCGCCGGCCGATGGTCTCCGACCGTCGACGTCCGGTGCTACCGCGCTGTGAGGCACGAAACCACTGCGGGGGACATCGAACTACTAACCATGATAGTAATTACCCCACTCGTCGTGTATCTTTTCGTTATCGCGTCGTGATCCGTTCGATACATCAGTGAGGTGCGCACGTCGATGATTACGCCTCGCTCCATTCGATTACCGAGGACTCTGCTGTGGCACAACACCGTATGACCCGCATGACCGACCGACGTCGACAGTTGATGGACTGTGACGTGCAGGGAGTGGCGGTGACGCCGAGAGGGCGGCATCGCGCTCGGGCGCGCGCCACCGAGCGCCGCGGCAGTGTCGCTGTCGGTATTGCGGTGGCAGCGGGCGCTCTGGTCACGGCGGGTGCCCAATATGCGAGTCCCGCACAGGCGCAGGCAGTCCCCGTGCACGAAGCGACACCGATGCAGGACCCGGTGGCCGAATACTTGCCTCAGATCCTCGCCATACCGGAGATCTCCAATATCAACGATGCGATCGAGCAGTTGGCGAAGGGGCAACGAAGGGCAGAGGAGAGCGCTGCGCGTGATGCAGCGGCGCTGCGACCACTCGTCGTTCGTCCGGTCGCCGGGACCCTGACCTCGGATTTCGGTCCACGATGGGGGACTACGCACACCGGGCTCGACATCGCCAACGCTATCGGAACTCCCGTCTACGCGGCAGCCGACGCTACCGTGCTCGACTCCGGTCCTGCAGACGGATTCGGCCTCTGGGTACGTCTTCAACATGACGATGGAACGACAACGGTCTACGGGCACATCGATCAAACCTTGGTGACAGTGGGGCAACGAGTACAAGCCGGTGAGCAGATCGCCACCGTCGGCAATCGTGGCCAATCGACCGGGCCTCACCTGCATTTCGAGGTCGTCGACGCGGCGGGGAGCAAGGTCGATCCTCAGGAGTGGCTCGCCTCTCGGGGTGTCGCGCTGTCCGACGCGGCTGTTCGGTCGTAGGCCCCCGTTTCACCTCTCGGGCTCGCAGTAGGTACGGCGAACTTACCGGAATGCGGGCGATCGTACTGCGCTCCCGCTGAACATGTCGAGGCACCGAGGGTTCAGGTCCGATGGTGAAAACGAGACCGCAGAGACGCATCCGAAGTCAGTGCAACAGTGCGGAATTCGTTCCCATCGGCGGGCCGTGCGGTCGAGGCTCGACTACGAGTCACGGTCCGAACCGGTGATGGTGGCTCCGCGTTCCGCGAGCCAAAGTCTGGGGTCGACCTTGTTGCCGGCGGGTGTGTCGACCTCGAAGTGCAGATGTGGACCGGTGGAGATACCCCGGTTTCCTACCGTCGCAATTTCTTCACCAGCAGTGACGCGTTGACCTACGGTCACGAGGTTGTCGTTGTTGTGCCCGTAGGTCGTTACGGTGCCGTCATCGTGGCGTATACGCACCCAGAGTCCGAAGCCCTGGGCCGGTCCCGCGCTGATCACCTCGCCGTCCGCAACGGCGACGATCGGTGTACCGGTGGAGTTGGCGATGTCGATTCCTTGATGGGCGCGGCCGTCGCCGAAGGTCGAGGTCAACGTTCCTGTTGTCGGCGCACGATACTTTCCGTTGCTCGACCCTGTTGTGCCGGTAGGGGATTGCGGGGCGGCCGACGGATGATCGCCCGCCTCGGGTGTCGTGGTTTCGGGTGTCGTTGTTTCAGATGTCGTGCCGGGTGCCGACGTTTCAGGCACAGTGGCGTCGGGTTCGAGCGCGGGCAGTTCGGGCGTCGACGGGTCGGCGGCCGACTCGGGGTCCTGAGTGTCCTGAGTGTCCTGAGTGTCCTGGGTGCCTTGGGCGGTCGGTTGTTCGGTCGAGGGCTCGGCGTTCGACCTGCCGGGTGGGACCGCCGCATGTCCGCGCGACGAGGTGTGCGGGGTGGCCGGATCGTGGGGAGTCTCGGCGGCCGCGAGTGTGGATGCAAGTGTGGCGACGTCCATCGACGACACCAGTCGGGGGAGAACTGTGGGGTCGATGTCGTCGATCGGCGCGAGACAGGGGATCAGTCGCGAAAGGGCTCCCGTTGGTCCGTCAGCTGTATCGGTGGCTCCGATCGTGCCCACGAGGCAGGAGACGATGCGGCTCTGTGGGCCGGCCAGGTCGTCGAGAGCGCCGTTGGCGCGAATCTCGCGTAGTGCGCCGACGACGAGATCGAGGACCTCCTGTTGGACGTGCGGGTCCGATTGGGCCTGCGCGGGGAAGGCAGGCGGCGGCGCAGCCGGATCGGCGTCCGGGGCTGCAGACGCCGTGGGTGCCAGCGCGAGGATGCCTCCCACGAACGCGGTACCGACGAGGATGCGAGTACCCCACCGAGTTCGGTGCGCCATGTACGAGGACGAGGGCAGAGGTCTCATGTCGGTGGTCCTCCTGGACGGCAACTGCATACCTGGCAGTAATTCAGGTCGCCTTCGAGTCAAGGCGACACGCCGCATCACTATTACACCCTTTCCGCACAAGCACCATCAGTCACAGTGAATTACATCGGTAACATTCGCACCCTGCGACCCATTTCGATCGTCGGGTTGTTTCTCGGGAGCCGAAGTTCATGTACGTAATATCTTCTGCGCCAGAAGGACTCGGCGTCGCTGGACGGCCTTCATCGTGCGCCTCGATGGGGACGGTCGTCTTCGGCGAACGGCCGGAGAGCTGTGTGCTGGCACTGTGAGGCCCGAGGGCGAAGGGGACCGCGAAAGCGTTGACGGCGTGCAGGATCCACGTTGCTACTATCGAAGATAGTAGATCGTGTAGTATGACGCTGACAGACCGGAAGACATCGTCGAGGTGAACGAGACAGAGGTGCAGGGTGCAGCGGGTGACGACACGCTGGTCCCTACTTGCGATCATCGTCATCGTGACAGTTGTTGGAGCGCTGGCATTGTGGTCTCGAGATCCCTCGACCCAGTCGGTGGGGTCCGCAGGATCGGCACCTCACGTCGAGGACGAGGATCTCCCGTCGGCAGTGATCGCTACCCGTGCTGCCCTCGAGCCGTGCCCGACCTCGTCGCCGGTTCCGTCCCCCGTAACTGGCGAGCTCGTCGGTACGTCCGCACGATGCTTGGGAACGTCGGACTTATCCGATCTGGGGACCTCCCTGGCTGGGCAACCCACATTGCTCAATGTCTGGGCGTCGTGGTGCGGTCCGTGTAGACAGGAGATTCCGGTTCTGGCCCAGTACGCCGCAGAACCGGATGCGGTTCGGGTCGTCGGTCTCAACGTCCAAGACGATGCCGATGCGGCATTGAGCCTGCTCACCGAGCTGGGAGTGCACTATCCCTCGTTCGATCAGGCCGACGCGGCGTTGCAGACACTTGACGCGCCCCCTGTCCTGCCCCTGAGTTTCTTGGTCCAGAGCGATGGAACGATCGAGCGCATCACCTCGACGCCGGTGTTCTACGACCCGAGTCAGGTGCGGGAGGCGGTAACAGCGCTTGTGCGCTGATCTCAGCACGAGCACGAGCACGAGCACCAGCACCAGCAACGCGGCGAGGATCGAACGCCCGCCGGCGGACGGACTTCTACAGAATTGGGAGATGTGTATGACCGGGCAGCGGGCAGGTGCGTTCTCGCTCACGCGCCGCAACTTTCTCGCGCTGAGCGCGGCCGGAACGAGTGCCGTCGTGTTGGGGGCATGCGGCAATGGCTCGTCCGCAACAGCAGTCGTCGGACCGGACTCCGATGTGGTGGGACAGGCCGAGGACGCGCGCCGCTCGGCTACCGGCAGACAAGTCGATATTTCCTTGAGTGCTCAGCCCAGCACGATCGACCTCGGCGGAGTGCAGGTACAGACCTGGACTTTCGGCGACAGACTCCCCGGTGCCGAGATTCGCCTGAGCCGAGGTGATGTGTTGCGCGCACAGCTCGACAACCGCCTCGAGCAGGAGACGACGATCCATTGGCACGGAATCGCCTTGCGCAACGACATGGACGGAGTGCCGGGCCTGACTCAGCCGGCTGTGGCTTCCGGTGACTCGTTCGGCTACGACTTCACCGTGCCCGACGCGGGCACGTACTTCTTTCACCCTCACGTCGGTACCCAACTCGACAGAGGACTGTATGCACCGCTGATCGTCGAGGACCCCGCCGACGGCTCGGACTACGACCTCGAAGCCGTCCTGGTCCTCGACGACTGGCTCGACGGGGTAGCCGGCGACCCCGATCGAGAACTCGAACGGCTGCGCAGCGAGGGCATGTCGATGGGCGGCATGTCGATGAGCGCGCCCACCGCCCAGTCGCCTCTCGGTGGCGACACCGGCGACGTGAGCTACCCGTACTACCTGATCAACGGCAAGATCGGGGCCGATCCCATCGTGCTCGGCGGACGGCCGGGCCAGCGGCTGCGCCTGCGCATCATCAACGCAGCTGCCGACACGGCCTTCCGTTTCGCAGTGGGGGGGCATCCTCTCACTGTTACTCACAGCGACGGATTTCCGGTTCAGCCCGAGCAGGCGCAATGCTTGTTGATAGGGATGGGAGAGCGTTACGACGCAATCATCACCTTGCAGGACGGGGCGTTTCCGATTGTCGCCGCCGCGGAAGGTAAGGACGGGAGCGGGTTCGCTGTGTTGCGTACCGGGCCAGGCGCCGCGCCGCAGTCCTCAGTCCGGCCTGCCGAACTCTCTGCAGCCCCGGTGATGGCTGATCGACTGAGGTCGCTCGATACGGTCCGCTTGTCCGCACGCGAGCCGGATCGCACGTACGACATCGCTCTCGGGATGGAGATGGGCGGGTACACCTGGACGCTCAACGGTGAGACGTACGAGCAGCACACCCCCCTCGACGTTCGCGAAGGCGAAAGAGTACGACTTCGCTTCGTCAACGCCACCACGATGTTTCATCCCATGCATCTGCACGGACACACCTTCGAGGTTGTCAACGGTGCCGGATCAGGCCCCCGGAAGGACACCTCGCTGGTCTTGCCGAACCAAACTGTCGAAGTCGACTTCGACACCGACAATCCCGGCCAGTGGCTTCTGCACTGCCACAACCTCTATCACGGGGAAGCGGGAATGATGACATCGGTGTCCTACCTGGCGTGAGCCTACGGCCGCATTCGTGTTCGAGGCATGCAAACCTCTCGGACCAGGGTGCTCGCTACCGAAGGATCACGTAGCTGGCTCGTTCGACGGGATAGAGTGAACACGCGCCTAGGAGGCACTCATGCAGGGTTTGGGAGAGCTCGAAGCTCTGGTGATGGACGTGGTGTGGAATACCAGCGCCGCAGTCCGGGTTCGTGATGTCATCGATCAACTCGAGGACGGTCGAGAACCGGCGTACACCACGATTCAGACGGTGCTCGACAATTTGCACCGTAAAGGCTGGGTACACCGACAACGCAACGGACGGGCATATTGGTACGAAGCCACCCGAAGCAGGGAAGAAGCCGCCTCCGACGCCTTGCGAATACTTCTCGAATCGACCGGCGACCCGACGAGCGTGCTGCTGCACTTCGCCCGCGGCGCTTCCGATGACGAATCGAAGGTGCTCACCCGCGGTCTGAAAGAGCGTAAGAGGTGACTGCCGTACTCCTGTGGGCCCTCGGTGGGCTGTTGGTTGCGGCTGCCGCGCCATTGCTGATGAGGTCGATGATCGACAGAGGTATCGATGCGCACGTCACGCTCTTGACGTGGTCGGCGCTCGTTGTGGGCACCTTGGTCAGCATTGCGGTACCGGTCGTGCTCAGTGCGATCCCCAGTCATGGGGGCGTGACGACCCTGGTCGACATCGCACACCAATGCTGGCTCGCCCTTCAGGGCGACATACCTGCCCGCGTCGAGGCCATCGTCGGGGTTGTCGGGATTGCGATGTTGGGCTGCGGCGCAGTCCGCTGGATCATTCACCTGAGGCGCGCAGTGTGTGAGCGACGGCGAGTGTACGAGCGGCACATCGATCTGCTGCGCATCATCGCTGGAGGCGTCGGGTTTTCCGGTTCGAATCAACCCGCGTCGACCTTGTGGCTTCCGTTGGACAGTCCTCTCGCGTACAGCGTCGCGGGACGACCGGCGATGGTCGTGGCCAGCGAGGGGCTACGTACGCAGTTGACGCCTGCTGAAGTCGAGGCGGTCCTCGCACACGAACGTGCACACATCGATGGCCGGCATCATCTGCTCGTAGGCATTGCCGAGTCGGTGGCCTATGCGTTTCCGTGGCTACCGATCATGCGAGCGTCACCTTCGCTCGTGCGCGCTCTGGTCGAACTCGACGCGGACGCCCGCGCAGCCCGCTCGCACGGACGAGACCCCGTGCGGCGCGCTCTGACTTCGCTGCGCCCGCACCCTGTTCCTCTGCCCGCCCTCGGTATGGTTTCCGATGCCACCGTTGTGCGGCTCGATCGTCTCGCCGTGGACCGAGTGATCCCGCATGCTCCCCTCCGGTGGGCGCGGGCGTTCGTAGCGTGCACCGCCGTTGCCCTGCCTGCGTTACCAGTAGTGGCCCTGCTGGGGGCCATGACGTTGGCATCCTGCGCGGTGGGATGAAATGCCCCGCGCGGCACTACAGATCACGGGAGCGAGTCCGCAATACTCGCCCCTCGGCTTTCGGGTGCGGGAAGCGATCATCATGAGACCGACGAGCGCGAGGACCATCGCCATCGGATAGCCGACCGCGAGATCCTGCCATCCGGCGCTCGGAAGTGACCCGAAGCTGCCCGAGATGAATTACGACGTGGGTCGCACCGATCACGACACCCGCCATCAGGACCACCCAACCCCGACCTTGACGGCGGCGCTCACGCTTGTACTCCTCGGTGTAGAGCGCCCGCGTCCTCCGGCGGCCGCCGTCTCGTTTTTGGCCTGTCATCGCGCGCCTGCACGTCCACACGCTATTGCTCGTGAGCGAGTTGGCCGACGGAGCCGAAGCACCGCCGAGAAGGCATTCCGCAAGCGGCGGCATCCCTGCGCTGGTAGCGCTGAGCGGGACAGCATGCGCGAGAGGTTCTGATTCGGCGGTACGGGGAGGGGGCCCGTTCGACTCCGTTGCGCCCGGTGGCAAACCGATATCGACTACTTCCCGGCAGTAGCGGGACCATCGGCGAATTGTCCGGTCCCGACCTGGTAAACCCTGACCAAGACGATCTCGGCATTCGATTTCATCGGACACGTTCTGGTGATCAACCTCCGGGGTCGGCACTGCGGAAGGTGATTGATCATTCTTCGATGGTTCGTCCGGTGTGTCGCCACGCGAGCATGCCGCCTTGTAGTTCGACGACATCGGTGTAGCCGAGAGCGGCCAGGTCTTTCGCCGCGGTGGCGCTCATTGTCCCGGTACGGCAGTAGATCGCCAGCGGTGTGGTCCGGTCGGGCGGCAACGTCGCGGCCTGTTGTCGGATCTGGTCGAAGGGAAGGCTCGAGTCGGTTCCAGGGAGCTGGCCCTCGTTGGGGGTATGGACGTTGATCGTGACTCGGCCGGGATCGGCGATTGCGGCGGCGAAGTCAGCGGGATCGAGCAGTTCTGCCCGTGTAGCAACGGGCATTGACGCGGTGGGCTCAGTGGCCTCGCCGCCGGTACATCCAGCGAGTGCAAGGACGAGGACAGTCAGTATCGATGCCGGACTACGGAGCGTCGATCGGGACACCGAATGCGGTGCCATCGCATCGAGGTGATCACCGAAAGGCACACGCATAAAAATACGTTCGGTGATCACGAGAGCACCTGCGACGCTGCGAGGACGCCGATGAGGACCGCGCAGCAGATGAGCGAGACAGTGAGTCGGCCTCGACGAGTGTGCGCGTCCACTCGAAACAGAAACAGGCCTTGCCGGACCAATGTGTATGCGGCAATACTCCCCAGGAAGACCAGCCCTCCGACGGGAAGGTCGACCTGAAGTACCGCGGCGAGCGCAACTCCCGCGATCAACAGGGCTGCAGCGGCCTCGTAGAGCTGAACCGGAATCCTCCTCGTCGCCAGGGTGCGATCGGACGAAAACAGGCCCCACCGAGATCGAGTCGGACGCCCCGAACAGCAGCCCGCCAAGAAGCATCCCGGACGACCGATCGCCATGCCGAGAAACAATCCCGGGGTGGTTGCATCCAGGACTGCGCCGACGTCCATACCCCCGAGTGCTCCGCCGATGACCAAGGTGCCGAGCGAAACGAGGAGGAAGCCTTGTATGCACGCTCCTGCGCGGATGAAAGTAGATATCGGTCGACGGTGCAAGATCAAGTACCAAACCTTGGCACCGATATATCCCAAAACGCAACTCAGAGCTGAAATTGCAACAGCAGCAGCAACATTGGCATCCATGCGTGAGAGCAGGAATCCCTGAACAATCAATGCAACCACCGCTCCCGCGGCTACCAACGCCGGCCAACTCCACACCCGCACAGCGGGACCGTATGTCAGTAGCGCAGTGCGCGCGGTGAGCACAGAGTTCTGCTGCCGTTCGCTACTGTCTGCGCCCCCGTCGATGCGTCGCGCACTCACCTCCCACTCCCCGCTGGCAATGCCCTGAATACGGGTGGTCGCGGCGAACCGGCCTCCAGCGGCAGGACGTGATTTCACGACCAGAGTCCGATCGAAACCGACCTTCTCGGTCGATGCATGGCCCTCGACTTCCACCCGCGATCCAGTGAAGCGAATCGCCACGTCGTGGCTGGGCTCGGCATCGGCCCCGCCGACACCCCAGTACGTCACCGCAAGCCCCAGCGGCTCGACCTGGGAAATCTCATCGGTACAACTGGTGGCTGGTGAGCGCTTGGGTGCGTAACTCTGCGGTGCGGGCGCAACAGCTTCAGGCGTGCGGGCACGTGGGCGCTCCGGCGGCGCTGCAGTATCGATCGTCGGTTCTGCGGCCTGGGCCGACGCTCGCGGTGGGGTAGTGGAGGCCGGCGCGAAAGCCCGGGCGACAGTGGGATGGAGTGCACCGCTGCCGGGCGAGTGGCCCCTGCTTCGAAGATAATCGGCGGCGGCGACGCTGACCGCAGAATGTGGGGCCACCGCTGAGAGGGGATGCCTTGGCTGGGGCTCAGTACGTATGGCACCGGGGTGGGGAGCCGGTGGGCCGCCCCCGGATCGTGTCGCCGTGGTTCGTCGTTTGTGCGCTTTCGATCGCGACTTGCTGGATTTCTTTCCCACAGGTTGCCTCCATCATCGCCTGTCCGGGCGACGGCGTCTCGACAGCAGTCAACTACTATGCTCGATAGTAGCTGAACTACTAAGCGTTATAGTAGGAGCTGCGGGATGACCACACTCCGCAGGTCAGCAGGTGGCTGGTGCGAGAGTGAGGAGCAGCAATGATGAATATGGGCACCATGAGTGGCGGATGGACGATGATGGCAGGAATGGCCGCGTTCTGGCTGGTCGTGATCGCTCTGTTGATCTGGGGTGCGGTTCGGCTGATGTCCGCTCGCCCGCAATCGGGGGAGGACGCGCAGGAAATCCTCGATCGTAGATTCGCGGCCGGGGAGATAGATCGAGATTTCTATCGCGCAGCGGTCGCAGAATTGGCGACCGCTGCGCTGCGCAAGCGTGCCGACACTCGGTAAAGAGCAACTGCGGTGTGACGGGCAGGCATTTTCACCGCATGTGACCGAGTTTGCGGACTGGATATGTCGGTGCGCGCCGGCTGGCCGGTAGGGCAGGGCTCGCCCGGGGCCGGTGAGCGGCAACTGTCGGCGCGTTCGAAGGCGCACCGAAACGATCAGATCGAAAGTGGAACCGAACGTGAGTGATACACCCATCTACGACTTACTCAACGCTACATCGGCGTCGCCGCAGCCCCATGGTGAACGAGACAGTATCGCTCCACCGTCCGATCTGCGGCGTCAGCGATCGACCGAACGAGCAGTTCCGCGATCTTCGAGAGTCGACACGCGGGCTCGCCATGCGCGCCGTGACATGGCGTAATTCGCCCTGCCCTGCCTCCAGTCGGTGAGAAGACTCGTAACGGAAATCGCAGCGAACGCCGATGATCCACGCGCGTGTGCAGGTACGCCCGTCGCTGTAAGGCTCAGCTGTGCCGCGGATGCATGCGCCCCTTGACCGAATCGGTATCGACATCCATGCCCGTCCGTGAGCATGACAGCGACCGCGGGTGCACCTGGTGGCCAGCCGACTGGCGCTCACGCGTTGACAACACCCTGACGGTTCTTCCCAATGAGATCAGGAAGGGGTATGGTTCGACTTGATCGACATATACCCCTATGGGGTATATGTTGTCCGAGATGTCGAAAGCTACGCATGATCATCACGCACTGTCAGTTACGCCGGTATCGATGTACGGCCACTGTGAGTCGTCGGTCCGCAACGACGTCAACGCCGTGATCGGAATGGACACTGTCGCGTTATCGGCGGCGGCAGGGACATTCACGGTCACCAGTGCAGCCGCGCTCGTCCAGGCGCAGATCATTGTCGCCCTCGACGCCGAATACACAGCCGAACCAGAACCCACGAGTTCATGGGATGAATGGATATCGAACTCGATGGATGAGAGGACTGCACGATGAACGATCACACACACTCCGACGTCGACTCCGCGCGGACGGATCCGCCGAACAGACTGCAGCACAGCGGGCATGAAGAAGGACCCGAAATGCACACGGACGGGGCAGAGAAGGCGACTCCGCAGTCGGACCACGACACCGGCGGGCACAACGCAGAGCACGGCGGGCACACCGGTCACGGTGATCACGTCGGTATGTTTCGTCGCCTGTTCTGGGTCATGCTGGTCCTTGCCGTTCCGGTGATCGTTGCCTCGAACATGTTCGCGATGCTCCTCGGCTACTCATTGCCCGACGCAGCGTGGATTGCCTGGGTCTCTCCGGTGTTCGGAACGGTGATGTACGCCTGGGGCGGGTCTCCGTTCCTCTCCGGAGCAGTCAGCGAAATCCGTTCCCGTGCACCGGGAATGATGCTGCTCATCGCCCTCGCGATCACCGTCGCATTCATTGCGTCGATGGGAGCGAGCCTCGGCCTGCTCGATCATCAGCTCGACTTCTGGTGGGAACTGGCCCTGCTGATCGTGATCATGCTGCTCGGGCACTGGATCGAGATGAGATCACTCGCCCAGACCACCTCCGCTCTGGACTCGTTGGCGGCGTTGCTCCCGGATGTCGCCGAACGCGTCGAGGGCGACGATGTGGTGCCGGTGCCCCCGTCCGAGCTGCAGCTCGGTGATGTCGTTGTCGTCCGCCCCGGCGGCCGCGTACCGGCGGACGGCACCATCGTCTCCGGATCGGCGAGCATGGACGAATCGATGATCACCGGGGAATCACGCACCGTCCGCCGCAGCGACGGCGATCAAGTCGTCGCCGGCACTGTCGCCACCGACTCAGGTCTGCGCGTCCAGGTCACTGCAGTAGGGGAGGACACCGCCCTCGCCGGCATCGGCCGCTTGGTCGCCGACGCCCAGAACTCGACCTCGCGCGCTCAGCGCATCGCGGACACCGCCGCTGGCTGGCTGTTCTGGTTCGCTCTCGGTGCCGCGATCATCACCGCTGCGGTGTGGACTCTGGTCGGGATGCCCGACGACGCCGTCATCCGCACCATCACCGTGTTGGTCATCGCCTGCCCGCACGCACTCGGACTCGCGATCCCGCTGGTGGTCTCCATCGCCACCGAACGTGCCGCCCGCGGCGGGGTTCTGGTCAAGGACCGGCTCGCACTCGAAACCATGCGCACGGTGGACACCGTGCTGTTCGACAAGACCGGGACCCTCACCAAGGGTGAACCCACCGTCACCGCAGTCGAGGTGACCGGCGGGCGCACCGCCGACAACGTTCTCGCGCTGGCCGCTGCCGCAGAAGCAGATTCCGAACATCCACTCGCCCGTGCCATCGTCGAGGCCGCACGCGCGCGGAACCTGACGGTCCCGGCTGCAGCCGGCTTTCAGTCGTCCCCCGCCGTCGGGGTCGCAGCCGACGTCGACGGCGTCCGGATCCAGGTCGGCGGGCCGGCACTGCTCGAGCAGGAACACGGATCCGAACTCGCTGTCGCCGACCGGTGGCGCGGGGACGGGGCGATCATCCTGCACGTCCTCGCCGACGGGGCCGTGATCGGTGCCCTCGCGCTCGCCGATGAGATCCGGTCCGAGTCACGCACTGCGGTAGACGCGCTGCACGCGCGAGGAATCGCGGTCGTGATGATCACCGGTGATGCCGACGCCGTCGCGAAGTCCGTCGCCACCGAGCTCGGTGTGGACCGCTACTTCGCCGGGGTGAAACCGGAAGACAAGTCGCACAACGTCGCTGAACTCCAGAGCGAAGGCCGTACGGTGGCGATGGTCGGCGACGGAGTCAACGACGCCCCGGCTCTGGCGCAGGCCGATGTCGGTATCGCGATCGGGGCCGGCACCGACGTCGCAATCGCATCGGCCGGAGTGATCCTCGCCAGCGACGACCCGAGGTCGGTGTTGTCGGTGATCGAACTCTCGCGCGCCTCGTACCGAAAGATGAAGCAAAACCTCTGGTGGGCAGCGGGATACAACCTCATCTCGGTTCCGCTCGCGGCAGGAGTGCTCGCGCCGGTCGGGTTCGTGCTGCCGATGTCGATCGGCGCGATCCTGATGTCGCTGTCGACGATCATCGTCGCTGCGAACGCACAATTACTGCGTCGACTCGACCTCACACCCGACACCATCACCGGAGCGGTGAACGAGGGGAGTTCCAACCCTCCGTCGCAGCGCACACCGTCACTGTGAGAGCTGATCTCGTACCGGGAACGCAGCCCTGACAATTGTGGAACGTTGATGGCCGCACCTTCTCCGCCGGAGAGGATGCGGCCATCGTTGTCTATAGCGGGCCGGGTCAGCCGAGCAGCCGCTGCATGGTGTCGATTTCCTGCTGCTGGGTGGCGACGATGGTGCGGGCCATCTCCAGGGCGTCAGGATTGGAACCGTCTGCGATTTCGGTGTTGGCCATCTCGATGGCGCCGGTGTGGTGGGCGATCATCATCGTCAACCACTGGCGGTCGAATTCCGGTCCCGACGCTGCCATCAACGCGTCCATGTCCTGAGCGGTCATCATGCCGCTGCCGGAGTTGTGGTCCATCCCGCCCATGTCACCCATGTCACCCATGTCACCCCTGTCCATGTCGGGCATGGGCTGGCCCCACTCGGTGAGCCAGGTGGTCATCTGGTCCATCTCGGGCTGTTGCGCGGCGGCGATCGCCGATGCCAGCGACAGCACCTCCGGGTTGTCGGTGCGGCCGTTCGCCATGTCGGCCATCTCGACTGCTTGGGCGTGATGCGGGTACATCATCTGCGCGAACATCACGTCGGCATCGTTGAACTCTGCGGACGCGCTTGCTTGGGCCGAGGACATCGGTGCCGAGGACATCGATCCCATCGCATGGCCGTCCATCGACGAATCGGCCGCGTTGTCGCTACAGCCGACGACGAGGAACGCGCTCGCGGCGGCAGCAGCGATCGAGGCAATGACTTTGGTACGCATGAGGAAACTCCTTGCAAGAGTGGGTAGTGCAGAGAATTGGATGTCGTTCGATCCGCCGACAGACACGCGTCTGCCGGGCTCCCTGTCACACTCGCAAGGTCACCGATCTGTCCAACTCCCATAACGTCCACGGCGGCGCACGCTCAAGCGTGGAGTCGGCCCGTCCAATGATCCGGTTCACCGATGTCGGCGCCAGGTCGA
This sequence comes from Rhodococcus sp. IEGM 1372, assembly GCF_030056835.1. NCBI lineage: Bacteria > Bacillati > Actinomycetota > Actinomycetes > Mycobacteriales > Nocardiaceae > Rhodococcus > Rhodococcus sp. IEGM 1372. The sequence goes on along the minus strand of NZ_JASHKS010000013.1, from coordinate 28,067 downwards.
GGGCTGCGCTCATCGCCGGGACCGTCAGCGCGGGCCACGACACCGTCGTGCCGACGCAGGGATGCATCATCTGGTGCCCCGACGGGCAGTCATGTTCCCCGGTCATCACCGGAACCGTGGCGTCCGTGTGGGACGGTGCTGCGAACGAGGCATGGCCGCCGCTCATCGATGTGGACATCGAGCCGGTCACGGGCATCGACATCGGTGTCACCGAATGCATCAACAGGACACCGAACACCGTCAGTGCAATCAGTAAAGCTGCCGTCGGAGCTGTGCCCCGTCGACCGTGCCGATTCACTGAGTGCATGCGGCCGATGATACCAACATATACCCCCTGGGGGTACGCCTGTCTCGTCGCGTTCGGTCGTCGAAGCATTTCGTCATGTCTTCGAGGTGTCGAGTCCGAGATCTGTTGCGCGGTTGTAGTCGTCGTCGATGAGCACCACGCTGCGATGTTCCCGGTCGAGTAGTGAGGCCGCGATCGAGGCGCGATAGCCGGAGGCGCAGTGCACCCACACTTTGCCGTCGGGAACTTCTGCGAGTCGGTGCGGCAGTTCGTGGAGGGGAATGTTGATCGCACCGGGGATGTGGCCGTCCGCGTATTCGGACTGTTGACGGGTGTCGAGCACTGCAATGTCCGAGTCCTCTGCGGCGAGTCCGGCGAAGTCGGACACTTCGTAGGACCGTACGCGCCCGTCGCTGGCGAGCGAATGAATCTCTCCGACAGCGGAGCCGGAGGGGTGGTCGATGCCGATACGTGCCAACTCCCTTGTGGCCTCGTCGATTTGATCGGATGTGTCGCCGATCAAGGTCAGCGGCGCACCCCACTGGTAGAGCCAGCCGAGGTAGGTGACGAATGTCGTCGACAGCTCGAAGCCGAGGGAACCGTCGAGATGTCCGGCAGCGAAGGCGGTGCGTGCGCGGAGGTCGACGACCCATTGTCCGTCGTCGATGCGGCGGCGTAGTTCGTCGGGGTCGACGGGTTCTGGGGTGGACAGGTCGATCGGTGCGGGGCCTTCGGTGTTGATGACGCCCATGTGGGCGTAGTACGCGGGGTAGGCCGACAGTCCTGCGATCAACTCGTCGACGTAGGTTTGTTCGTCCTGGGTCAGCGCGGGATTGGACTGTTGCTGTTCACCGATGGTCGACGAGTCGCCGCTGGTGGGGGTCGCGGAGCAGAAGCTACCGAATCCGTGGGTGGGGTAGACCTCGACGTCGGCGGGGAGTTCGGCGGCGATTCGACGGACCGAGTGGAACTGGGCATGGGTGAGCTCGTCGGTGTGTTCGGAGCCGAGTAGGTCGGTGCGGCCGGTGGATCCGTAGAGCATCGAGCCGCCGGTGAAGATCGCGATCGGTTCGTCTCCGAGTTGCAGTACGTAGCTGACGTGATGATGTGTATGGCCCGGGGTGTGCATGACCTGAAACGTCGCCGATCCCGCGTCGACGACATCGCCGTCCCCCACTGCCCGTCGCTCGAATTCGACCGGGTCACCCTCGGGCACAACGTATTCGGCTCCGGTGGCGCGTGCGAGTTCGAGTCCGCCGGTGACGTAGTCGTTGTGGATGTGGGTTTCGAGTACGTGGGTGATGGTGGCGTTCTTCTCCGTGGCCAGTGCCAGGACGCGGTCGATGTCACGTTGGGGATCGATCACGACGGCGATGCCGTCGTGGCTGATCAGGTAGCTGCGGTCGCCGAGGCTCGACGTTTCGATGATGGCGATGTCTGGATCGGTGGTGCTCACGGGGTACTCCTACGGTGTAATCGGGTCGGCCTCGTTTCTGACGTGAAACGTCCTCGTTCAGGCCAGTGCGAGGAAGAGCTTTTCCAGTTCTGCTTCGGTCATGGGCTCTTTGTTGTCTGCGGTGTCGCCGGTCATGCATTCACGAAGGCCGGTGGCCACGATCTTGAATCCGGCTTTGTCGAGGGCGCGGGAGACGGCGGCGAGTTGAGTGACGACGTCTTTGCAGTCGCGTCCGTTCTCGATCATGCCGATCACACCGGCGAGTTGGCCGTGTGCGCGGCGCAGACGGTTGAGTACCAATGCGATGCTGTCTTCGTCGCCGATCATTGCGGTCTCCTGAGGGTGTGTGATGGTGGTAGTCCTTCCAGATTACCCCCGGGGGCATCGGTTCGGTGTGTGCAGTCGGTCATGAAAGAACGAGGGTGTCGACAAGTACATAGCCCGCGACGGCGAACACCAGGTAGGCGAACCACGTGCGCAGCTTGTCGGTGTCGATGCGTGTGCTCAGTTTTCCGGCGACCAGCGAGCCTGCGATCGCCGCACCGGCGAACGCGGCTGTCAGTGGCCAGTTCCCGCCGAGCCCGTCGGCCTGAGCGATCAGTCCGGCGGCGGAGTTGGCGACGATGACCACCAGCGACGTTCCGACAGCGACACTCATCTCGATTCCCAGCAACAGCACCAGAGCGGGGATGATCAGAAATCCTCCGCCGACGCCGAACAGTCCGGTGAGGACACCGACCCCGAACCCGGTCGGTATGGACCGTGGTGCGCATCGCCGCCAATCGATCCCGGAACTTCCTGTCTTGCAAGCGGTTCCGACATCGTCGGTGCTGCGCAGCATCCGCGCCCCGGCGATGATCATGACGATCGCGAAGCCGATCATCACTGCGGCCTCGGGCAGATGCCTGCCCAGGACGCTGCCGACCAGCGTGCCGACGATACCGGTGGCCGCGAAGATCGCCGCCAGTCGCCATTCGACGAGCTTCGCCCGCACCTTGGGGATGGCCCCGGTCGCCGAGGCGACACCGATCACCAGCAACGATGTCGGTATCGCCTCCGACAGGTCCATTCCCAGGGCGTAGACGAGAACCGGGACGGCGACGATCGACCCACCGCCGCCGAGGAGACCGAGCAGGATGCCGACGGCGACGCCGAGGACCAGGGCCAGCGTCAGGGTCATCAGCTGTGTGCTGTGTCCTGGCCACCGAGTGCGTCGATGGCGGCCTGGAGCTTGGTGGTGGCCTCCGCCGCGACGTCGGAGAGTGCTGGTTCGCCTGTCGCTTGTACCATGATGTCGGGGTTCATGGCTTCGACGATGATCGATCCGGGTGCGCTCGTGTCGGCGCGGACGACGACATTGCACGGCAGCAGCAACCCGATCTGGCGCATGACTCCGACGGCGCGGTGCGCGAGGGTGGGATTGCAGGCACCGAGGATCAGATACTGCTCCATGTCCTCGTCGAGTTTGGCCTTCAACGTGGCCTGCATGTCGATTTCGGTGAGAACACCGAATCCCTGATCTGCGAGGGAGGCTTTGACGGCGTCGACTGCGGTGTCGAAGTCGGTGTCGGTCAGAGTGGTCGAGAGTGCGATGTTCATAAGGGAAGTTCCTTTCGGTCGTCGAACTGCGGTGATCTGGGCCTACCCGATTCGGGGCTGGCGAATACTCGGCACGCCCACCCTGGTGAGAAGCGCGCTGGCCGGGCACCAGCCGACCGCTGCGTAAAGGGCGAGGTTCGCGGCAGCGAACGCGCTGAGCAGTCGCCACTGCGGTGCGTGGAGTTCGCCGAGGGCCAGGCCGGTGGCGGTGACGCCGGCGGCGAGGGCGGGGACGATACGTTCGATCGGCCAGCCCGCGAACGCGGACGAGCGAGTGGTGTTCGGATCGATCATGATTGCTCCGTTCGGGTTGTAAGGGTGGTCAGTGCGAGAAGCTGATCGAGGGCAACACCTTGCGCAGCCAGGCCGGTGACCACCATGCGGCGTGTCCGCTCAAACGCAGCAGGACCGGCAGCAGGATCAGCCTGATCAAGAAGGCGTCGAGCAGTACCGCGACGCCGAGGATGATGCCCATCTCCTTCGGTGGGAGCGGATCGGAGAGTGCGAAGGTGAAGAACACTGCGACCATGACCGCGGCGGCGGCGAAGATGACCCGGCCGGAGTGGGCGAGGCCGTCGACCTGAGCGGCTTTCGGGTCCCCGGTCTTCTCGTAGTGCTCTTTCGCGGTGGCGAGCAGGAACACGGTGTAGTCCATGGCGATGGCGAAGATCATCGCGAAGAAGAACACCGGACCCCAGCCGTCGAGGAAGCCTTGCGGGGTGAATCCGAGCAGTGATGCGCCGTGCCCGTCCTGGAAGATCAGTTTCGCGACCCCGAACGCTGCGGCGGTCGAGAGCAGACTGACGGCGGTGCCGAGGATCGCGATCAGGGGTGCTTGGAGTGCGACGAGCAGCAGGATGAAACCGAGCGCCAGAATGATGCCGATCACCAGCGGTAGGTAGTCGTTCAGTGCTTGCTGTAGATCGAGGTTCTCCGCTGGGGCACCGCCGACCAACGCCGACTCCGGGAGTTCGGCGCGCAGGTCACCGAGGATGGTGCCCATTCTCTCGTCCGAGGGGTCAACGGTGGGAAGTGCTTGTAGCAGTGAGTAGTTTGAGCCGTCCGCGGCAGGCTGGGGCGGGGTGACCATCGAGATTCCGTCGACGGTAGTGGCTGCGGTGGCGGTCGCGGCGGCATCCGCGGACGGGACGACGATCTGCAGTGCGCCGGGTGCGCCGTCACCGAACTGGGCCTGGACGAGCTCGTAGCCCTGGCGAACCGGTGCGTCTTCGGGGACGACGGAGATCGAGGGCATTGCCACTTTCAGTCCGAGGACCGGAAGGGCCAGCGCAATGAGGATGCCGACGGACACCAGAGCGAACGGCCAGGGGTGCTTGTGGAGCAGTTCACCCCAGGCTGCGAATTTCGGGGAGCGGTGCTGCTGACGCTTGGCGTAGGGCAAGGATGCGGCGTTGACCTTGGAGCCGAGTGCACCCAGGGTTGCGGGGAGCAGGGTCATGGTGGCGATCAGCACGAACGTCACTGCGAGCATGATGCCGACGGCCATGGTGCGCACCGCCGGTGCGGGAACGAGCAGGACGGCCGAGAGGCTCACCAGGACGGTCAGTCCGGACAGGACCACGGCTTTGCCTGCGGTGTCCATGGTTTCGGCGACCGCGGCACGCGGATCGGCGTTGCGCAGTGCGTCGCGGAACCTGGCGACGATGAACAGGGCGTAGTCGATTCCGAGGGCGAGGGCGAACATCATCGCGAAGTTCATCGCCCACACCGAGATCGGCGTGACGCCGTTGAGCAGAACAAGTCCGCCTGCGGATGCGACCAGGCCGGCGACGGTGAGTAGCAGCGGCAATCCCGCGGCGACGAGAGAGCCGAACGCGAGCACCATGATCGCCAAAGTGACCGGCCAGGAGAACAATTCGGCCTGGATCATGGCGTCGTGGTTGGCTTTGTTGAAGTCCGACCACAGTGCTGACGACCCGGTGGGGTAGATCTCGATACCGTTGCCGGACAGTGCGGTCAGCTCGCCTTTGACCTCGTCGACGGCTTTGACCATGTCGTCGGTACTCGTGTCTGCGCCGGCGATGAGGATGCCGGTGTGACGGTCGGGGCTGATGGTCATGCCCGGCTGGGGGGCGACGATCTCGCCGAAGCGGGTGTCGCTGTCGAACACAGCCGCGACGTCGGTGAGTGTCTGCTGCATCGCCGGGTCTTCGATCGAGGCGGTGTCGGAGTGAACGACGACCTGCACTGCTGCAGAGGAGTTGCCGCCGAAATGCTGCTGGGCGAGTTCGCGTACCTGGACGGATTCGGATCCGTTGGCCTGCCAGCCGGCCCCGGCCAACGACGAAAACACCGTTGGTGCAGCTGATCCAAGGGCGATTAGGGTGATCAGCCAGATACCGAACACCCAGCGGCGACGCGTGACCATCGCGCTCCCCAGGCGGCCGAGTGCGCCAGGTGCAGGTGGCCGGTCACGGTCGTGTCGGTCGGTAGCCGCCGCGGTAGCGGGCACGGACATAGCATTCTCCTAAATACGGGTGGGGGTATATGACAAGGCCACGAAGGCCCAAAAGCTTCCTCGAAGACTTAAAGGTGAGGTGTCAGCGATGAAACAGGGAGTGAAAAAAGCCGGTGCGCCTAGCTGGATCGGGTGCCTCGCTCGACGAGCAGGTGCACTGCTGCGGCCGTGGGACATTCTTCATGACGCTGTCGATGTGGCGCCCGCAGCCGGCCCAGGTGGTCTTACCGCATGTCGGGCATGCGACGGGGTAGCACATGGCAATCCTTCCTGGCGGGGTGTACCTACTGTTGCACATACCTAGGGGGGTATGCAAGTACCCCTAGGGGTATAAATCATCGATGCGAGGGTGATGAATGGGAAGGTTCACCGCCGCGGGCGAAAGGGGAACGTTCGCATTTCGTGTAGGAAGACCGCGACTGCTCGAGACGGACTACAGGTCTACCTTTAACAGTGGCTGTATGACACCCACTTCTGAACAAGTGCAGCTGACTTCTGAAACTGACAATTCGATCGACGCTCGGACCAGCCTGTCGGTGTCCTGGTAGATAGTGTTGGAAGTAATCCCAGTTTGATCGCAGATTCCGAGACGAAGGGCTCCAGGTGGACGAAAACCTCATCGGGTACGCCCGGTGCTCCACGCGAGGACAGGATCTACGAGCGCAGCGCACAGCCCTTCGCAAGATGGGCGTCGACACCGGCAACATCTACACCGACCGCGGATACACCGGTCGCAACCGGGAACGTCCCGGCCTCACCGAAGCCCTCGCGGCAGTGGGGGAGGGGGACACCTTGGTGGTCACCAAACTGGACAGACTCGGTCGATCGGTCACGGACCTGAACGCCATCGTCACTGAGCTCGACGCAAAAGGTGCACGGTTGATCTACGGTGGCCAGGTCTACAGCCCTGGTGATCCGTCGAGCAAGATGTTCTTCACCGTCCTCGGTGCGATGGCCGAGTTCGAGGCCGACCTGACCCGCGCACGCACCCGTGAGGGCGTCGCGATCGCCAAAGAGCAGGGCCGGATGACCGGACGCAAGCCCAAACTCACTGCACTGCAACACGAACGCATCCTCAAGGACTACGAATCCGGCGAGTTCGGTGCCGTGAAACTCATGGAGCTGTACGGCCTGAGCCGATCAGCTGTCTACGCCGCCCTCATTCGGGCCCGCGAGCAACGCGACGGAGCACCCACACCCCGCGCTACAACTGCCAGGAGCTGACACACAATGAGCACCGACGCCAATCTCCACACCATCGACACGATCGGTGGCGCTCAGTTCGGCCTCGCCGCCGAGGCGACTTCATGACCGCCGAACGGGTGGTCGCACGATGCGCCTGGTGCGACCAGTGGCACTCCGAGACTCCAGCGAATTTGGTGCCGGCCGATCCGGTCTATCACGACGAGTGCCGCCCAGCCGGCGTGCACGGCTGGACCGCCGCCGATGCTAAGGCTGCTGGCACTGCTCGGCCCAGTCGATAGACCCTGTACACCGAAGTGGTTGTAATGCAATGACTTCGGCCGCGACGTCCATTTCCCGATCGCGCAACAAGAAGCGCAGAGATCTGCGGATCTCCTCGCGCACGTGTGGCCACACCGAATACATCATCCGACCGCGAAGGCCCCGGCAGTGCTCCAACACCGCCGGGGCCGGTCGATCACAGAACGGACCTGCGATCAATGAACAACGCTAATACCCACCCTGATCAGAACACCACCGAGGACACCCGCGAGATTCACCCTGCTGTCATCACCTGGGCGCTCGTCATCGGATTGATCGTCGCCTTTGCGGTTACCGCGTCCAGTTTCAAGTTGAGCTTCACTACCCTTCTCGACTTGGGGTCCATGGCCGGGCTACGCGATTCCGCGTGGGTCATACCGGTAGTGCTCGACGGACCGATCCTGGCGGCCAGCATCTTCCGTATCGCGCTGTCCCAGCACACAGACCGCGCCACCGTTCGCGGCCGCCGATTCATCATCGCCGTCTTTGCCCTCGCTGGAGTGGCCAGCATGGCAGGAAACGCCTACCACGCCGTCCTCACCGTCACCGACCTAAATGCGGCCGTCGCTGCCATGATGGGTGCCCTCGCTCCGCTGATGGTGATGACCATGGGCGAGATGATGTCCGTCGCCATCAGTGCTCCCCGTCGACGCATCATCACCGCGGCACCGGTTGCAGGCGATAATGCTTCGATCGGGCCGGCCTCCATCGCCGCCACACAGGACCCGGCCGTCGAGCGCCCTGCATCGCGGCCTTTCGAGGCTATGGGAGTGGAGGAAGACTTGGACAACGGCCTGCTCAAGCCTGCCGTGTGGACCAGTGTCCATCTCTACCTCGCGAACCCCGACTGGTCATTCAGTGATATCGCACGCCACCTCGAGCTCCACACCTCGACTGTCTCGCGGCACATCAAGACCTGGACTCAGGTACAGCAGAACATCGCCGCCGAACGCAGCACCGCAGCCCCCACCGTCGCAGCTGACCAGGCGCACAGCGCCACCACCGATGTCGATGGCGACCATAGCGCCGACGAAGCCATCGAAGCGGGTTCGGGGTACGACGCGGACGATTACGACTCGATAGCTGCCGGTCGTGACTACGCGGGCGCGACGCGGTGACCGAAGAGCGCTCCGCCAGAACAATTGCCGACGTACTGAACTGAGCGGCAACAGAATTCACGCCTGACTCGGTGATCGCGATACCTGCCCACTTGCGGGCGGCGTCTGTAAGTGTCCCGTTGGATTGTGTGACCCGTTGTGGGAGTGAGAGATCGTCGTGTCGTGCGTTTGCGTCGATGGGGCCCGACTCGATGCGATGTACCGCCCGTGCGTCCTATAGTGCGGACATGACGCGAGAACTGCCCGACGGGGAATCGTTGTTGATCCGCACAGACTTCTCCGACAACGCCCGGTGGAGTGACACTGTCGAGGCGGCGACGCAGCCGACAGATGAGGGGTTTGTCGCCGGTTTGACCGTGGTCGACGACGCGGAGTTCGACCGACTCACGCTCGGCGAGTTGGCCGTGATCATCGGGTCCCCACCGCCGTACTACGTGTTTCTCGCCGACGCTGCGACGATCACCGATCCGGAACACGCGATCCTTGCCGTGGACACCGCAGACGGTTCGTCGGGCTACCCTAGTTTCCGGGTGCATCCGTCGCAGATGGCGTCGGTGGAGAACAACCTGTCGTTGGCGAACATGGACTTCGAGGACTTCTCGTCGGCGGTCGGTGCGGATGGGGTGTTTCGCGGATTCGAGCCACCGGCTACGACGCGCACTCCATCCACGGCAGCACTGCTCGACGCCATCGAGCAGTCCTCGCTGTCGCCGGAGGCGATCGAGGTGTACCGCGCCTCGCTGGAGCAGTGGCCTCGACCGGATGTGGACGGGAACTACATCCCGGACGTCGCAGTGGGTCAGGCCGAGTTGGTCGGTCAGCAGCAACGCAACGAGTACCGGTACAACTCGTGGGTGATCGGACTGGAGGAGTCGATCGCGGCCCTCGCCGGTGGCGGCGCAGCCATCGGATTCGCCATCGTCGCCGCGAGTATTCGCGATCGCGTCGGTGGTTACTGCAGTGCGTGGGTAGACCCTGTCACCCTGGCACCGGTCGCGATTCTGGCGACGGGGCATCCGCCGCAGCGGACGCGCACCTGAGCGAGGCGGCCGCTCTCAAAGTGCTTTCGGCGACAACACCGCTCCGGTAACGCCGGTCCTGGTGACTGCTGCGCGCTATCACCGAACACTATTCGGGGCGAGCACCGTAGGAGCACTGCCACTCGCATCACGGTATGCCGGGGTCGACCCGCATCACCACTATCGAAGAACGGGAAGAGACATGGACGCCGAACAGGCGCGGTACGAGGTCACCGAGATCAAGGTGATCCGGGGTGCTGAGTCGAAAATAATCGCAGGTAAGCAGCAGGAAGGTTGGGAGCTGGTCGACCGACAGGATGGCATCCTGCGAACCACCTTGACCTTCCGTCGGCCAAAGCCGAAGCCCCCCTGGCGATTGTGGGCCGCACTGGGAGGGGTCGGGGTCATCCTGGCGGGCATCATCACCGTCGGGGCGCTCACGGAGGATGACGATGCGTCCACGACCGACGCCGCAGCGGCCTCGAGCGCCGAACAATCCTCTCCGCAGCCTGATCCGGAACAGGAAGCGGAACTTTCCCCGGCTGACCCGATGATTTGCGATACAACGGGAATCGAACTGTTTCCCGAACCATGCAAGTTCGGGCAGACCGCGATCTACAGCAGGAAGGTGCGATCGGGCCAGGTCCAGCTGGAGATCACAGTGGGCGCACCGGTCGAGTTCATCATGAGTGAAGACGCGAGGATCCCGTACGACCTTCCGCCGCAGCCTGTGAGCGTCTACTTCCCGGTCACCGTGAAGAACACATCGCCCGACTCAACCATGCCGGATATGGTCTCTACCCAGGCGACAAACGCCGAACAGGGTGCGTACGACGGCATCCGGGAAGTGCGAGACGGCGACGTCGGCTTGCGTTCGGTCACCTCCGCTCTCAGCCTGCCCGTGGGCGAGACGCTGACCGTCAAGGAAGGCTGGAACATGACAACGCTCGATGGTGTGCAGTACAGCCTGTCGATCGACGGTCAGGCCGGATACACCGTCGAGTTCGCGCGGTGATCCTGAAGTAATGATCAGTGTGCAGCGTTGAATGCTTCTTCGATCGCAGCGGGAATGCGGCCCCGATCGTTGATCTCGTAACCGTTGTCTGCGGCCCATTGCCGGACAGCTCTGGTCTGAGCCGGATCACGTGTGGCTCGGCTGTTCGAGGGTGCTGCAGATGGAGCCGTGGAGGTGGGGGTGTGTCGACGCTTACGCCCGCCGACACGGGTTGCGTGCTCGATGTAGTAGCCGATCTTCCGATGAAACTCGCTGGCGTTCTTCGCCTTCAGATCTACGAGGTAGTCGACACCGTTGACGGAGAATTCGATCGTCTCGCCTGATTCGTCGTCGATGACCGAGCCATCGATATCGTCGACCAATTGGGTGAATACTTTTTTTGCCACGGTTCGATGCGGCCTCTCTCGAGTAGAAACACATTGCTGTCGACAACCACCCTAACCAGACCGAACCCGCAGGCAGATGCACCAGATGAGGAATGTGGAATAGGCACTTCCTCCGTGTCGACCACCGCACCGCCACTCAGCCAAATTGTGTCTAGTCAACTTGACTAGAAAGTGTCCAGTCGGATAGACTAAAATCATGGTTACCGAGCAGCCCACGCGGAAAGTGGTCAAGGCCCTCAAGGCGGCCGGGTTCGCCTCGGTCCGCACGGTCGGCTCGCACAGCACGTGGGTGTCGGCCGATGGCGCAGTCAAGGTGACTGTTCCGGATGGGCACCGGACGATCTCGCCCGGCGTCTACCGCAAGATCCTCGCAGCCATGAAGGAGGCGCAGCAGTGAGCAAGACCTACACGGTGTCGGTGACCCGAGACGGCAAGTGGTGGATGATCGCCGTCCCCGAACTCGACGCCCTCACTCAAGCCCGTCGCATCGATGATGTCCCCACCGCGGCGAAAGAACTCATCGCCCTCGAAACCGGAGTCGCCCTCGCCGATGTCGAGATCGAGCAGCACATCGAACTCGAACCCGGGGGAGAGGATCTCGCGGTCCGCATCGCCGAGATCGCGACACAGCGAGCACGTCTGGCCGAGGACGAAGCCCGCGTCAAAGCCAGCACCGAGGCCTTCGCGAAGAAACTCGCCACCGCTCAGGTACCCGTCCGAGACATCGGATCACTTCTCGGCGTGACCTTTCAGCGAGCCAGCCAACTCGTCAACAACTGACCTGCGCATCGAAAGTTCGGTCCCTGGCAACTGCACCGGTTTCACAGTTGAGAACGACTAGAGTCGGTACCATGCCAACTCTGCCAGAAGGCCAATCCCTGCTCATCCGTACGTACTTCGGCAATGACGGTGCCTGGGAACAGGTCGCGCGAGAGGCCCAAGCGTCGCACGTACAAGACAGTGGTTATGAGGCTCAAGCCTTTCTGACGACGGTCGATGACCCGGAGTTTGCCGACATGTCGGTGTCACGCATTGTCGGCCTGGTGGAATCTCCGCCGCCGGACTATCTCTTCGTAGTCGACCAGCGGGCATGTGACGAGCCGGAACATCCAGTGCTCGTTGTGGATACAAGTGCCGATCCGGAAGACGAGGCAGCTACTTTTCGGGTTGTACCGAGCAGGCTCGCGGTAATCGAGAACAACTTGTCCATCGCAAATCTGAGCTTCGACGACCTCCGTTCCGGCTCTGATCCTGACGGGGTCTACCGCGGAACCCGAAAGCAATCCACTGAAAAGAGCCAAGTCCGTCGCGAGGATTTGATCGCCGCAGCTGACAACGCAGAAGACTCGCCGACGGTCCAGCAATTGCGAAAAGACCTGAGGACAAGGTCTGTGCCGGTCTGGCCGGCAAAAGTTGTCGATGATCTCCGGGACAGGTACGACTCGATTACCGGACAGACCTATGACTTGAAGCTGACCGTGGGATACAAAGAAGCGCTCGATGTTCTCGCTGAGGGCGGTTCCGCGCTGGGCATCCACTTCGCTGCCACCAACAGCTACTGGACTATCTACCTGGATCCGAACAATCTGAGCTTGCTGGCCGCCATGAAGGTGATCTATCCGTCGTGATCGCCGCCCGCCCGGGATTCCGTGACCGACCACAAAATCACCAGAGGCGCGCTAGTCCTCAAATTGATGCAGGGACCGGCGCGCCTCAGGGAGCGGGATCAGGAGATGGTGAACTCGCTGATCTGTGTTGTTCCATCGCTGGCGTAGACAGGAACCGTCTTCGGAGCCGATCCGAGGACATCGGTACCGCCGACGTTCTGCTTTTCGAGCGCCGTCGCCTCGTCGGGTGATGCTGCGGCCGTGTCGAGTGCGGACTTCTCGATGAAACCTTGGACCCCGTCGGTACCGATTGCAGCGACCAGATCAGGCAGTTCTGCGTCATTCGCAGCAGTGTCGCCTGCGCCGTACGACTGCCCGGAGGCGTTTGTTCCTGATTCGACGGTGGTTTCGTCCGTGGCACTTGGCGCTGCCGAGCGGGCCGCCGGGGCGGTCCAGTTGACGGGATTACTGGGGAAGGTGAGAGCTTCGCGGTACGCGCTCACTCCGTCCCACACCGCGGTGAAGCCGTGGCTGTTGTACGAGCCGGTGCCGCATGTTGCGGTGGTGCCGATTGTCAGTGATGCGGCACCGGTGAAGCTGTACTTGTAGCCCACGGCTTCACATAGAGCGCCGCTTTTGAACAACCGAGCCCGTACCCCGATGTCACCGGGTGCTACCTGCTGACCGAAGACCGAGTAGATCTTGGACTGCGCCGTTAGGTTCGGTGAGTTGATGATGGTGGAGGTGTTCAGAAACTGAACGCCGGCTCCGTTGCTGCCTGCCGGTCCGACCCATCCGGTGACCGTCTCCGCGTGCGCGGCACCGGGTACAGCGAGCGTCACAGCACCGAGTAGCGCGGTGATCGTCAAGGTCTTGCGAAGTGCGTGAATTTTCATTCTATGGAGCCTTTCGTGAGGGGTTCGGAGCTCAGCTTTGAGCGTTGACGTAGAAGCCGTCACCAGGCATGACCCGGTTTGTGCGGTAGAACTCGGCCATGAAAGTGCCTTGGTCGGTGTTTTCTGCAAGTGGAACCCACCTGACGGTTGATCCGTACCCTCCTTGTTCCGTGGACGCGAACGGGTACTCGTCGCACGAGGGGCTATCCATGTCAGTGGGTTTGTCTCCCAATAGGTTCAACCGCTGCAGAGACGAGGAGGGGCATGCCGCCTCTCGGTTCGCTGCGTTGTTTGCCGATGGACCGCGAACAAGTGGGTTTCCCGAACCGGGAATGCCTGACTCGTATGCTGCCTGACCATCCAGAATGGTTCCTGTGATTGTGGGGAACCGCGCGGCGGTGTACGTGACCGTGGGTATGAACGACGGGTTGACGCAGCCAGTGCCGTAGTTGACCGCCGTGGCGGCGTCGCACCTGATCTTTTGGTTGGTCGTGCGGGTCCGTCTCGGCTCGTCCAAGTCAGGCACGGGGGTATTGCCCTGATAGTCGAAACGCATTGTCGTTACATCGGTGTTGGAAGTTGCGTTGCCCTGGGTGTAGTGCTCCCATTGGTTGAAGGCGGTCGATCCGACTGCCATAGGGAACCTGAAAGGCGTCCACCCCTGGGAAGTATTGCCCGATCCCCTCAGCGCGATGAGCTCGAACTCGAAGATTCCGGGAACCGTCAGTTCGGGGTTGGTCGAGACGACGTTGGCGTACATCGTGATGACGGACTCTTTGGTGGGTGTTTGAACCGGTGAGCGAACATGCAAGATGATGTTCGTGAGCCAGCTGCCGATCGGGGTCAATGGCCCACTGGGAGGGTTGTACTGCACGTACTGAGTCACCGTTGCCTGGTACGTCTTGCAGGACTGGAATCGGGTGTCGCGGCAGTCGAGTGGGGGTGCTTGGCGAGCTCCAGGGCCGGCCTGTGTACTGCGGCTCTGCATCACCTGGTTGTAGATCGCCGCCGCTTCGGCGGGATCGGTCACTTCTCGGGAAGATCGGTCCTCGGTCAGCGGCTCACCGGTCGGAGTGCGCGGAATTTCTTCCGGTGGAACAGCTGGGATCGAGTCCGAACTTTGAGGTATGGGAACGTCGCCAGGTTCGGGACTGCTTGACGATTCAGGTACTCCGGATTCGAGCTGGCTAGCTTCTGGATCTGTAGGTGCTGGATCCACTGGTTGAGCATTGACGGCGACGTTGGGGCCGATTGCGAATGCAATCACAGCTACGCAAACGAATGCACGATGCGACCAGCGCGATCGAGGACGAGGTTGCAGTGTTTCTACACCTGAATTCTTCAACGGATTCCTCGTAATGCGTATGCCGATCGTTGCACGCGCACAGCGCTTTACAGCGCTGGACGACGTGATGCGATCGAGTAGCATGAACGCCCGATGGAGGGCGTGGAGGAGGCCCCGACTGCTACAAGGTACCTACCTCAGGCGCTGGTTGAGCGTGGATCAAACGCTATCAAGATCCGACATATCTGGCAACGAAACAGCTCATGCGGTCTGTGGTCGCAGAATCCACAGTATGGCGCGCGAGTCGTCGGCGAGGTCGATTGCCCTCGCCGTGACCGGGACCGACGCGTACTCGTCTGCATTGGTGAGAAGACGCAAGCTCAGTGCTTGTGTTGCACCCAGGGGCGCGGTCAGCAGTGCCTGTGCGGACGCCCTCGCGTTCTTTCTGTCCCCTGGATGAAGAACAGGCTTTCCGTCCGCAAGGTGGTCGGTTTGCCAGGCTATGTCCGACGGAGAGTCGCCGTACCAGTACAGGAGCCGGAGCGAGTCCGGATCTGCAATCGCGCGGTATTCATTGGGATCGCAAAGTGATTGAGCGACAAGCTCACCCATGTTGGCGGCGTCGCGATCGGAATGTTCGGGGTTGTTCGAGGGTCCGAGGTCGACGGACACGCCTCGAATGAACCGGCCGGAGTGTTCCGTGTCGTGGGCTGGATCGCCGTAGAAGTGTGCGGTGAACTGAATCTTGCGATGAAGGCCCGATGGGCGTCGTTCGATACCGATCTCTTGCAGCACGGTTCCGGTGCCACCCGACACCAACCGTGCCAGCACCGATGCTGTTGCGTCACCGAGGTCCAACTTCGCCAAGCCGTCCGGAATCGGTCGGACGAGATCGACCCCGAGCTGTGCCCATGACTGGGATTCGCTCACGATCGCGCTGCGCCGTGCGATACCTGCGTTCAAGTCCCAATGGAAGGCCCACGCCGAGGGTCGCCCGGTTGGCTCGGCGGAGCGGTGTGCGACCTGCACCCAGACTCCGTACACCACACCCGATTCGTCGTCTTTGATCGGGTCTACCGATACCTGACGCGATCCCGAAGCGACTCGGACAGGATCTGTGGACCGTACGGCTCGAGTGACCGCAGCGAGCACGACGTCACGATCGGACTCACGGATGAACGTCCTCAACGCCACACGGCTCTTGGCGCGGGCACCGACTGCCACCACAGTCGGGCGGCGCGGATCCATGACGTCAACGAGTAGCCAACTGTTAGGTGACGGCATTTGTGTGCCTTTTCCTAGCCTCATCGCTGCGCGTGGCACACCGAGTCCAGGTGCCCACGCAACTGTGCATCTGTGACCGAAGTGACCAAACCAACCAGCAGCTCACAATAATGGCGCTCAGAGTTCGAGGCAGCTGATTCGAGAGGTGTGATCGAGATTTCAGCAGTGATCGGACCGGCCGACTCGGCGAACTTTTTGACAGCCCTTCGGGACCGTTCGCGCATGGGACGCAATACTGCTCCCGTGACAAGTGACCGCAACTTCGACCCTGATTCCGACCATGGGCAGGCAGGATGACGCTGCCGAGCGGACAGCGCGCGTACCGCTACGACGGCTCTGACGACCTGATCTACGACACGGGAACCACGCCCGACGCCGCTGCGTCGAACTAGGCATGGACCCCATCGAACGCGCGGCCATCATCGACGAGGGCTACGACCCCGACGACCCGGCCGTGCGCGCTGACCTCGATCACGTCAGGCGTCTGCTCGCCGAACATCGCCACCTGACGGCCGACCCCGAACTCTCCCTCGACCACCTCGTGAACGCCGCCAGGGTTCGCGAACCAGGGCCAGCTGCGGGCGTACGCAGGTAGTTCGACATCGAACGTATGTTCGCATAGATTGAGGGCACTGATCCGTTCGGCGAAAGGTCGCACTCATGGCCGGTACCGCCGACACGATCCCCGACCTGACCAGCCTGGACAAGGCTGCACAGCTCGCCGCTCTTCGCCGCAGCATGGCCGCGATCCCCGGACGCCGCGACCACGCACCCACCGACTCCGACGACTCGCCCGCATTCGCCCCCTCGCAGCCGAACGCGCAGGCCGCCGCGACCGACGGCGATGAGCGAGCCCTGAGCGGCCCCGTGCGCTCACGAACCCTCAAAACCCTGCCGGTACCCATGCCGCTGTCGGAACTGCTCCCGCGCGGCGCGTTGGCCCGGGGAACGGCCCTGTCGATCACCGGTGCCGGATCGATTCTCGTCGGACTCGTCGCCACCGCCACCGCGGCCGGCCACCACGTCGCCCTGATCGGTCAACCCAAGTTCGGGCTCCTCGCCGTCCACGAACACGGCGGGGACTTGTCGAAGATCGCCCTGATCGACCCCGGCCAAGCAGACCCTCTCGACGCCTCAAATATCTGCATCGATGGGATCGATCTGGTCATCAGTACCGTCCACGGTCGCGACGTGCCGCCGACCCGTGCGCGTGCCCTGTTGGCCCGAAACCGTACTCACGCAGGGATATTCGTAATCACGGACGGTCGAATGCCTGGTCTCGATCTGACGATTTCCTCTCGGCCGGTCGGCTACGGGGGCATCGAGCAAGGCAGGGGCCGTATCCGCTCGATCACCGTCGAGACCACCGTTCACGGACGCGGAATCACCCAGCGCACAGGCCGTTACACCCTCACCGCACCCATGTTCGGCGAACACGGCTTACGTTGGACCCCCGCGGTCACCGACGCAGTCGCCGAACATGGGCCGCACCGATTGGCGGTCGCGCAATGACCCCCGACCTGTACGAGAACTGGCCCGTGAGCTTCGATCCCCCCACGCGCCGTATCGTCGATCCACCTCGGAGAGTCCTGGTCAACATAGCGCTCACCGTGGCAGGCTCGTCCGGAGGATCCTTCCGCGACGGGACGCCTCTCAAGGTCCGCTCGGAGGGGCTCGCGATGGATACAAAATCGCCCGGGCTGCTCCATGCGTGGGCGAAAACGGCTCGCGGACAGTGGATTTGCTGTCTGAGCTTCGACATACCGATCGGGAACGGCAAGGGATTCCTTCGCCTCCATCAACAGTGGTGCCCCGCAGAAGCTGCAACCCCCGTCAGCTGAAACATGCTCAATCGTCAAGATATGTTGACGGACAGAATGCGTCAAGATATCTTGACGTTATGGAATCGGAGAAGGTCCTCACCCCGACCGAGCTGACCGAACTCTACGTCCAATACAAGGACGCTCTCGTCGACGTCGACCTAGCCGAGATGGTGCACGAGCAGGGGCGCAAGGACGCCGGGACGTGGACCGCGAACGCCCAACGACGCATGGATGACGCGGTCTCCGATGTCGACGCACTCGAGATCAACGCCTTCCTCGCCTCGACGATGATCGCCGACCGCTACGCCATCATCGGACGCCTCCGCAGTCAGGAGCGACCCGTGCCGTGGTCGAAGATCGGCGAGATCCTCGGCATGAGCAAGCAAGCCGCACAGCAGTGGTACGACACCTACAATCTGCGCCCCCGCATCGAGAACCCCACCCGGCGCACCGACTCAGCGTGAGCCGCGGGCTCGATCATCCTGCGCTGTAGGCGATCCGAGTGTTTGCAGTAACGCCTCTCGGTACCCGCAACGAATCGGCTCCCCTGTGCATAGGTATCGAAATACGTTGCAGCGCTTGACTTTACAGTTTGAGACTGTAAGGTTAGGGGCATGGGAGAAACGCAACGAGAACTCACGGCAGTCACCTCCGAATACGGCGACGAACGCCCCGAACGCGGCCTGGGAGTGTCCATCCGACGGGGCGGCATCGAGGTCGAGTACATCGACGCGACCGGCATCGAGGAGCACGCACCGATGGACTGGACCCCGGGCGCGGCGCAGGTGCTGCTCGACCGCCGCGGATACGCGGTCACCGGTCGCTGGGTCGACATCAGCGCCCCCTGTGCAGAAGACCCGATCTGGGAACTACCCATCGCGAAGACCGCCGACCGCTGACCCTCGCTCGACCCTCCACCTGCGAACGGGCACCGGGCAGCTGATATTTGCCCGGTGCCTCACCGCCGCACTCTAACCAGGGAGACCGCCATCATGACCACCGCCACGGCTGCGCTATCTGCACCGACCTCGACCGGATACACCCTCGTCCACGCCGATCCCAACGAACTCGACATCAGCGCCAACGTCCGCACGGGCGTCGACATCACCGCAGCACCCGATTTCATCGCCTCCATCGCAGAACTCGGAGTCCTGCAATCTGTTTCGGCGGTCCGCCGCGCCGATGGGACCCTCTCGGTTCGCGACGGGCAACGCCGTATCCTCGCCGCCCGAGAGGTAGGCCTGACCTCCATTCCGGTGATGGTGCGTGACCAGAACGCCGACGAGCGTGCAGCAGACATCGAGCGCATCACCGAGCAGTTCAATACCAACGAACAGCGCGAAGACCTCACCAGTGGCCAACGCGCCGGTGCCGTTGCAGAGCTGCGCGATCTGGGACTGAGCGTGCAGAAGGTTTCGAGAGCACTGCACGTCCCCAAGGCCTACGTCGAAAAGGCCGGTCGAGCAGGACGATCCGAGCGCGCCCGCCGCCAGCTCGACGACCGTCAGCTCACCCTCGAAGGGGCCGCGATTCTGGCCGAGCTTGAAGACGCCGCACAGGCCGAGCCGTGGATCACCGATGCAATCGAGCAGATCTTCGACAACAGATTCGGCTTCGAGTACCGCCTGGCCACTCTCCAGCGCCGCATCGACGAGCGCGCCGAGACCACCGCTGCCGCAGCGGACTACACCGCACGCGGCTTCATCCTGCTCCACGACGAACCGTCCACCAGTGACGGCCAGTGGTACTCGCTGGTGGATCTGCGGACCGCAGACGGCGCGGCAGTCCCGGCCGATGCACCCGAGAAGGCACCACACCTGTGGCACATCCACGTCCACGAGACCGGCACCGTCTGGGTCGACAAGGCGACCCGCGAGGAAGTCGACGAGGACGACATCGACTTCGACACCGAGGGCGATGACGAGGCCGAAGCGTACGAGGAGCTGCGGCACGCCAACACGGTCGAGAAGGTGACCGCCTGGGGCCACGAGTTCTTCCTCCATCACGACAGCCGGACTGCGGCCGGCCTCGAACTCTCCCCCGAGAAGATCGCCGCCGCCGACACAGAGGGTGGTGGAGACGCTGCGGACGGGTTGACCCCGGCGCAGCGGAAAGCGGCCCGTGCCGAAGCCGAACGCATCGAGACCGAGCGGGCCGAACGCCGAAAGGTCAAGGCCCTCAACCGCGCCGGAGCGACCGCCACCGAGGCACGGCGTACGTTCCTCACCGGCCTGCTCTCACGCAAGGACGTCCCGAAGAACGCCACCAAGTGGATGGTGACCGTCCTGGCCACCCATGGTGATGTGTTCACCGAATCAAAGTGCTCGGAGCGGTACGCCGAGATCATGGGCTCCCCCCCTACGCGAGGTCACTCGAAAGGTCGACGGTGCCACCGCCGCCCGCGCCGAGGTGCTGCTCCTTGCTCGTGTGCTCACCGCGTTCGAGGCCCGACTCACCGGCCCCCAGGACGCCAAGGACTACTGGCGCTTCTCCTCCAAGCACTACCGAGGCATGGTCGGCATCGACAGTTACCTGACCTTCCTCGCCGACAGCGGGCACACCCTGACCCCGGTGGAACAGGCCGCGATCGGCAACATCACCGTCGACGCCGCCTACGCCGCCGTCGACGACGACGCCTGATCGAACCGCAACAAAAGGAAGGGCCCCGACCATCACCCGATGGCCGGGGCCCTTCCTGCTCGTCAAGAGATGTTGACGATCGACGGGTCGGTGGGTTCGCTCGTCACGGTCGGAGGTCGGTCCGTGCACCGCTCCCTGGCCGGTCGGTGATCCACTGCTCGATGTCCTCCCGCGCATACAGCGGCGTGCGCGAGAGGTGTCGCGCCGGTTTCGGGGCCTGTCCGCGTGCGACGTACGACGACCACGTCTTGGCCGATATGGCCTTGCCGGTCTTGTCTTCGATCAATGCCAGCACGTCGGCGGTGGTGAGTTCGTCAGGCATCGGATACTTCCTGGGTCGTAGTGGTCGATGCCCTGACCTTACAGGCTCCGACTGTAAGGATTCCCGGCTCCACGCCTTGCACCTTACAGGCTCAGACTGTAAGGTTGGGTCATGGCCACGACACGCACCGAATCACACCAATGTGACTGGCAGTCAACGCTGTTCGATGACTGCGCTTTGCCGGGTTGTGGCGCTCCAGTCGTTACGATGGGGGACGTGTGCCAGTCCTGCCGCGTGGCTTTCGGGGCCATGCTGACCGTGCGAACCGATGGTCCTGACCTCGACCCAGAGCAGGTCCGCGCCGCCCTCGCCGCCCGAGACGCGAGCACCCGTGAGCAGTACCGCGCACAGGCCGCGACCGTGGCTGCGGCGCAGGAGGTTTCGCTCCGCAAGCGCAACCAGATCTGCTGGCTCTGCGAAGAGCGGCGGACCTGCACCTCTACCGGCGGGCGCTGGGAATGCACCGACTGCCAGAGTCTGCCGTCCTGAACGCCTGCGCACAGCCCGCAACCGTTGCCGCTCACGACTTTCACCACCCGACCTTGGGAGCACATCCATGACCGCCACTCTCGCCGCGCCCACAACCGCACGCCGTCGCCTCACAGGAGTTGGAATGAAACTGATTTCGCTCGACACCCAGTTCGGCGGAACGGTGGTCGACATTCTCGGCTACCGCACTGCTCCCGCAGGCCGCGTCGAGGTCACCGCCATCCTCGACGCCCCCGGTGCCTGGTACAGCCGCACCTACCCCGTCGTCCTCGATGCCAGCGACGTCCGGCTTTCCCTCGCCCTGCAGTCCCTCACCCGTCCCGAGCTGGGCGTGCGGTGATGACCGAGACCGCAGGCCAGATCGACATCTTCGAGGTGCTCGCCGCCGCCGAGCTGGACGAACGGAACAACCGCATCCAGCGGCACGGCATCCAGACCTTGTTCGCCAGCCCGACCCGAGGGGTGGCAGCTCGCGTCGCCGAATTCGAGACCTGGGCGACCACCTGGGGGCGACACGACTCGACCGCCGCCTCCCACGCGTTCCGCCCGGGAATTTGCGACCCGTCCACACCCACCGACACCTGCCAACCCACCTGCATTGCAGCAGACCTCGACTGCTGCTGCCCGGACACGAGCAGGGACGCTCTATGTGAGTGCGTCGGCGGCGATGTCTACCGCGGCGCGTGCACCGGCTGCCAGTGGGAAGGGGAGAACCGCGCCGACGAACACGAAGCAGTCTGCGACGCCCTCGATCACGCCCACCCCGGGTGGATCGACGACCTCCCGATCGTGATCCCCGAACGCAGGCCGTCGCAGAAGGACCAGGTGTGGACAGCGAAGGTCATCGACCTCGTCGGGGAACGCCCCACCGGATGGCCCGTCAT
The DNA here is from genome assembly GCF_030056835.1 of Rhodococcus sp. IEGM 1372. Classification (NCBI taxonomy): domain Bacteria; kingdom Bacillati; phylum Actinomycetota; class Actinomycetes; order Mycobacteriales; family Nocardiaceae; genus Rhodococcus; species Rhodococcus sp. IEGM 1372. Next base: position 5,976 of record NZ_JASHKS010000013.1, on the reverse strand, counting down.
CACCCGACGCGGGGACACCATCGGCCTGCGCTCGGTCCCGCACCGCTCGCCGTGGGGTGGCTACGACGTCGCCGCCGCCTCAGCCAACACGCACGTCGCCCGCCACCCTTGATCCCTCGATCCGACCACGCCGGAACGCATTGTCGTGCTGGCATGATCGAAAAATGACCCGACGAACCATCACCATCGAAGTAGACATCCCCGGCACCCCGGCGCAAGCGCCGATGCCCGACGGTGCCACCGAGCACGATGACCGGTATGCAGATCTCGCGAACGCCGTATGGATGCTCCTACAGGCCGGATCGTTCTCCTTCCTCGTCAAGCCCGACACCAAAGCCGACGCCGACCACCTCAACAAACGGTGGAGCAACTACAACGCCGACGAGTCCGGCATGTGGCATTTCTGATCGGCTGAGGGCGTGAACGGACGGCAACGAAGAGCTACCGCGCCGCCGACCAACATCCACCCACGCATCCGTACCCCGACTGACGCCGCCGTAGAGCAAGAGCTCCGGCGGCGTTTCGCATGTCTCGATCACGGCGTCGCACCAGTAGACGGGCGACAGCACCATAACCGAAATGTGAAAGGAACTGTTCCCCGTCGCTTTCTCGTATTCCTCTCCGTTGTCCTGCCGATAAGGGGCCGAAACCAACGTGTTTCGATCTGCTAGGAAATCAAGAATCTATTGTGCGCCAACATATTCGAGTGAAACTATCTCGCTTTATCTATGGCTAATTGGGGCAATGTGGGATAAAATTGAACCATCGGAAAAATTCCCTCGAGGAGTGAGCTATGTCGATCACTGTGTACACGAAACCCGAATGCAACAACTGCGATCAAACAAAACGACGCCTGAACAAGCACGGGATCGAATACACGACCGTCGATGTCACCGAAGATGCAGCGGCGCGCGAGTTCGTCACCGACGGACTCGGCTACCGGCAGATGCCCGTCGTGGTCGTCGACGAGAACACCCACTGGTCCGGCTTCCGGATCGACGCCCTGGACAGGCTCGCCGCCGCCTGACCGACCACTCCGTTGACCCTGTTCGAGATTGACCTGCGAGAACGAGCCCGACGATGACGCCACTGAGCGCAGTTCCACCGCCCGACGAGCCCGAGCGTGTCGTTCGCAGCCTCGCCGCTGTTGTCGACGACACTGCCGTCGACAACGAGACAGCTCACGAGCCGTCCACCGACCCCGAGGCACTGCTGCTGTGCGCCCTGATGTGGAGCGCCCACACCGGGGGAGTGTCCGCCGAAGATCTGCGCATCACCGCGATCGTGACCGCCGACGACTTCGACGACGTCGCGTACCGGCGAATGTTCGTCGTGATCGCCGGTCTCGTCGCGGCCGGCGAACCCTACGACCCGGCGAGTGTCACCGCAGCCTTCATGCGATCCGGATCCGGCGGAGCCAAGGACGCGCCCCTGCGTCGCCGCTTGAACGAGGTCATCACCGCCGGGGCAGACGGCTTCACCGCCGTCCACTACGCCGACATCGTGCTCTCGCAGTCCTACCGGCGCAGTTACCGGACCGTGGCAGCGGCCATCGTCCATGCCGCCGAGGAGCTTCCGGAGGAGTACCTGTTCGATCACCTCGTGGAGCACGGGCGCGCTCAACGCGCACTGTGGCGGCGGCTCAACACGTTTCGGGCAGGGCAGTGACCCTCGACAGTCCCCGCGCCCGCACCGGCCCCCGTAACGAACGAGACACCCGCGGTGTCGATTCACACGGGCACGAGGTGGAGTCCCCGGTCGGGGCGTATCTGTGGTGGTGCGGACACGTCGGAGCCGACGCACACGACCTCGATGCGCTGCAGGAGTGGGACTACCTCCACGCCGACGAGACGACCGACGCCGAGCGCCGCACCCTGACCGCATGGGCACTGGCGGCCGGAATCTTCGGTGCACCAGGCACCGCGCCGCACCCGCAGCGCTGACCGCGCGCCCAACCCGGCCCGAACGAGAAAGGCACCCACACCGGCTGTGTGGGTGCCTTTCTCGCGTGTACGGCCGAGCTGAGCCAGGCGGGCGGTGTCAGTGGCGATCGCAGATCCGGACCTCGTCGCCGAAGTCGATGTCGTAGTCGGCCAGATACGGCGCATCGGGGTCACCGCTGGATGTGTATCGCGGGTAGAGGCCCTTCTGCTGTTCGGTCTGGAGAACGACCACGCGTACCCGGCCGGGCGTGATGTGGATTTCGTGGAGTACGCCGGTCATCGGTTCGTTCCACAGCACCGCCTCGAACGCCAGGACCGCGCCGAGGTCGCCGCCGTCGAGCCGGAACGCAGGCTTACCGTCGCCGAGCGCGTCGGAGCGCTGCGAGGGGCGAGGTAGTCGGTGCCGCCCTTCCCTGGTCTGCGGTAGGGACTGGTGGTCGGTGGTCATCCGAGACCGTGATCGGCTGACCGCGATGTCGCCGCTGTGTGTGTCGGTGCAGGGGCGGTGTGCAGCGTGGAGGAGGTGGCCTGTGCAGCTCTGGACGAGTGTCCGGTCGGGGGAGTGACCAACCCGCGCGGACGTGTCGAGGAGCGTTCGACGTCCGCTGCGTGCGCCATCGAAGGCGTCGATACCGACGCGGACACAGCTGCGGTGTTGTCCGGGCGTGCGGCCGGCCTCGATCGAGCTCGCAGCTCGTCGAGGTCGGCGGCGAGTGCGGCGATGTGTTCGGCGTCGGCGACCGGGTCGAGGACGGAGAGGTTCGCCCGCAGGTTCCGCACCTGCACGGACCGCTCGGCGGCGATGCGGTCGGTGTCGGAGACGTCCGCTGTGTGGGTCACGCGCAGCACCGTCTCGTTGCGCATCGGTTCGATGGTGCCGCCGAGGTCTGCCGCGAGCTGCTCGGCGATGCGGTGCGCATCCTGCGGGGTGTACGCGCCGACGTCGGTGCGCGAGTTGGGGATCGGGCCGGGCCGGGTGGAGTACACCTCCACGTCGAGAACCGCGACGGCGTCGGGGCCGTCGACCGACGAGTCGGGTAGCGGCGGTGTTGCTTCGACGATGGCGGCTACTGCCGCGGTGACGTTGCGTGGTGCGGGGATGACGGTGCGCAGGACACCGTTCTTGTAGTCCGGGAGTGCGGTGAGGTCGGCGGCGAGTTCGCCGGGGGTGCCGATGAACTCGACATCACGACGTGAGGTGCCCTCGCCGACTGCGTCGATGACGACGGAGACGGTGTCGAACTCGTAAGTGTCTGCCAGTGCCGCTGCTTGGGTGAGCGCGAACTGTGCGGCGGAGCGGGAGGTGTAGAACGAGCCGCGTGCGTACACGAAGCCTGGGTCGCCGTTGCGGTCGAGGGAAGCTACTTCGACGTTGAATCCGGGCAGGGTCATGTGTGTAGTCCTTAGATGTGATGGGGTGCGCCCGCACGCGAGATGTGTCGAGCGTGCACGGGCGCACTGGGGATCCGCGACCGGTGCCGGTGCGCGGGTGGTGCGAGGGCAGCAGTGTTCAGTGCGCGGGCGCAGTCGAGGACTGCGGTTCGGTCGACACGTCGGGTGCAGGCGACGAGGCGTCGGCATCGTGGTGTCGGTCCGGTGCCGCGGCGGTGTTCTCGGCACCGACTCGGCGGCGCGCAGTGGCGCGACCGGTGCCGCGTTTCGCTGACGCCTTCGATGCCTTCTTGCCGGTCGGCGGTGTCGGAGCGGTCAGACCACTTCCGGTGAGCTCGGCAACCGTCCACCCGGCATCGATCGCTTCTTTGTACGCGGCGACGTGTTCGGCGTTCGCGCGTTCAGCGGCGCGAGTCGCCTCGGCGACCTTCTCGCGAGCATCAGCGGATGCCTGGGCGGCGTCGAAAAGGGACTCGATGTATTTGGTGCGATTTTCTATCGCGGCGCGTGCGCGCGCGATGACGGTGTCTTTGTCGACAGCGGGAGAGACAGACATGGTGAGGGCCTTCCAATTCGGTGCGCGGAAATCCCCACCGGACAGGTACCGATCGCTCACAGAGCCACACAACCCACAGTGCGGTGAACGCAAGTGCGGGGTGAATCGGTACGGGTGGGGCGCGCTCGAACGTGACCCTCATCGACGCTCGAACTTGATCGAAAGTCTAAACGATCCACACCGAATCCGCCCAGACCAGAACTGCACACCCGACCACCGGCGCACACCGAAAAGATCGGAGCTACCGCGACACCGAGCGTGGCTGGCGTTTCGTCGCTCCCGCACAGTCACCGTGCGAGCCGTACCCCACACCGCGCTGCAGGAGCGCCGAACCCCGGCGGCGTCGGGCGTCTCGCCGGTGGTGGCCGGTGCAGTCCTCGGGCAGGCCCTGGCGGGCCACACGCGACCCTGCGGGCCGCGCCGAATCGAACTCCGCTGCGCTCCGTCCGCATCGAAGAAATCAATTTCTTGTGACGTTGTGGCTTCTCCGAGTGTTCATCACCCGTGCCGGCGCATCAACCGATGGCGGCTGCGCCGGCCCAAGGGCTCCGAAAACTTTTCAGAACGCCTTCGGCTGAAAACTTTCCGGCCCACCGGCTGACCCGCCGACCCGTGCGCTGAGCCCTCTCCTCAAGCCACCACGGCAAAAGAAATTGGCAGGGCGAAGGTCCGGCCACCGTTTTCCAGGAGAGGTCACCATGTCGAGCAACACCACCCGACCCAGCCGCCGAGCCAGCGCAGCGCAGAACGCGCGGACCACCGCCATCGTCACCCACACCACCGCGATCGTCACCGGCCCACAGACCGCCACTATCTCCGTCACTGCGGCCGCGACCGACGAAGCGCAGATGATCGTCGCGTTCGGGCACGTGATGATGACCTTCCGCAGCGCCGAAGCCGTCTGCGACCTCATCGCCGGATTCGCCTCCGTCCGAGGCTCACTCGTCGGCGTGGACGGTCACGCCCCCCACCCGGCGCAACCCGGCACACAATTCGGTGCCGCCGCGATATCTGTCGTCTGGCTCGGCGGCCCCGAACACTCCGTGGTCGCGCACAGCCGCTACGTCCCCGAACAACGCCGCACCGTCCACTGGGCAGACCTGCACATGGGCCCGATCACCTGGCGCATCACCGACCGCGTCGGCTACGACACCCTCATGGAGGAGCTGCGCCGCGTTCACCGCACCGCGGTCGGGGTATTCGTCGACGGCGGTCGCTTCCGCCGAGACCCCACCAAAATTCTCGACGCTTTCGACAACGCCTGACCTTTACTACACGTTCGGCCCCGCACCGCGGGGCCGAACGTCGTTATCCACAGCTTCGCCGGCCATCCACACCCGACCGACAATGGCGGTCGCCTCGCACGACTCGCTGCGCTCGCCGTGCGAGGCTCCAGTCCTACACGGCCCGCCCACGACAGCGCGAGGAAAGGAACACCGACGATGATCACCTGGACCGTCACTACCCGCCCCGAGAACAACCCCGAGATCATCACTGCATCCGGAGCCGAGCCGGACCTCGCCACCGCTAAGAGAGCAGCCGCCGACGCTGTCCGCTACGCACTGCTCGACGCCCGCGAACATGTCTCACCCGACAACGGCTGCGCCCCGTCGTATCTGGTCACCCTCGACGGAAACTTCGCGCTCATCGTCGGCCTCGGACGGTGCCGGACCGCGAACTTCAACGGCGTCCTCGACAGCCTCGAACGATTCGACGGAACCGGCGAGATGAACCTGCTCTACCTCTGAACCTTTCCCCGGTCACATCACCGCGTCGACGCCGCCCGAGATCGGTCGGTGGCAGACGAGATCCTGGCGGTATGGCAGACGAGCGGACTTTCGACCCACCTGCCGACGACGGCGAACGCCCAGGATGGTTCACCTTGTCGACGAAGCGGACGGGCTCACACCCGACGCGCCGATCCTGCTACTGGAGGACGAACTCCGAAGCGTGGCCGACATCGGCCGCACCATCGCAACGAAGTTGATGGCCCGCAAACGCCCCCGCCTGGTCCCGATCTACGACACGGTGGGAGTGTCAGATTAACGGTGGATCCGACCTTGGCGTCGGTTAGTTTCCGTTCGG
>NZ_JASHKS010000012.1:0-105354 GCF_030056835.1 Rhodococcus sp. IEGM 1372 | reverse complement strand
CGAACGGAAACTAACCGACGCCAAGGTCGGATCCACCGTTAATCTGACACTCCCCCCCGACCGTCGAGTCTCCCGAGTCCGCCGAACAAACGCCCGCCAGTGGGGAGTCAATGTGACATCCAGTGGCCTTTTTGGGGGTCAATGTCACATTCAGTGGACTTCGTTCGGGAGGATTGCGGGGTGGAGTACGCCTCGAATGCAGACGATGGGACACGGATCGCGTACACGGTGGTGGGGTCCGGGCCGCCGCTGTTGATGGTGCACGGCAGTTTTCTGACGCATACGATCTGGCGGACGTTCGGCTATGTGAAGGCGCTGCGCGGGGCTCGGCAGTTGATTCTGATCGACAGTCGCGGGCACGGCCGCAGCGAGAAGCCCCGCACTCCCGACGCGTATGCGATGAGCTCCATCGTCGGCGATCTCACGGCGGTGCTCGACGCGGTGGGCGCGGAGACAGTCGACTATCTGGGGTATTCGTTCGGGGCTCGGGCCGGGTTGGCGCTGACGGCAGCAGCTCCCGAGCGAGTGCGATCACTGGCCGTCGGCGGCGGTAGTCACGGCGCTCAGGCCGGCGCGTTCGATCGCCTGTTCTACCCCGGATGCGCAGACGTGTTGGAGCAGGGCGGCATGGACGGGTTCCTCGAGGCATGGAACAGCCACCGCATGTTTCCGATCGATGCCGGTACGCGAGCGGTGTTCTCCGCCAACGACGCCCAGGCCATGGCCGCATACATTCGGGCGTCCGACGCCGATCCCGGCCTACCCGACGACGCGTTGCAGCAGTTCACCCAGCCGTCGCTGTTCTACGTCGGCAGTCAGGACGGCACCAGGCTCGACGACACCCGAGCTGCCGCGGCGCTGGTACCGAACTCCGAATTGCACGTCATCCGCGGATTCGACCACGCGACGACGATGGCCGCATCCGAAGAGGTGCTCGGCGTCCTCGAACGGTTCTGGGGCAAGTGACCTGAGCGTCCACTATTCGCCTCGAGAATCGGGATCCCGCCTCCCACCGCAAATAGTGGACAGCCACATCACCTCTTCAGTGCAGGGAACTGGTCGTCGCGCCACTCGGTTTCCAATGGTCCGACGGCTGCGTCCTCGCGGGCGCGCAGTTCCACTCGGCGGATCTTGCCCGAGATGGTTTTCGGTAGCTCGAAGAACTCGATGCGGCGCACCCGCAGGAACGGGGCAAGGTGCTCGCGGGCGTACTTGAGGATCTCGAACGCGGTGTCCTCGTTGGGTTCCCAGCCCGACGCCAATGCCACATACGCCTTGGGGACGGCCAGTCGCGTCTCGTCGGGGGCGGGCACCACGGCGGCCTCGGCCACGGCGGGATGTTCGATGAGCACGCTTTCGAGCTCGAACGGGGAGATCTTGTAGTCCGAGGCCTTGAACACGTCGTCGGTGCGGCCGACGTAGGTGATGTAGCCCTCGGAGTCCCGCGATGCGACGTCGCCGGTGTGGTAGTAACCGTCGGCCATGACAGCGGCGTTGCGTTCGGGGTCGCCGAGATATCCGGTCATCAGGTTGAACGGCTGCTGCGCCAGGTCGAGGCAGATCTCGCCCTCGTCGGCGAGTTCGCCGGTGGTGGGGTCGACGATCACCACCGGTACGCCCGGCAGCGGCCTCCCCATCGAGCCGGACTTGAGTACCGCGCCGGGTGTATTGGCAACCAGCGCAGTGGTTTCCGTCTGGCCGAACCCGTCGCGGATATTGAGGCCCCACTCCTGCTGCACCCGCGAGATCACCTCGGGGTTGAGGGGCTCACCTGCTCCGATGGCCTCGCGTAGCGAACCACCGCCACCGGCGAGGTCGGCTTGAATCAGCATGCGCCACACTGTCGGTGGAGCACAGAACGTCGTCACCTCGGCCCGGCGGATCTGCTCGAGCAACGCTTTCGCGTCGAATTTGCCGTAGTTGTAGATGAAGATCGTCGCCTCGGCGATCCACGGCGCGAAGAAGCAACTCCACGCGTGCTTGGCCCACCCGGGCGAGCTGATGTTCAGGTGCACGTCGCCAGGACGCAAACCGAGGAAGTACATGGTGCTCAGATGCCCGACGGGATAGGAGATCTGAGTGTGTTCGACGAGCTTGGGCTTGCTGGTGGTTCCGGAGGTGAAGTACATGAGAAGACGGTCGGTCGGAGCCGTCACGGACTCGAACGGTACGGCCTCGACAGAACGAGCCTCGGCATAGTCGACCCAACCATCTCGAGCGGAGGTGGCGATGCGCAGGTAGTCCCCTTGTACGTCGTCGAATTTGCCGGTGTCCGAGGGGTTCACGATCACCGCGCGCGCATTGCCGCGCACCACACGGTCGGTCAGGTCTGCGGGCCCGATGGCAGTGGTGGTCGGCATCAACACCGCGCCCAGTTTCATCACCGCGAGCATCGCTTCCCACAGTTCCACCTGATTGCCGAGCATCAGGATCACCGAGTCGCCGCGGCCGATGCCCTGTTGCTCGAGCCACCTGGCGACCTGATCGGAACGACGCGCGATGTCGTCGAAGCTGTACTTGGCCTCGCTGCCGTCCTCTTCGACGATCCACAGCCCAGTGCCGTCGTTGCCACGGGCGATCGCGTCGAACCAATCGATGGCCCAGTTGAACGTCTCACCGAACGACGGCCACTCGAAAGTCTCTACGGCGCGGTCGTACTCGCCGTAGGAGTCGAGCAGCAGGTCGCGAGCGTTCCTGAATGCCGTATGTGCCGATTCGGCCATGCTTCCTCCGTAGCCTGTGATGCTCATCACCGCCACGGTAGGGGAGATGAACAATCCCTCGCTACCCCTGAACGGGGGTGAGAACTCGGCTAGCCTCGATCAGCGTGGCCATCGGATACTTCGCGATCGCAGGTGCACTGGGGATAGTGCACGCCGCGTTTTCCGGCTACTGGGCCGCAGGTGGCCGATGGATGTTGAACACCGTCGGATCATTCGCCACGGAGTGGGTCGAGACCGAACCGCAGACTGCACGAACGGCACTGCTGGTGCTCACGCTGGTCAAACTTGCAGCGGCAATTCTTCCCGCCCTCGCGTACATGAACCGGCCGCGCCTGGCAGCACAGAACCGGACCAGGCTGCCGGCAATCGTCCTCGGCATATCCTGGCCCGGCTCGGTGCTGCTGATTCTCTGGGGCGGAGCATCGTTCGTCGGAGCGGTGATCGGATTGATCGCCTCGGACGAGAACCGGAGCGTCAAGTACGGCCACCTGTTCTTCGACGGCATCTTCCTGCTCTGGGGTGCCGCCCTTCTGACGGCGCTGATCCTCTCTCGGAACGCGCCGTACCAGCCGCGCTAGATGCGCTCACCTGTTTCCGGGTGGAAGAGGTGAATCGCACCGTCGAGGCGCTTCAGTCCGATGCTCTCGCCGATCCTCGCCGGGGCACGCACTGCCGAACGGGCGACGAGCGACACGGGTCCCCCGTCGAGTCCCTTCACCTTCGGGTCGTCGAGGTGCGCGTACACGTACGACTCGCTGCCGAGCTCCTCGATGAGATCGACCTTGCCCTCGAAGCCCTCGCCGCCGCCGTGGACGATGCCGATGTTCTCGGGCCGCATTCCGATGGTGACCTCGTCGATCCCCAGGCTCGCGAGCTTGGTCAGCTCATCGCGCTCGAGCGGGAGCAGGAACTTACCGATCTGCACGCCGCCCGAGCCGATGGGTACCGTCATCAGGTTCATCGCCGGGGAGCCGATGAATCCTGCGACGAACGCGTTGACGGGGTGGTCGTACAGGTCTGTGGGAGAGGCGAACTGCTGCAGTTTGCCACCGCGCAGGACGGCGACGCGATCACCCATGGTCATGGCCTCGACCTGATCGTGGGTGACGTAGACCGTCGTGGTGCCGAGCCGACGCTGCAACGCCGCGATCTGCGTGCGCGTCTGCACTCGCAGTTTCGCGTCGAGGTTGGACAGTGGCTCGTCCATGCAGAACACCTGCGGCTCACGAACGATGGCGCGGCCCATGGCAACTCGCTGACGCTGGCCACCCGAGAGCTTGCCGGGCTTGCGATCGAGGTACTCGGTGAGATCGAGCAGACGGGCCGCTTCGGCCACGCGTGCCTGACGCTTCTCGAGGCTCACTCCGCGCATCTTGAGCGCGAAGCCCATGTTCTCGCCGACGGTCTTGTTGGGGTAGAGCGCGTAGTTCTGGAAGACCATGGCGATGTCGCGGTCCTTGGAGGGGACGCCCACCATGTTCTTGCCGCCGATTTCGATTGCGCCACCGTCGATCTCCTCCAGACCGGCGAGCATCCGAAGTGCGGTGGACTTCCCGGAGCCGGACGGTCCGACCAGGACGACGAACTCGCCGTCCTTTATGTCGAGGTCGAGGGAATCGACGGCGAGCGAATCGGCACCTTCGTAGACGCAGGATGCCTTCTTGTACGTGATTGCAGCCATGAGACTTTCTCCTATTTGATGGCGCCGAAGGACAGAGCGCGCACGAGCTTGTTCTGCGCGAACCATCCGGCAAGGACGACGGGGAGTGCTGCGAACGTCGCAGCGGCGGAAAGCTGGGCCCAGTACAGGCCCTGGCCGGTGATGAATCCGACGAGGTACACCGGAATCGTCTGGGCCTGAACGGCAGTGAGGTTGACGGCGAAGAAGAACTCGTTCCACGAGAAGATCACGCAGATCAACGACGTGGCTGCGATACCGGGAGAGACGAGCGGCAGGATCACCTCGCGGACCGACGTCCACAGCGACGCACCGTCCATGCTGGCGGCCTCGAGCAGTTCCGACGGCACCTCCATGAAGAACGAGCGCATCATCCACACGGCGATAGGCAGATTCATCGCGGTGTAGAGAATCACCAGTGCCCAGATGTTGTCGAGCATGCCGATGTCACCGACGATGACGTACAGCGGAACGATGACGGCCACGACGGGCAGCATCTTGGTGGAGATGAAGAAGAACAGCACGTCCTGGGTTTTCTTCACCGGCCGCAGCGACAGCGCGAATGCTGCCGGAACACCCAGCAGCAGAACGAGAATCGTCGAGACGATCGTCGCGAACGCCGAGTTCAGCAGGGTGGTGCCGATGCCGCTCTCGAGGACGCCCCGATACTGATCGAGGGTGGGGGTGAAGATCAGCTTCGGCGGGTTGGAGTAGGCGTCGGCCTCCTGCTTGAAGCCGGTGATCACCATCCAGAGAACCGGGAAGAAGAATGCGATACCGGCCACCCAGGCAACGAACGACCAGATCGTGCCCGGGCCCCACTTGCTCTTCTTCCGGATCTCCTGCCCGTCGGAGGTCTGCGCGACGGCCTTCTTCTTGCTCGTGGTTGCCGTGCTCATCACGCCGCCTCCTCGTTTGCGCTGAAGCTCTTGAAGATCAGTCTCAGCGCCAGTGTGCTGAGAACGATGGTTGCCACCACGGTGACGACGCCCATGGCCGCGGCCTGACCGATGTCGAAGCCGAGGAAGGCACGCTGGTAGATGTAGAACGGCAGGTTCGCCGACGCGACTCCCGGTCCACCGGAGGTCATCATGTAGACGGCATCGAAGGTGTTGACCAGATAGATCGCACCGAGGACGGTGCCGAGTTCGATGAAGCGGCGCAGGTGCGGCAACGTCAACTCACGGAAGAGTTTGAACGGGCCTGCCCCGTCGACACGCGCAGCCTCGGCGATGTCCTTCGGCATGGACTGCAGGCCGGCGAGGATCAGCAGCATCATGAACGGCGTCCACTGCCACACGAGGTTCGTCATGACCGCGGCCAGCGGGAACCGCGACACCCAGTCGATCTCACCGACTCCGAACGGACTCAGCGCGAAGTTGATCAGGCCGAAGACGGGATCGAACATCGTCGTCTTCCAGATCAGCGCACCGGCGACCGGGGTGACGAGGAACGGGGTGATCAGCAGCGTGCGAATCAGGCTGCGTCCGATGAACTTTCGATCGAGCAGCAGAGCGAGGGCCAGGCCGAGCACCACCGAGATGATCACGGTTCCGACGATCATGATCACGGTGTTCATCGCGACCTCGCGGAACTGACTGTCGCGGAACACGTCGATGTAGTTGTTCAGACCGTTGAACTCACGCGAACCCGGACGAACGAGGTTCCAGGACTGCGTCGAGTAGTACAGCGTGAACAGGAACGGGATCTGGGTGACGATGATGGCGAACACCAACGCCGGCAACAGTGGCCCGCGTCGACGCCACCCCTCTGCCTTGGAGATCGTTCTCGGTCTCGGTACGAACTTCTCCGGTTCGGCCGGAGCCGTCCGTTCTTCGGTGGTGGTCATCCCTGGTCCTCCTGGTACGTCCTGCCGACCACTTCGGCGTATTGCTGCGCTTGGTCGAGCGCGTCGTCGACGCTGATCTGTCCGGCGATCGCGGCACTGATCTGTTGGCTGACCCGGGTACCGAGGTCCTGGAACTCCGGAATGGTCAGGAACTGGACTCCGGTGTACGGAACCGGATCCACGGTGGGGTCGTTCGGGTCGGCACTGTCGATGGAGTCGAGGGTCAACTGACCGTAGGCCGCCGACGCCTCCGCGTACTCGGGAATCTCGTAGGTCGAGAGTCGACTTCCGGGAGGCACACGCTCCCAACCGAGTTCGTTACCGACCTTGTTCAGGTATTCCTTGCTGGTCATCCACGAAACGAACTTCCATGCCTCGTCGGGTGCCTCACTGGTCTTGGGGATGCCCAGTGCCCAGGAGTACAGCCAACCGTTGTCGCCCTTGGCCGCCGACGGGGCCTTGGCGTAACCGATCTGCCCGACGACGTTGCTCGACGACGGGTCCTCGAGGACCGAGACGGCCGAGGTGGCGTCGTACCACATGGCGGTGTTGCCCTGGGAGAGTTGCGTTCCGCACTCACTGAACCCACTGGTCGCCGCGCCGGCCTGACCGTGCTCGCGCACGGTGTCGACGTAGAACTGCACGGCTTCGCGTACCTCGGGACTGTTCAGCTGGGCGTTCCAGTTCTCGTCGTACCAGCGGCCACCGAACGCGTTGATGACCGTGTTGAGCGGTGCGAGCACCTCACCCCAGCCGGGCTTGCCGCGCAGGCAGATTCCGGACAGGCCCGGGCTGTCGAGAGCGGCTGCGGCGTCGGCCACCTGCTGCCAGGTGGGCTCGGCAGGCATGTCGATACCGGCCTGCTCCATCAGATCCTTGCGGTACATCAGGAACGACGATTCACCGTAGAACGGCACCGAGTACATGCTGCCCTCGTACGACAGCGACTCCTTCAGCGTGGGAATGAAGTCGTCCTCGTCGTAGCCCGGCGTGGCGTCGGCGTACTCGGAAAGATTGGTCAGCCAACCGTTCTCGGCCCACTGCGGGGTCTCGAAGTTGCTGATCATCACGACGTCGAACTCACCGCCGCCGGTCGCGACCGAGGCCGTGATCTTGGCTCGGGCCTCGTTCTCCGAGAGCGACACGAACTTCAGGTTGATACCCGGGTTCTCCGCCTCGAACTCCGGAGCAAGCGAAATGGCATCGGACATCTGCGAATTCGAGACGATCGCGACGGTGACCGTCGTACCGTCACCATCACCACCGAACGAGCCGGCACCGGCACATCCGGACACCACCAAGGTCGTCGCGAGCGAGGTCGCGACAACCACCTTCGGTAGAACTTTCACTGAGATACCTTTCCATTCGACGCTGATGTGGATCGATCCACAAGCCAACGCGCACTTTCGATGTCGGTGACCAAGATCGATGCCAGTCCACCGCGCAGTGCACCGAGCAGCGCTTCGTGTTTTCGTTTTCCGCCCGTGACGAGCACCGCCCGATCGCAGGCCCTGATGGCGTCGAGCCCCACCGACACGGTTCGGCCGGGGAGTGATCCTCCGGTGTCCTTGCCGTCGGCGTCGTAGAACCGTCCGCCGATCTCACCGACCGCACCGAGTCGGCGCAGTTCGTCGAGCACCTCGAGGTCGATGAAGCTGCCCTCGAACAATGTGGTGGACGTGGAAACGGGACCGATGCCGTACATCATCACATCGGCATCGGTCCCGGCTTTGAGTGCGCGAGAGATCACGGAGTCCTGCTCCAACGCAACGACAGTCGCCTGATCGGCGTACAGCGGCGCATTGAGCCTGATGGGTGTCGCCTGCAGGTACGCAGCGCACCGTCCGAGTGTGTACTCGACGCCGGTCTGGTAGTCGGCCGAGGTGATGGAACCGTCGAGTTGCACCACCGCAGCACATTTGGTGGACCTGGTCTTGAGCGAGCTGGCGACCGCCACCGTCTCGGGTCCCCAGGTGAAGCCCAGCACATCCTTGTCCTGGAGCCGACGAGAGAGCAGCGTCGCCGCTGCCCGGCCGAGGGAACCGTAGCCGGCGTCCGTGCCGTCGATGACGTCCGAGACGACGAGCACCTCGGTCAGCCCGAACTGCGCTTCGAGTTCACGCTCGATGTCGGCGTGCACGGTGCCCTGCAGGTCGTCGGGAACGTTGATCTCGATGGTCACCAGTCCCTGGGTGCGAGCGCGTGCAACCAACCGCCCTGCCGTGGGGCGTGAGACACCGAGCTTCACGGCGATCTCGGCCTGAGTCGCGCCTTCGAGGTGGTACATGGTTGCGGCGCGCAGAGCCAGGCGCAGATCCTCTCCGGACCGCGGAGACTTCGACCCCGCTGGACCGGATGACGATCCATCCATTTCGCCTCCCAAGTTATGAGCAGATGCTCAGCTCGTGTTCATCTGCTCACTAAGCTAACATTAAGGTGTGATCTACACAACACCCCCCGACGGCGGGCGACCCGTGCCACAGTCCATGCAGGCCAGCGTCCTCACCGCAGCACAGGAGATACGACTCGAAGAACGGCCCGTCCCCACCCCCGCGCCCGATCAGGTCCTCGTACAGGTCACGGCGGTCGGGGTGTGCGGTTCCGACGCGCACTACTACCGGGAGGGGCGCATCGGCGAGTACGTGGTCGACGGCCCCCTGGTCCTCGGACACGAGGCCGCGGGCGTCATCGTGGCCGTGGGCAACGACGTCTCCGACACCCGCGTCGGGCAGCGCGTGTCCATCGAACCGCAGCGACCGGACCCCACCAGCGCCCAGTCCCGCGCCGGCCGCTACAACCTCTGCCCGGCCATGGAATTCTTCGCGACGCCGCCGATCGACGGCGCGCTGGCCGAGTACGTACTGATCCAATCGACATTCGCCCACGACGTCCCCGACGACATCTCCGACGAGGCTGCTGCGCTCTTCGAACCGCTGTCGGTGGGCATCGCGTCGGCCCAGAAAGCGCGGATCTCCGCGGGCTCGAGCGTGCTCATCGCGGGAGCGGGGCCCGTCGGGCTCGTCACCGCACAGGTCGCTCGCGCATTCGGTGCCACCGAGGTGATCGTCACCGACATCGACGCTTCCCGCCGGGCCAACGCGCAGAGGTTCGGCGCGACTCGCGTGCTCGACCCCGCCGCCGAGGACGTGCGCTCCCTGACGGTCGATGCGTTCATCGACGCGTCCGGTGCGGCCCGAGCCGTGATCGACGGCATCCACGCGGTCCGGCCCGCAGGCACGGTCGTCCTCGTCGGCATAGGCGGATCCGATTACCCGCTGCCGATCTCGCTGATCCAGAACCGAGAATTGCTGCTCACCGGCGTCTTTCGCTACGCCAACACATGGCCGATCGCACGCTCGCTGGTGGCGTCGGGCATGGTGGATCTCGACGCGATGGTGACGGCGCGATTCGGGCTCGAAGGCGTCGAGGATGCACTGAACGCGGACAGGCAACCCGGAAGCATCAAAGCCGTAGTGATTCCAGGACTTTCGAAGGAGAACGACGCATGAAGTTGAACTCGCAGAACCTCGCCGACTTCATCGAGGACGTCGCGGTTCCGACCTACGACCGATCCGAGGTGACGGTCGGCATCGTGCATTTCGGTGTCGGCGGCTTCCATCGCGCCCACCAAGCGATGTACGTCGACCGTCTGTTGCAGCAGGGGCAGGCGCTGGACTGGGGAATCTGCGGCGTCGGTGTACTGCCCGGCGACCGGCGAATGAACGACGTCATGCAGGCACAGGACTGCCTGTACACGTTGGCGCTCAAGCACTCCGACGGCACGTGGGACACCCGCGTCATCGGTTCCATCGTCGAGTATCTCTTCGCACCGGACGACGCCGAGGCCGTCATCGAGAAGATGGCAGCCGACACCACGAAGATCGTCTCGCTCACCATCACCGAGGGTGGCTACAACTTCTCCGCGACGACGGGCGAATTCGACGCCGACAATCCGGCCATCGTCGCCGACCTCGCCGACGGCGCTGTTCCCGCAACGACATTCGGGCTCGTGATCGAAGCGTTGGCTCGACGCAAGGCCCGCGGAATGGCACCGTTCACCATCATGTCCTGCGACAACATCGAGGGCAACGGACACATGGCGCAGTCGACGTTCACCGCGTTCGCGCGCCTGAAGGATCCGGCGTTGGCCGACTGGATCCAAGCCGAAGGCGCGTTCCCCAATTCGATGGTCGATCGCATCACGCCGGTCACGACACCGGAAGTGACCGAGCAACTTTCGCTGCGTTACGCCATCGAAGATCAATGGCCCGTTGCGGGCGAGCCGTTCACGCAGTGGGTGCTCGAGGACAACTTCACCCTCGGCCGTCCACCGCTGGAAGAGGTGGGCGTGCAGGTGGTCGAGGACGTCACCCCCTACGAGCTGATGAAGCTGCGGTTGCTCAATGCCAGCCACCAGGCGCTCGCGTACTTCGGCTACCTCAGTGGCTATCGACTCGTCCACGAGGTGTGCCAGGATTCGCTGTTCGCCGATTTTCTGCTCGCCTACATGGACGAGGAGGCAACCCCGACGCTGCAGCCGGTCCCCGGTATCGATCTGACCGACTACAAGAAGACGTTGATCGAGCGGTTCTCCAACCCCGAGATCCGCGATACCGTCGCTCGCCTGTGCGCCGAGTCCTCGGACCGAATTCCCAAGTGGCTCTTGCCCGTCATCCGCAAGAACCTCGAGACCGGCGGTCAGATCACCCGCTCCACCGCGGTGGTGGCCAGTTGGGCTCGCTACGCCGAGGCCGTGGACGAGTCCGGCGAGCCCATCGAGATCGTCGACCAACTCAAGGATTCACTGGTGCCGATCGCGCAGAGTCAGCGCGAGAACCCCACGGCGTTCATCGCCAACCGCGCAGTGTTCGGGGATCTGATCGACAACGAGCGGTTCGTGGCCGAATACACGAAACAACTGTCGTCTCTGCAGGAGCGGGGAGCACGCGAGACGCTGGAATCGCTCAGGTCGACTCACTGAAACGTTCGGCGTCTCGAACCTGACCGGAGACGATGACGGTATCGCCTGCACCGATCACCGTGTCGGCCGTGGCGTAGGTGAATCCTTCGCCCTGTCGCTTGACCGCGACGACGGTGACGCGATGTTTGGTGCGTATTCCGCTTTCGCCCAGCTTCTTTCCGATGATGGAGGCGGGCGGAGAGGTCTTGATCATGGCGAAACCGTCGTCGAATTCGATGTAGTCCATCATTCGGCCGCGCACCAGATGGGCGACGCGCTTACCCATGTCGTGCTCGGGCCGCACCACATGGTGCACGCCGATCTGGTTGAGGATCTTGGCGTGCGCGTTGCTGATCGCCTTGGCCCAGATGTTGGACACCGACAGGTTGATCAGCGCGGACGCGGTCAGCAGACTTGCCTCGAGATCGGATCCGATGCCCACCACTGCGCGGTCGTACTCGTGAACCGACAGTTGGCGCAACGACTCCTCGTCGGTGGTGTCGGCCACGGCCGCATGCGTGAGTCGGTCCGAGACACGTTGCACCACAGCCTCGTCGGTGTCGATGCCGAGGACCTCGACGCCCTGGCCCATCAATTCCAGCGCCAGCGACTTGCCGAAGCGGCCGAGGCCGAGGACGACGACGACGTCGGAGGACGGTTTCCTAGCCAATGAACGGCCTTTCCGTGGGGAGCGTGTAGCGCCGACCGCGGTCGCGGGCGGCGAGGGCGCTGACCAGAGTGATGGAACCGATGCGGCCCAGGTACATCAGCACGATCAGGATCATCTGTCCCCACCCGGGCAACTGTGCGGTGATACCGGTCGACAGACCGACGGTGGCGAAGGCCGAAACGACCTCGAACAGCAGGACGTCGAGGTCGAAGTCCGTGCCCGCCAGCAACGCGACGACCGGGAGCATGACCAACGCGACGCCGATCAGTGCCACGGTCAACGCCTGACGTTGTACGCGCGCGTCGATCCGACGATCGAACACCGTCACCTCTCGGTCACCTCGGATCTCGGCCAGGATGACGAACAGCAGCAGTGCGAACGTGGTGACCTTGATGCCGCCTGCGGTTCCGCCGCTGCCACCACCGATGAACATCAGGACGTCGGTGACCAGCAGGGTCGCGTTGTCGACATCCGCGTAATCGACACTGTTGAACCCTGCGGTTCGGGGCATGATTCCCTGGAACGTCGCGACGAGCATCTTGTCCCAGAAGCCGAATCCTCCCAGCGTTCTGGCCCACTCGAAGAGCATCACCACTGTCGGTCCGAGTACCAACAGAACTCCGGTGACGGTCAGCGTCAGTCGTGTGTGCAGCGACCAGCGGTGGGGCGATCGACCGCCCCTGGCTCGGGACCGAACTCGACGGGCGATCTCGAAGAGAACCGGAAATCCGATGCCGCCCAACACGACCGCGATCAACAGTGGGATGCAGATCCACGGATCGGTGGCGAACCCGATCATGTTGTCGCTGAACAACGCGAAGCCGGCATTGTTGAACGCGGAGACCGCATGAAAGGTCCCCAGCCACAGTGCACGACCGAGAGGCTCGTCGTATCCGAGAAAGAAGCGCGCCGCGAGGGCTGTCGCCACGACGCTCTCGATGATCAGACTGGTGCGGAACACGCCGATGACGACGCTTCGGACATCACCCAGCCCCGAGGTGCGCACCTCCGCGGCCGCGTTGAGCCTGCCGCGCAGACCTATTCGATCGGCCAGGACCAGACCGACCAGGGACGCGATCGTCATGATCCCGAATCCGCCGATCTGAATCAGGGCAAGGATCACGCCCTGCCCGAATCCCGACCAGTACACCGGAGTGTCCACCACGATCAGGCCGGTCAGACTGACGGCGGAGGTGGACGTGAACAACGCCTGCAGAAACCCGGTCTCGCTACCGGGCACGGTCGCCGCCGGCAGCGACAGCACGCCCGCACCTATCGCGATGGCGAGCGCGAACCCTGTGGCCATGACCCGAACCGGCGTCGGCCTGAAGATCGCGGACCATCGCGATGCCTGGTGAGCGTCTGTCACCCGAGAAACAGTACGCTCCGCTCGGTGCCATGTGAGTGGAAGAGCCGCTTCGCGGCACGTGCACGAAAACTCGTAGCAGAGGTCGAGTTTCCGTGCACCTGCGCGTCAGCGCTCCCGCGTCAGCGCTCCCGCGTCAGCGCACCACTACTTTTGCCACCGTCCACGCACGACCCTGTTCGCTCAACGTGAAGCCCAATCCCGGGCGCGCGGAGAGATGCATGCGCCCATCTCGTGTTTCGAGGTGTTCGTCGAACAGCGGGTCCAACCAGTCGAAATGCTCCACCCACGTCTGCAACGGATACACCGCCGCGAGGTGCAGATGGATCTCCATGGCGAAGTGCGGGGCGAGTTGCAGATCGTGATGCTCTGCCAGCGTGGCCAACTTCAGGAACTGCGTGATTCCGCCTATGCGGGGAGCGTCGGGTTGCAAGATGTCGACCGAGCCGGCCTCGATGAGCCGGACGTGCTCGCCGACGCTCGCCAGCATCTCTCCCGTCGCGATCGAGGTATCCAGGCTGCGAGCGAGCTGGGCGTGCCCTTCGGCGTCGTAGGCGTCGAGGGGTTCCTCGATCCACACGAGGTCGAATTGCTCCAGGATTCGGCCCATGCGCTGAGCGGTCGGGCGATCCCACTGCTGATTGGCGTCCACCATCAACGGGACGTCGTCGCCGAGAAACTCACGGACCGCCGTGACGCGGGCGATATCGGTACGCCAATCAGGCTGACCCACCTTGAGTTTGATGCCGCCGATACCGTTGGCGAGCGACATGGCGGCGTTCTCCATGACCTCCTCGATGGGCGTGTGCAGAAAACCACCCGAGGTGTTGTACGTCTGCACCGAATCGCGCGCCGAGCCGATCAGTTTCGCCAGCGGCAACCCCGCACGCTTGGCTTTGAGATCCCACAGCGCGATGTCGATCGCGGCAATCGCCTGCGTCGCAACACCGCTGCGCCCCACAGACGCTCCGGCCCACACCAGTTTCGTCCAGATCTTGCCGATGTCGTTGGGGTCCTCGCCGATGAGAACTGGGGCGATCTCCTGGGCATGCGCAAATTGGGCAGGACCGCCCGCCCGCTTGGAGTACCCGAAACCGATGCCCTCATGGCCCTGTTCGGTGCGAATCTCCGCGAACAGGAACACCACCTCGGTCATCGCCTTCTGCCGACCCGTGAGCACCTTGGCATCGCTGATCGGATTCTTCAGCGGCAGCACGATCGAGGACAATGTCACCTCGACGATGCGGTCGAGGCTTGCATCCCCGGCTGCCAGGGCCCTGACTGCGGCGTCCGGCGCGGCGAGTCCACTGGTGGGCTTGTCCGTTGCGATGGTCATCGTGCAACTCCTGAGTTCGTCGAATATGTTGCTTCCCAGCCTATTTCGGCGAACTATGCACGTCCAACACCTTTTACCGGCTCAACGATGCCGCCAAAGCATCGATGTTCGACGCGATATCGGCGACTCGACCCACGAACGTATGGTGCGTGACGCCCGACGAGTGGGGCGTCATCAGCACGTTGTCGAGTTCGCGGAACGGCAGAGAACTCGGTTCGCCCACCCCGTCCGGCCCCGGATAGCGGTACCAAACATCGATGGCGGCTGCGGCGATCTCGTTGCGAGACAGTGCGTCGAACAGTGGTTGTTCCTGCACCAAGGGCCCACGGCCGACGTTGACGAGTATCCCGTCCTTACCCAGCCTCCGAAGTTCGTCGGTGCCGATCATCCCGCGAGTGTGCTCGTTCAACGGTGCGGAGACCACGAGAACATCCGCGAAATCGGCGAGCCTCGTCAGATCCCGTGCATCAGCGACCCATTCGAGGCCCTCGTCCGGAGCCAGTCCGGTGCCGGTGACCGCAGCGCCGGTTGCCCCATAGGCCTGGAACAGTTGCCAGGTTCGCCGGCCGATATGCCCGAAGCCGACAAATCCGATGCGGGCACCGCTCAGCGACAACGGTTGCGCGATGGTCGGTTCGTAGACGGCGGTCACGAACCGCCCCTCGCGCAGCGCCCGATCCTGTTGCAGAAACTTACGTCGCAACATCACGGTCGCAGCAACGACATACTCGGCAATCGACTGCTCGTGATGAAAGGTGTTGCACACCTGCACATCGTCTGCCAATCCGGAACGATCGACATTGTCCGTTCCGGCACCGGCAACGTGCACCATGCGTAGCTTCGGTGCAGCGCTGCCCATGGCCGCACTGAACTTGCCACCGACGTAGACGTCCGCGTCGGCAAGCTCGTCGATGACTCGGTCTTCGTCGAACGGGATGCACCAGACCACCTCGGCATCGGCGGGCAGGCCCGACTCGAACTGCTCCCGGTGCGGCAGCACATTACGGTCACCGACGACGATCTTCATCCGCGCACCAGAACTCATCGCACCAGGGCCGGCCGCTTGCTGTCGAACGTCCATCCCTCGATCAGGTACTGCATACCGATGGAGTCGTCGCGGGAACCGAGACCTTCCTTCTGGTATAGCTCGTGCGCCGCATCGATCTGCTCGAAGTCGAGCTCGACACCCAGACCCGGCTTGTCGGGCACGGTGAGGTAGCCGTCCTCGATCGTGAACGGCTCCTTGGTCACTCGCTGTCCGTCCTGCCAGATCCAGTGCGTGTCGATGGCCGTGATCGTTCCTGGAGCGGCCGCAGCGACGTGGGTGAACATGGCCAGTGACACGTCGAAGTGGTTGTTGGAGTGCGAACCCCACGTCAGACCCCACGCATCGCACAGCTGCGCTACGCGGACCGAACCGGCCATCGTCCAGAAGTGCGGGTCGGCCAACGGGATGTCCACCGCGCCGGATCGGATGGTGTGGCCCATCTCGCGCCAGTCGGTTGCGATCATGTTGGTCGCGGTCTGCAACCCGGTGGCGCGCTTGAATTCGGTCATCACTTCTCGACCGGAGAATCCGCCCTCCGGTCCGACGGGATCTTCGGCGTAGGCCAGGACATCCCGCAGGCCACGACACGTCTCGATCGCGTCCTTCAGCAACCAACCGCCGTTGGGATCCAACGTGATTCGAGCCTCGGGGAATCGCTCGGCCAATGCGCGCACCGCAGCGGCCTCCTCGGCGGCGGGCAGCGCACCACCCTTGAGCTTGAAGTCCTGGAATCCGTACCGGGCCTGCGCCGCCTCGGCGAGGCGCACGATCGACTCGGGATCCATCGCCTCCTCGTGCCTGATGCGCATCCAGTCGTCGGCCCCCGCGGCCTCGTCGGCTGCACCACGGTAGGCGAGGTCGGTCTTGGTGCGATCGGCGACGAAGAACAGGTAGCCCAGAGCCTGGACCTTGTCACGCTGCTGACCGTCTCCCAGCAACGCAGCGACGCTGACGCCGAGATGCTGGCCGAGCAGATCCAGTAACGCCGATTCCACCGCGGTCACAGCGTGAATCGCGATCCGCAGATCGAAGGTCTGCGCGCCTCGGCCCCCGGCATCACGATCGGCGAACGTGCGGCGCATCTCGGCCAGAACGGCGTTGTACCGACCGATGCCCTGGCCCTCGACGAGTACCCGCGCATCCTCGAGAGTCTGCCGGATCGCCTCTCCGCCGGGCACTTCACCGACACCGATGCGCCCATCCGAATCGGTGAGCACCACCAGATTGCGGGTGAAGTACGGGGCGTGGGCTCCACTGAGGTTCAGCAGCATGTCGTCGTGACCGGCAATGGGAATGACGCGCATCTCGGTGACGACGGGGGTGCTGTTCTGGGAGTTCATGATCGGACCCTCTCGGCCGGTGGTGTCGAATGCTATTTGGTCAGGGTGACGGGAGCGTCGCGGCCCTCAGTCGCGGCCACCACCCCGCGCGGTTTCTTGATGAGCAGAACGGACAGCGCGGCGAGAGCAGACGCGCCGGCCAGCGCATAGAGGCCCCAGGTAACCGAACCGGTGGCTTCCTGGATCAATCCGAAGCCGAACGGTGCGACGAAGCCCCCGAGGTTGCCGACCGAGTTGATGACGGCGATGGCGGCGGCAAGGACCATCGGATGCAAAGTCGACTGCGGGAACGACCAGAACAGCGGGCTGGCACTCTTGAATCCCATTGCTGCGATGCACAGGAAGATCAGCGCGATCCACGGTGACGCCACTGCGGCCGCCAAAGTACCCACAGCCGCGGTGAGTAGCGCGATGATCAACAGTGGTCGACGGTTACCGGTGCGGTCGCCGATCTTGGACATGTAGTACATGGCGAACACGGCACAGATCCATGGCAGCGACGACAGCAAGCCGACGGTGATGTCGTTGGTTCCGTCGATCCGTCGGACGATGGACGGAAGCCAGAAAGTGTTGGCGTAGATCGAGAGCTGGATTGCGAAGTAGATCCAGATGAACAGCAGCAGCTTGGGATCGAGCAGCATCTTCCAGCGCGACCGGCCGTCGCCCATGCCGGAGGTGCGCGCCTTCTCTGCTTCCTCGACGGCGATGGCGGTGTTCAGATCATGCTTCTCCTCGTCGGTGAGCCACTTCGCATCCTTGACGTGCGAGTCGATGAGGAAGTAGGCAATGATGCCCACGACGACGGAGAGCAGACCTTCGATGCCGAACAGGTACTGCCAGCCGCGGGCACCGAAGAGACCGTCGAGCGAGAGCAGCGGACCCGACAGTGGCCCGGAGATCGCAGCGGCAACCGAGGATCCGGCGACGAACAGTGCTGTGGCACGGCCGCGGTGGCTGTTGGGCAACCATTTGGCGAAGTAGAAGATGATGGCCGGGAAGAATCCGGCCTCGGCTGCACCGAGCAGAAACCGCAGGATGTAGAACATCTCGGGACCGTTGACGAAGGCCATGGCAAACGAAATGGTGCCCCAACTGACCATGATGCGAGTCAGCCAGATCTTGGCACCGAACTTCTCCATCATCACGTTGCTCGGAAGCTCGAAGAGCGCGTACGCGATGAAGAAGACGCCGGCTCCGAATCCATATGCCGCAGCGCCGATACCGACATCGGCCTCGAGGTACTCGCGGGCATAGCCGATATTCGATCGATTCAACTGGTTGCAAATCAGCATGATGATGAACAGCGGGACGACCCGACGGAATATCTTCGCAACGGCAGAGTCGACCGCCGGCGTCGGCGGGAGAGTGATCGGCATCGATCGCTCCATTCTGTAGTTCGAGCGGTTCCCCGCGACCAATGCACGAATGTGACCGGCAGAGGCATGGATCGGCCCAGTGATTGGGCTCACAGACGAGACTAGGACTCTCGATCGATTCATGTCCAAGACCATCTGCGCATCGACCGATGCAGTAGTGGCATCGGTGCGCGCAACGGGAGCCCATCACACCTGGCAGGGCGATCGATACCAAGAGTGGATCGAATACGACTTTTTTAGACTTGGACATGTATCGATCGCCCTTCTACCGTGGTGAGCTATGAGCCAGGTCACGCCTCGGCGTCAGTGCACGCACGCATCACAGCCCTAGGAGTCACCCCATGACAGCGTCGACGACACAGTCCACCAATCTCACCGGCCGGATGATCATCGCCGGCGTCCCGGTATTCGGTGCCGGCGCGCAGATTCACGGAATCGACCCCAGCACCGGCAGAGATCTCGAACCCGCCTACGGGCACGGAGACAACAACGACGTCGAGAAGGCCTGTGCCGCAGCGGCCGACGCCTTCGCCGACTACCGGGCCACGTCCTCGGAGACCCGCGCGCAGTTCCTCGAGACCATCGCCGACAACATCGCGGCGCTCGGCGACACCCTGATCGAGCGCACCGTCGCCGAGTCGGGACTTCCGCTGGCCCGCATCACCGGCGAGGTCGGCCGCACCACCGGACAACTGCGTCTGTTCGCTTCCGTTCTGCGCGAGGGTAGTTGGAACGGAGCCCGTATCGATCCGGCCCAGCCCGAACGCGCGCCCCTCCCCCGCGCCGACATCCGCCAGCGACAGATCCCCCTGGGACCGGTAGCAGTGTTCGGTGCCAGCAACTTCCCGCTCGCCTTCTCCGTCGCCGGCGGCGACACCGCGTCCGCCCTCGCGGCCGGATGCCCCGTGGTGGTCAAAGCACACGACGCCCACCCGGGAACGTCCGAGCTGGTCGGCCGCGCGATCGCCGACGCTGTGTCCTCCACCGGAATGCCCTCGGGAACGTTCTCACTGCTGTTCGGCTCCGGCCGCGGACTCGGTACCGCTCTGGTGACCGACCCTCGCATCAAGGCCGTCGGCTTCACCGGATCACGCTCGGGCGGAACGGCTCTCGTCGCCGCAGCGGCCGGTCGCCGCGAGCCCATCCCGGTGTACGCCGAGATGAGTTCCATCAACCCCGTGTTCGTCCTCGACGGCGCACTCGCCACCCGCGGAGCCGAACTCGGCCGCGCCTTCGTCGCATCGCTGACCATGGGCTCGGGCCAGTTCTGCACTAACCCCGGTCTCGTCATCGCCGTCGACGGCCCCGGCCTGCAGTCCTTCACCGAGGCAGCCACCGCCGCTGTGCAGGAGTCCACACCCACCACGATGCTGACCCCGAGCATCGCCGCGAGCTACGCCGAGGGCGTCGACACTTTGAGCGAAGTCGTGACCGAGCTCGCCAGGGGTACCGACGCACAGGCCCCGAATGCCTGCCGCGCAGCGCTGTTCGCCACCGACGCCGATACGTTCCTCACCTCCGACGCAGCGCAGGCCGAGGTGTTCGGCGCGTCGAGCCTCATCGTTCGCTGCACCGATGCACAGCAGGTTCGCGACGTCGCTGCGCTCCTCGAAGGGCAGCTGACCGCCACTGTCCATGCCGACGAGTCCGATCACGCCGAGGCAGGCAAACTCCTCTCGGTTCTCGAACTCAAGGCCGGCCGCATCCTGTTCGACGGATGGCCCACCGGCGTCGAGGTAGGCCACGCAATGGTGCACGGCGGCCCCTTCCCCGCCACTTCCAATTCCCGCACCACCTCGGTCGGATCTCTGGCCATCGAGCGCTTCCTGCGTCCTGTTTCCTACCAGGATGTGCCGAAACCTCTGCTGCCCAGTGCAATTGCCGACGGCAACCCAGAGGGCATCTTCCGCCGCGTCGACGGCCAGCTCACCCAAGACTGACTCACCCCCACCTAGTTCTCGAGGAGACCACCATGCTCGACGGAGTCCTGTTCTTCCCCGTCACCCCGTTCACTGCCGCCGGTGAGGTCGATTACGACCTGCTGGCCGCGCACATCGCGAAGGGTGTCGATGCGGGACCCGGTGGAGTGTTCATCGCGTGCGGCACCGGCGAATTCCATGCTCTCGAAAGCGAAGAGTTCGGCAAGATCGTGCGCACCGCGGTCGACGTCGTTGCCGGCCGCGTACCCGTGTACGCCGGTGCAGGCGGATCCGTCGCCCAGGCAAAGGCATTCGCGGCGAGCGCGAAGGCCAACGGAGCCGACGGAATCCTGTTGCTCCCGCCCTATCTGGTGACGATGCCGCAGGCCGGGTTGGTCAACTACACCAAGGCCGTTGCCGGTGCCTCGGATCTGCCGTTGATCGTCTACAACCGCGGCAACGCTCGCTTCACCGAGGACTCGGCCGTCGAGGTGGCGCAGCTCCCCACCGTCGTCGGATTCAAAGACGGAACAGGCGATCTCGATCAGGTCGGCCGCATCGTTCGCGCGGTACTGGACGCGCTGGAACCGTCGGGCAAGCCCTTCCAGTTCTTCAACGGCCTGCCCACCGCCGAGGTCTCGCAGCAGGCCTACCGGGCCATCGGTGTCACGCTGTACTCCTCGGCGACGTTCGCCTTCGCGCCCGAGCTTGCGCTGGCGTTCTACCGATCCCTCGACAGCGGAAACGAGAAACTCACAGCCGCACTGCTGCGCGAGTTCTTCCACCCGCTGGTTCGCCTACGCGACAAGGTTCCCGGCTACGCCGTCTCTCTCATCAAGGCAGGCGTGACGATGGAGGGCATCGAGGCAGGCCCCGTGCGTCCGCCACTGGTGGACATCAGTGCACCGCACCTCGAGGAACTGACCGCGATCGTCGCCGCCGGCCGGGCCGTGCTGGCGGACGAGCTCGCGGTGCACTGATGCAGGGTCCGATTCTGATCACCGGCGCTCGGATCACCCCGATCGCGTTCGCCGACCCTCCGTTGCTCAACACCGTCGGTGTACATCAGCCGTACGCACTACGCGCCATCATCCAGCTCGATACCGATGCAGGCGTCGTCGGACTCGGTGAAACCTACGCCGACACCGCACACCTGGCTCGTCTCGACGCGGCGGCCCAGGCCATCACCGGCCTGGACGTGTTCGCACTCAACGCGATTCGTGACGCCGTCGACTCCGTACTCGGAACCCTGTCGATTACCGGTGGTGACGGCGTCGCCGGAATGATCACCACGGCCAGCACCACCGACCGTGTGTTCTCACCCTTCGAGATCGCCTGCCTGGACGTCCAGGGAAAAGTACTGCAACGACCGGTGTCGGATCTGCTCGGCGGCAAGGTGCGCGATTCGGTTCCGTTCAGCGCGTACCTGTTCTACAAGTGGGCTGCGCATCCCGGGCAGCAGCCCGACGAATGGGGCGAGGCGATCGATCCGGAAGGCCTGGTTCGGCAGGCTCGAAAGATGATCGACGAGTACGGCTTCGAGGCCATCAAGGTCAAGGGCGGCGTCTTCCCGCCCGACGAGGAGATCGCCGGTATCAAGGCCCTGCGGGAGGCATTCCCCGAGCTACCGCTCCGGCTGGACCCCAATGCGGCGTGGACCGTCGACACCTCCATCCGCGTTGCCGCCGAGCTCGACGGCATTGTCGAGTATCTCGAGGACCCGACACCAGGACTCGACGGGATGGCCGAGGTCGCGCGGGAGGCGAAGATGCCACTCGCGACCAACATGTGCGTCGTCGCGTTCGATCATCTACGGCCCGCGGTGGTGAAGGATTCGGTACAGGTGGTGTTGTCCGACCATCACTACTGGGGCGGCCTGCAACGATCGAGGTTGCTCGCCGGTATCTGCGAGACCTTCGAGCTGGGTCTGTCGATGCACTCGAACAGCCACCTCGGCATCAGTCTGGCCGCCATGGTGCACCTGGCTGCGGCGACGCCCAATCTGACCTACGCCTGCGATACGCACTGGCCGTGGAAGAACGAGGACGTCGTCGTACCCGGGGTGTTGAACGTCGTCGACGGTGCGGTGGCCGTGCCCACGGGGCCGGGGTTGGGCATCGAGATAGACGAGGCCGCCCTCGCAGCGCTGCATCGGCAGTACCTCGACTGCGGTATCCGCGACCGCGACGACACCGGCTACATGCAGAGCATCGATCCGAGCTTCGAGAACACGTGCCCACGCTGGTAGGGGGCTAAACTCGCCAGCAGGTCGTGGGGACCGTGCGAGAGGCTAGTGGTGTGAACAGTGGCTGGCAGTACTCCCCTGCGTCGGTAGCGCGGACGTCCGGGGTCAATTGCCTCGTCAGCGGGTTGGTCGGTGTCGTCATCGTCGTCGCGGCGTCCCCCCGGGTCGCCGCGGTGCTGTGTGCGCTGGCCGTGCTGTGGTGCGCACTGGGCGTGTACATGATCGCCGCGGCACCGGTACTTTCCCGGCGGCTGTACCTGTTGATGCATCTGTCGGGCCTGACGAGTATCGCCTTGTTCTGCACCGCTGCGGGCGGCGAGATCGCGGCGTTGTCCGGGATCTTTCTCCAGCTACTGTTGGTGACGCCGGCGTTCATCGTCCTGCCCAACCGGATCGCCTGGCGTACAACGGTTCTCAACGCGAGCTACATCGCGTACCTGGGCATCGCGGTGGGAGACCTGCACCCCGTTCTGGTGGTCAATGCCGAGCTCGTTGTCGTGGCAATCGCGATCTCTGCGGCCTGGGTCCAGAGCGTGGCGTCGACCTCCGAGATCGACGATCTGACTCGACTCGCGAATCGGCGGCGATTGACCCGAGAGCTGGACGCTCGGCCGGGAACGGTCGCGAGCGGAAAGATCGACGCCGTCGCCGTGGTGGACATCGATCACTTCAAGGTGATCAACGACGACTTCGGGCACGCGGCAGGCGATCACGCACTCGTCACCGTGTCGGATGCACTACGCAACTGCCTCCCGCCGCAGCATCTGCTGAGCCGCTCGGGCGGCGACGAATTCACCGTACTGTGCATCACCGGCACGGGTGCCGAGCTGCGCACCGCCATAGATCGGGTGCGGACGGAGTTGCCCGCGGACCTGACGATCTCGGTAGGGGTGGCATGTCGACAGGACGGAGAGACCGCCCGCGCGACTTTCGAGCGCGCCGACCGAGCGCTGTACGAGTCGAAGAAACTGGGCCGAAACCGAACGACCATGCACGACTGACGTTCCAGCAATCCGACGACCGTCAGACGCCGACCTTGCGGAACAGCAGATCGATGATGGCGCGTTTCGACGCCTCGTCCTGTGGGTGCGTCAGCATGGCCTCGACGACGAAGACGATCATGCGAGTCGTCGGTTCGATCTCGGCTTCAGCGACCTCCTCGCGGCGTAGCTCGGCGGCGATCCACTGCTCCCACAACGAGTGAAAATTGTTGTGCCATTTGTCGAGACACGACGATACCGAGGTGCGGGAGTGAACTGTGTCGACCAGCCGGTGATACTTCTCGAGCTCCTCCACCACCCAGAGGACCTGCTCGTTCACCGAGAGCCCGGTCAGCGCGGCGAACCGAGCCAGCGCATCGGTGTGAATCTCGTCCAGCACACCGACGAGTAGCTCGTCCTTGTCACCGAAATACCAGTAGATCGTATTGGTGGTCACTCCGGCTGCAGTCGCGATCCGCCCCATCGGCGTGTGCTCGTAGCCGTCGTCGACGAACAGCGACCGAGCGGCGCTCACGATCTCGGAGCGCTTCTCGGCGCGATCGACGGGTCGACGGTTGCGCGGCATGTCGGCATCATATCTTGATCATCATTCAAGACAGTGCTAGCTTCTTGAATGCCGATCAAGGACCAGACGAAGGACCACCACATGAGCGCCGACGACCAGGCCGGATACACCCGCACCGACGAATGGTTCGACTCCGGGGGAGTGCGCTGCGCCGCTGCGGTGTATCGGCCGACCGGAGCCACCGCCGACACACCGGCTGTGGTGATGGCCCACGGATTCGGCACCCCGCGTGCCATTCGCCTGTTCGCCTACGCGGAGATCTTCGCCCGCGCCGGCTACACGGTTCTCGTCTTCGACTACCGCCACTTCGGCGACAGCGACGGCCAGCCCCGGCAGCTCCTGGACATCGGCAAGCAGCTCGTCGACTGGACCAACGCCGTCGCCTACGCCAGGACTCTCGACGGTGTGGACTCCGCTCGCATCGTCGGTTGGGGCACCTCCTTCGCCGGCGGACACGTGCTCACCAGGGCAGGTGCCGGGGAAAATTTCGCCGCTGTCATCGCTCAGGTTCCGCACGTCGACGGCATCGCAGCCGTGCGCGCCACCGGACTTCGGCGCACCGTGAAGCTCGCCCCATCGGCAGTGATCGACCAGATCCGCGCAGTGCGCGGGAAATCCCCCCGCTACGTCGAATCCGTCGGCTACCCCGGTGATGTCGCTGTGATGGCCACGCCCGACGCCGCGCCCGGTCGCGACAAACTTCTCGCCGAGTCCGGGCTCGAATCCGGTGCCTACCCCGAAACCGTTGCAGCACGGATCCTTCTACGCATCGGGCTGTACTCGCCGGGTAGAACCGCGTCGAAGATCACCTGTCCGGTACTGGTGCAGATCATGTCGGAGGACGCCATCACGCCTGCGGCGGTGTGCCAGAAGATCGCGCGCAGGATTCCCGACGCCACCGTGCACATCCACAAGGGTGGACACTTCGACCCCTACGTGCAGCCGCTGTTCCCGACCATCATCGAGGAACAACTCGCATTCCTGAAAAGAGTTGTGCCGGTGAGCCAGGGCTAATGGCGCGCTGATTCCGCAGCGAGGGGTGAAACGATGTTGGCCAGCATGGTCGCGATGGTCGCAACGACGATGCGTCGGTCTGCGGCGTAGCCACTCTGATACCAGGTCATCGCGGTGTGGCTGATGCCGCCGATGGCCGCGGTGGCGAGCAGGTCGACATCCAGATCGGGGCCCGAGGGAACATCGCCTGCGAACGTGCGGAGGTAGCCGAGCAGCAGGGTCCCGAATTGCTGCATCACCGTCAGGTACGTCTGCTCGACGCGGGGGCTGACCCCGAGCACCTCCATCCACACCACCCGGGCCAGGTGCGGATCTTCGATTACCTGGAAGAAGGGGTCGAGCAACTGCTTCGCAACATCCCTGAGATCACCGTCCCGATCCACCTGCACGATTGCGTCGGATACCGAATCGGTGAGGCGTGCAATGCATTCGGAGTAAACGGCAAGCAGCAGGTCCTCGGTCTTGTCGAAGTGCCGATAGAAGTCTCGATCGGCGATCTTGGCTTCGCGGCACAGTCCGCGGACCGTCGCGGCCCGGTATCCGACGCTGCCGAACACCCGTAGCCCGGCGTCGAGCAGCTGCCGCCGCCGGCGATCGTCACGATCGGCCGCGCTCTCACCGCCGTAGGCGCGACCTGCGGCTTCGGACACCGTGCTCATGACCGTCGGGCATCCAATTCGGCAGTCAGACGGATCAATTCGGCGTCCCGCTCCATCGCGGCGTCCATGATCGGGTTCACGATGCCGCGCAGTATCGAGATCGGGATCCAGCGACCGGGGACGGCGATACGCGCAGCCCGCCGTCCGATACCTCGAACGGCCACGCGCGCGAGCTTGTCCGGCGTGATCGGACGGAGCAGGGGCGAGGGAAAAGCCCGGTCGATCATGGCCGTCGCCACGTCGTCGCCGCCGAATGCGACCTCGGCGATCGGCGTCGCCACCCATCCCGGATACAGCACTCCGGCAGTCGCTTTCGTGCCCGCAAGTTCCGCGCGCAGAGCACGACCGAGCTGCTCGACCGCCGCCTTCGAAGCCGCGTACGGCGCATTCGCCAGGCCGTTGAGGTACGCGTACGTGGACGAGGTGAGCAGCACGTAACCCCCGGACTCGACGATGTGTGGCAGAGCGGCCCGCACCGTGTTCCACACGCCGATCAGGTTGACGCCGATGACCCGCTCGAAGACTCCGTCGTCCACGGAGCGAACGGTCGATGCCCGCGCACCACTGGAGATTCCGGCGTTGGCCATCACTACGTCGAGCGTGCCGAAGGTGTCGATCGCGGTTGCGACGGCTGCGTCGAGCTGCTCGCGCACCGTGACGTCGGCGTACGCGATCGCCACGCGCTGGTTACCCAGCTTCGCCGCCACCGATTCGAGATCGGTGGATTTCATGTCGACCAGAACGATCGAGGCACCACGTCGATGCAGCGCAGTGGCGACGGCGGAACCGATGCCGCCTGCCGCGCCGGTGATCAGCGCGACCTGGCCGGTGTGCTTGCTCATGCCGATACCTCGTCCTTCGTCGTCGCCTCGGTGGACGACCGCTGAATGTGATGGGCCTCGGGGCGAAAACGCTTGGCCCACCGGCGAAATGTGAAGCTGAACCCGGGGAACATGGCAACGACGTGTCCGGATTTGGACTGGTACCAGCTGTGGCAGCCACCGTCCTTCCAGACGGTGCCCTCCATCTCGCGATGAATCGTGTCGGTGTATTCCTGCTCGGCAGCTGCGGTGACCTCGATGGCCGTCGCACCCACCTGCCGGACGGCGTCGACGGCCCGCACGATGTACTCCATCTGCGCCTCGATGAGGAAGATCGCAGAGGTGTGGCCGATTCCGGTGTTCGGTCCGGTGACGACGAACAGGTTGGGGAATCCGGGAATCGTGGTGCCGAGGTAGGCACGTGGGTAGGGATCCCAGACGTCGGACAGGGCTCGGCCGTCGCGTCCGATCACCGGGTACGAGATGACTCCGTCGGTGGCGTCGTATCCGGTGGACCACACCAGAAGATCGACATCGACGTGTTCGCCTGTGGTGGTGACGATACCGGTCTCGGTGATTTCCGAGATGCCGTCGTTCTTGTCGTGCAGGGTGACGTTCGCCTGCCCCAGCGCGGGATAGAGCGTGTTGGACAGCAGAACCCGCTTGCATCCGATGACGTAGTCCGGGGTTACTTTCGCTCGAAGCTCGGAATCCGGCACCTGAGACTCGATGTGCTTCAACGCAGTTCGCTGCGCCACCGCTTTCAACATCGTCCGCGAGTACTTGAAGCCGATGATGCGAGTTTCGAGACTCCAGTAGATCCCCGCGCGGACCAGCCTGCGGATCGGTTCCAACTTCAGCAACCTGCGCTGCCACGGCGTGAATTCGCGATCGTGACGGGGCATCACCCAGTGCGGGGTGCGCTGGAAAACGTGCAGCTGCTCCACGTCGGGTTGGATCGCAGGGATCACCTGCGCGGCACTGGCACCGCTGCCGACGATGGCCACCCGCTTGCCGGCGTGGTCGTACCCGGTGTCCCAGTCGTTCGTGTGAAACTGCTTGCCCTGAAACTTCTCTCGGCCAGGGAACGGCGGTACGACGGGGGTGCTGAGGGGTCCCGAGGCATTGACCACGAACTTCGCCGCATACTCGCCGCGCGAGGTGGAGATCGCCCAGTGATCACCGACCCATTCGATCTTCTGCACATCCGTGTTCGCATGTGTTCGGGCAGGCAGCCCGTTGGAATCGAGCACGTGCTGGGTGTACCGGTCGAGTTCCTCACGTTCGGCGAACATCCGCGTCCACTCGAACGGCTCCGACGCAATCGAGTAGAGCGGACTCTGCACGTCGACGGCTGCACCCGGGTAGCGGTTCTGCTTCCACGTGCCACCGAGGAAGGGACGCCTTTCGAGAATCACGAGGTCGTCGATTCCCCGATCGAGCAGTGCTTTCGCGGCGCACTGGCCACCGAAACCGCTGCCGATGATCACCGCGGTGTGAATGTGCATGCTGACGAACCCCTCCCGCACGAAACGCGATCCGATGACGCGCGTCATCACTTTAAAGTGATGACGCGCGATTCCGCAATGGTTTCGGACTCGGACTTGCTGCGTCAGTGCCCGCCGGACAGCTGCCCACTCAATCGAACGTGCCGTTCGGCAGATGCGACGTTCAGTCCGATGATCAGGGCATGTTTGCCCTTCGCCTCGTACTTCGAGGTGATGGCATCGAGGGTTGCGACGGTCGATGCATCCCAGATGTGCGACTCCGACATGTCGATGACGACGTTCTTCGGATCTCCCACGTAGTCGAACTGATAGATCAGATCGTTGCTCGACGCGAAGAACAATTCACCCTTCACCGCGTACACGCGAGTGTCCTCGTCGGGATGAGCCACATCGACGACCTCGGTCAGGTGGGCGACCCGTCGGGCGAACAGCACCATCGCGGTGACCACTCCCACCACGACTCCGTAGGCCAGGTTGTGGGTGGCGACGGTGACGACCACGGTTGCCAGCATGACTGCTGTTTCGCTTTTGGGCATGCGCCGCAACGTCTTCGGATGAATGCTGTGCCAGTCCATCGTGCCGATCGCGACCATGATCATGACGGCCGCCAGAGCGGCCATCGGAATCAACGCAACGACATCGCCGAGTCCGACCACCAGAATCAGCAGAAACACACCGGCGAGGAACGTCGAGATGCGCGTCCGGGCACCCGAGGCCTTGACGTTGATCATCGTCTGGCCGACCATCGCGCAACCACCCATGCCGCCGAAGAAGCCGGTGATGACGTTGGCTGCGCCCTGGCCCCAGCTCTCGCGGGTCTTGTTCGAGTGAGTGTCGGTGACGTCGTCGACGAGCTTGGCGGTGAGCAGCGACTCGAGCAGCCCGACGATGGCCATGGCGAACGCGTACGGAGCGATGATGCTCAGGGTTTCGAGATTCAGGGGAACGTCGGGAAACAGCAGGGCGGGCAGGCTCGACGGCAGCTCGCCTTCACCGCCGACGTTGGGGACGTTCAGCGCGAACACCACCGTGGCAACGGTCAGCAGCACGATGGCGACCAGCGGTGCGGGAACGACGGAGGTGACCTTGGGGAGCAGGAACATGATCAGCAGACCGACGGCCACCAGCGGGTACACCAGCCACGGAACGCCGATGAGCGACGGAAACTGCGAGGTGAAGATCAGAATTGCCAGTGCGTTGACGAAGCCCACCATGACGCTGCGAGGAATGAAGCGCATCAGCTTGGCAACGCCGAGGACCCCGAGAACCACCTGGAGGACGCCGGCGAGGATGACGGTGGCGATGAAGTAGTCGAGGCCGTACTGCTTGGCGACCGGGGCGATGACCAGGGCAATCGCGCCAGTGGCCGCAGAGATCATCGCGGGACGACCGCCCAGGAACGCGATGGACACCGCCATCGTGAAAGACGCGAACAGGCCCACTCGCGGATCGACGCCGGCAATGATCGAGAACGCGATGGCCTCGGGGATCAGCGCCAACGCGACAACCAGGCCGGCCAGCACCTCGGTTTTGAGCATTCGGGGGGACCGCAGGGCACCCATGACGGTCGGAATCCGCTCGGCGGAGTCGCTCATATCTCTCCATTCGTGATCGATGGACTTCACGTGCCGACCAACGGCCGCTCTCGTCCATGGGTGGGCGCATCGCTGCGCCCGAAGGCTTTGTTCGTGGAGCCCGATGGGCATCTCACGCGTCTCGCACACATCAGGTGGGGAGAAACAGTCGGGAAACTGATCCCTACTCTTACGCAACAGTAGAGTTGACGCAAATCGGCAGTCTTCGGACCGGGGTCGACACCAGGTCGGAGTCCCCCCGTAGCGTAAGAGGCATGTCGAGATCACCACGGAACCGCAGATCCCCCGCCGCACCGAGAAAGCGATCCTCCTCCGCGCTCCAGGCAGGGCACCTTCGCGTGATCGCGACCGGCGGTCTCGGCGAGATCGGTCGGAACATGACCGTCTTCGAATACGACGGAAAACTGCTGATCGTCGACTGCGGCGTCCTGTTCCCCGAAGAGCACCAGCCCGGCGTCGACGTCATCCTCCCCGACTGGAGTTGCATCCGCGATCGTCTCGACGACGTCGTCGCGATCGTCCTCACCCACGGACACGAGGATCACATCGGTGGCGTCCCGTACCTGCTGCGCGAGCGCGGCGACATCCCCGTCATCTCGTCACGTCTGACACTGCACTTCCTTGCTGCCAAGTTCGAGGAGTTCAAGGTCTCGACAAAGCTGATCGAGGTCGAGGCGGGCCAAACCCGTCAGGAAGGCCCGTTCGAGCTCGAGTTCATCGCCGTCAACCACTCGATTCCCGACGGTCTCGCCATCGCCATTCGCACCGACGCCGGGCTTGTGCTGCACACCGGCGACTTCAAGATGGACCAGTTCCCGCTGGACGGCCGGATCACCGATCTCCGCAGCTTCGCACGCCTCGGCGAGGAAGGGCTCGACCTGCTTCTCGTCGACTCCACCAACGCCGAAGTTCCCGGGTTCATGGTCTCCGAACGCGATCTGGTCCCGGCCATCGAGAAGGTGTTCCGCGAAACGACGGGGCGCGTGATCGTGTCGAGCTTCGCCAGTCACGTGCACCGCATTCAACAGGTACTCGACGCCGCGCATGCGCAGGGCCGCAAGGTTGCGTTCGTGGGCCGATCGATGGTGCGCAACATGAAGATTGCGACCGATCTGAATTACCTCGATGTGCCCGACGGGCTCGTCGTCGATCTGCCGAAGCTCAACCGACTTCCGGCGAACAAGATCACGCTGATCTGCACCGGATCGCAGGGCGAGCCTCTCGCTGCGCTGTCGCGGATGGCGTCGGGTGAGCATCAGATCAAGGTCGGCGACGGCGACACCGTACTGATGGCGAGCAGCCTCATCCCCGGAAACGAGAACGCGATCTACCGCGTCATCAACGGCCTGGTCGAGAAGGGTGCACGCGTGGTGCACAAGGGAAATGCCAAGGTGCACGTCTCCGGTCACGCCAGCGCAGGTGAGCTCGTCTACTGCTACAACATCCTCGAACCCGCCAATGTGCTTCCCGTACACGGTGAGTCGCGGCATCTGCGCGCCAACGCCGATCTCGCGATCAGGACCGGCGTTCCCCGCGATCGAGTGTTGATCGCCGAGAACGGAAGCGTCATCGATCTGTTCGACGGCGTCGCGCAGATCACCGGCTCCGTCCCCATCGAACTGATCTATGTCGACGGCAGTGCCGTAGGCGGTGTGACGGAGGATTCGCTGGCCGAACGTCGTCTGCTCGCGAACGAGGGCGTGCTGACCGTCATCGCGATCGTGGACCCCGACACCGGCCTGCTGGTCGACGACGTCGACTTCATCGGACGGGGATTCGCCCACGAGGCCAACGCTTTCGACTCACTGGCGAAGGCGATCGGCAAGACTCTGACCCGCGAGAGCGACGGGAACGTCGCCTCACGCGAGCACATCGAGAAGCGCATCGTGCAGGAATCGGCGCGATGGGCCAAGCAGACCCTTGGCCGTCAGCCCCTCATCGTCCCGGTGGTCGTCGACGGCTAAAGCGTCTCGTGTGAGTGGCGAGGTGACGTGACGCCGAAGCAATTCATCATGGTTCGATCCGAGAAAATAGTGCGTTCGGCCCCTGTAGATGGTTCCGGCCCCTAGAGTCGTTTGGAAAGCTCCGGTAACGATCCGGAACTTGGACCGGGGGGTCTCAGATGGGGAAGTTCGCGAAGTTCGGCCGTCGGTGTGCAGCGGCGGTCGCTGCGGTTTCGTTGGTGGTGTCGGGCGGGCAATGGTCGGCGGGTGCCGATCCACTCGGCGATTTCCAGAATCCACCGCGAACCGCCGAATCGATCGCCGCGACACCGCTCGACGATCCGTGGGTCGTTCCGCCGCCCGGATACGAAACAGCCGCTCCCGGAACAGTTCTGCGGACCCGCAGCGTCACCGTCGGACCACTTGTCACCCCGGCCACCACCACCCAACTGCTGGTCGCCTCGACCGACGCGAAGGACCGCCCCGCTGCCATCGTCACCAGCGTCATCGTCCCGACCGCACCCTGGACCTCGCCGGGTCCGCGCCCTGTTGTCGCCTACAACATGGCCATCGATTCGCTCGGCGCCACGTGTGAGCCATCGTGGACCATGCAACGGGGTATTGCTCCGGAATTGGCACCCGTGCAGCTGCTTCTGGCGCGGGGCTACGCCGTCGTAGTCACCGACCATCAGGGGCCACGCCATGCGTACGCCGTCGGACCGATGGCGGCGCACGCCGTACTCGACGGTCTGCGCGGTGCGGTCACGACCGACGTGGTCGGCCTCGATCCGACTGCGCCCCTCGGTATTACGGGCTACTCGGGTGGGGCGATCGCATCGGGCTGGGCCGTGCAGGAGGCTCCGGCCTACGCCCCCGAACTGAACATCGTCGGCGCAGCGTTCGGCGGAACGCCCACCGACTTCGCGCTGCTACGTCAGTCCATGAACGGCAACGCAGCGGCGGCGGTGTTCCTCGCGGCAGCGATGGGCGTTGCGCGCGAGTACCCGGAGATGCTGTCGCTCTACAACGACGACGGGTGGCGGCTCGCACAGGCGTCGAAGGACCTGTGCATCGTCGGGATTGCACCGTTCGGAATCGTTGCTCCGATCCGCATCGAGTCACTGTCCATCACTCCCGATGCGTTCGATTCGCCACTGGCGCTCGCGGTTGCCGATCAGAATCGATTGGGAGACGGCGGAACCCCGACGGCACCAGTATTCGTGTATCACGGACAGCAGGAGTTCTGGATTCCGAAGGAAGGTCCCGAGGCCGTGTTCGACAAGTGGTGTTCACGCGGAGCCGACGTCCGCCTCGAGGAATACCTGGGTGAGCACAGCATCGTTGCCGGCAGTGGAGCTCCCGGTGCATTCGCGTGGTTGGACGACCGCCTCGCGGGAATTCCGGTTCGACCCGGATGCAGTAGCTTCGGCCGCTAGAGCCGAACCTACTCGCTCCGGGCTGCTGCCCCGCGAGTCGACAGCACCTCGGTGAGTTCTTCTGCGTAGGCGAGCTGCCGCCGCAACGTACGGCAGCTTTCCTCTGCCTTGGCGTGGCATTCACGAACGAAAGCCGCGGCCGACGACCGATCGTCGTCGGTCGCGTTCGCGGCGCCCAGAACGTCGAGGGATTCGAGTAGCTGCTTCATCTCGGCCAGCGTGAAGTCCAGAGGCTTCATCCGACGGATGACGAGCAGGCGTTCGACATCGGACTCGGTGTACAGCCGGAAGCCGCCGACGGTCCGAGCAGAGGGCGTGACCAGGCCGACGTCGTCGTAGTGACGCACCGTACGGATGGACAGCTCGGTTCTCTGAGCTACCTGTCCGATCTGCATGTGCATGCCGTCGTCTGCCATGTGCCGCCTCTCCTCGATCGCCCACCCTAGTCAGTGTTCGGCACCGAGGTTTCCACTGAGGCGGTCGTGCCGCTCGATCGACGACGCGTTCAGGCCGACGATCTCCACCGTCTTGCCCTTCGCGGCGTACTTGGTGGTGATGGCATCGAGGGTCGCCACGGTCGACGCGTCCCAGATGTGCGACTCGGACATGTCGATGACGACGTTCTTCGGATCTCCCACGTAGTCGAACTGATAGATCAGATCGTTGCTCGACGCGAAGAACAACTCACCCTTCACCGCGTACACCCGGGTGTCCTCGTCGGGATGAGCCACATCGACCACCTCGGTCAGATGCGCGACCCGTCGAGCGAACAACACCATCGCGGTGACCACACCGACCAACACGCCGTAGGCGAGGTTGTGGGTCACGACGGTGACTGCGACCGTGGCGACCATGACGAGGGTCTCGCTCTTGGGCATGCGCCGCAACGTCTTCGGGTGAATGCTGTGCCAGTCGAAGGTGCCGATGGAGACCATGATCATCACCGCGACGAGTGCGGCCATCGGAATGAGCGCGACGATGTCGCCGAGGCCGACGACCAGGATCAGCAGGAAGACTCCGGCCAAGAATGTCGAGATCCGCGTACGCGCACCGGAGACCTTGACGTTGATCATGGTCTGGCCGATCATCGCGCAACCGCCCATGCCGCCGGTGAAGCCGGTGACCAGATTCGCCACGCCCTGGCCCCAACCCTCGCGGGTCTTGTCGGAATGCGAATCGGTGATGTCGTCGACGAGCTTGGCCGTCATCAGAGACTCCAGCAGGCCGACGAGCGCGATCGCCAGTGCGAACGGCGCGATGATCGACAGTGTGTCGAACGTGAACGGCACGTCCGGAATCAGGAACGACGGCAGCGAGGACGGCAGTTCACCCTCGTCGCCCACATCCGGAACTGCCAACGCGAAGACGAGTGTGACGCCGGTGAGTATCACGATCGCGATCAGCGGTGCCGGCACGATGGTCGTCAGCTTGGGCAGGAAGAACATGATGAGCAGGCCCACGGCGACCATCGGGTAGACCAACCACGGCACCCCGATCAGGTACGGCACCTGGGAGCTGAAGATCAAGATCGCCAGCGCGTTGACGAATCCGACCATGACGCTGCGCGGAATGAATCGCATCAACTTGGCGACACCGAGAACGCTGAGCACGACCTGCAGCACTCCGCCGAGAATCACTGCTGCGATCAGATAGTCGAGGCCGTACTCGCGTGCCAAGGGAGCGACGACCAGGGCAATCGCTCCGGTGGCCGCGGAGATCATTGCCGGCCGGCCCCCGACGATGGAGATGGTGACGGCCATCGTGAACGACGCGAACAGCCCGACGCGCGGATCCACGCCGGCGATGATCGAGAACGAAATGGCCTCCGGAATCAACGCCAGCGCCACGACCAGGCCTGCGAGCACTTCGGTCTTCAGCCGCTTCGGCGAGCGCAATGCACCCAGCACCGAGACGTCTTCGACGGCGGTGGCAGGCACCTGGGCAGCTCGAGACACGACGGCTCCATTCGATGAGTGCAGGGGACGTCCTGCGCGGGCGACTCTACTCTTACCGGAGGGAAGGTTGCTACTCGTCGCGCTGTCGACTCTCCGCTAGATTGATATGACAAGGCATGCCGAAACCGCCAGCGCGATGCAAGGAATGAATCGATGTTCTCGCTCAACAGGTTGTCCTGCTTCATCGCCGTCGCCGAGGAACTGCACTTCGGCCGCGCTGCCGAGCGTCTGCACATGACGCAGCCGCCGCTGAGCAGGCAGATTCAACAGCTCGAAAGCGAAGTCGGGGTACAGCTGATCGACCGCACCAGCCGATCGGTGACCCTGACGGCAGCAGGCCTGGCCTTCCTACCCGAGGCCCGACGCATCCTCGACCTCGCCGAGGGCGCACTACTGACGGTGCGACGCGTCCCCACCGGCGATCTGGGGACCGTCGTCGTCGGATTCACCGGCGCATCGGCGCATGCGGTGCTGCCGCAGTTGCTCGACGCCGCACGCGAGAAGTTGCCCGACGTGAAACTCGTTCTACGCGAAATGGTCTCGGCGGTGCAGATGGAGTCGTTGGCCGTCGGCGATATCGATCTCGGGTTGGCCAGGCCACCGCTCAAGCGTCCGGGCATCGCGTCGCGGCCGGTGCTGCACGAGTCGTTGATCGCGGCGATGCCCGACACTCATCCACTGGCCGAGAAGAGCGAACTGTCGGTGGAGGACTTCGACGAGCAGCCGATCATCATGTATTCACCGGTCGACGCGCGGTACTTCCACGAACTGCTGATCAGTACTTTCACCATCGTCGGGGTGTCTCCGCGCTACGTGCAGTACGTGACCCAGGTGCACACGATGCTGGTGCTCGTTCGTTCCGGAATCGGATTGGCACTGGTACCGGAGTCGGCATCGACCATGCGGCCGGAAGGTGTTGTGTTCCGGCCGGTTCGGACGGTCAAGGAACGCCCCGTCGAGTTGGACGCCGCCTGGCGAGTGGACAACGACAACCCGGCACTGCACCGCTTCATGACCGATGTGCTGCCGACGCGGGAGTGGTCGTGATTTTTTCCTGCTGATCGAGCCGTGGTTTGACAGTGCCCGAAGCCGGTCTCGGTCGAGTGCTCGTGTGAATACGGCGCGCCTCGAAAGCCAACGAAGGCCCGCACCTGGTTGGGAGCGGGCCTTGTCGGGTTCGTGGGTTGCTCAATCTTTGGGCGGCTTGGTGTCTTTGCCAGCTGCGACGTCACGGAGCCATTGCGGGACGGGCTTATTGTCGTACTCGCGGAGCTTGATGGATGCTTCGGCGGCTGCGGACCGGACCTTCATCGAGCGTCCACGGCCCGCGGGGCGGTTCTCGGTGGTGGTCATCGGGAGTCCTCCGTCTCTGTGTCGTTTTCATTGTCGCCGGTTTCGGCAGGTTCCGCCAGGTCGTCCTGTGGCTTCACGGTGAGATCTGCGATCGCCTGCAGCGTGTCGCGATCGGTGCGCGCGATGAACGGAGTCGTGGCAACGGTGCCGAACACTTTCCAGCCGAGTGCGGCTTCGTCGTCGTTCTCGCTGACGGTCCTCTCGAGGCACCAGGTGATGCGTTGCCAGGATTGAGAACGGTTGTCCGCCCGAGTGCGCTGGCTGACGGTTCCCACCACGCCGACGACGGCAATCAAACCGACGATGAGGGTGATCCAGGCTTGTGCTGGCACCTGCCAGGTTCCTTCCAGGTGGGGCCGAGACATCGTGGGTGGACCTTGCCGAGTGGTTGGCCTTAGATCGCCGGATACCCACACTCTCCCCCGTGGGTATGAAAACTGTCGCCCGACCCACCGACACGAAATCGACCTACCAGCTCGAGCACCTCTGAGGTTCGAGAGACCGCTACGCGAGATTCTTGGATAGATGGATCGTCTGCATGACAGGGGTGGCGGACGGTCGTTACTTTGACTTAGGATTTACCAGTGCGGCTTCCGGTAAAGGTTTCGGACGCCGCCACATCGCTTCTCACTCAGGAGGGCCCGATGGACACTGTTTTCTGGACACCGCGTTTCGCTGCTGTGTACTTCCTCGCGGCTCTCGCGGCGTTCATCTTGTTCACTGCGATCGGCTCGAACATGGCGATAGTTGCACCATTGATTCTGACCCTGATCGGACTGGGTATCGCGGTGTTGATTCGACACGGCAGGACCCGCCGATGAAGCGCACTCAACGCTGTGTCCCCACCGGCGGCTTGACGGCCGTCACCGGGCAGTGCGCCTCGAGCAGAACGCGCTGAGAGATGCTGCCCATGAACAGCTTTCCGACGGGTGATCGACGCCTGATGCCGATGACGACCAGTTGCGTCTGCTCCTCGAACGACAGGTCGATCAGATTGTCGGCATGCGAGCGGCCCGCTTCGTTGTCGTGAATTTTCGTCGCCACCCCGATGGCCGACGCCTCCTCACGGGCGGATTCGACGGCCGCACCGAAGTCGGCGTCGGATGCACTGCTGTCCTCGGCGACGACGATCAAGTCCGTCCCGCGCATGCTTGCCTCGCGAAAAGCGAAGGGCAGCGCGCCTTTTCCCTCGGTGGTCGGCGAGTAGCCGACGACGACGGTCATCGCGTCACCGGCGTGACGAGGGTGCCGTCGGCAAGAAAGCGATCGAGGTTCTCGAGCGTGAGCGCTTCCATCGCGGCCCGCGTCTCCACCGTTGCGCTGCCCACGTGCGGCAGCAGCAC
The DNA here is from genome assembly GCF_030056835.1 of Rhodococcus sp. IEGM 1372. Taxonomy (NCBI): domain Bacteria; kingdom Bacillati; phylum Actinomycetota; class Actinomycetes; order Mycobacteriales; family Nocardiaceae; genus Rhodococcus; species Rhodococcus sp. IEGM 1372. Next base: position 67,651 of record NZ_JASHKS010000012.1, on the reverse strand, counting down.
CGCGCTGTCCATGGCCACCAGGGCGTCGGGCACGTTCGGTTCGTGGGCGAACACGTCCAGGCCGGCTCCGGCGAGCTTCCCCGCAGCGAGCAACTCGATGAGGGCCTCCTCGTCGACGACGCTCCCGCGGGCCACGTTGATCAAGTACCCCTGCGGTCCCAGAGCTTCGAGCACTGCGCGGTCCACCAGATGCGCAGTCCCCGAACCGCCGGATGCGGCGATGATCAGTACGTCGACGTTCTCGGCGAGCGCTGTCGGGCTGGCAGCGTAAACGTAGGGCGAACCGTCTATCTCGTTGCGATTGTGGTACGAGATCTCGCAGCGAAAACCGTTGAGCCGATCGGCAATTGCCGAGCCGATGCGACCCAGTCCGATTATTCCGACGCGCTTTCCGGTGACCTGACGCGTCAGTGGCGTGTTGCCCTCGGTGGGCCAGCGGCCGGCGCGCACGAATCGCTCGGCCGAGGACAGGCCGCGCACGGTGTCGATCACCAGACCGACGGCGAGGTCGGCCACACAGTCCGTCAACACGTCGGGGGTGTTGCTGACGACGACGCCGCGTTCGGCTGCCGCGTCGACGTCGGTGGTGTCGTAGCCGACGCCGAAGTTCACAACGGCTCCGAGCTGCGGCAACCGTTCCATCAACGCAGCATCGACGCCGGTGCGGCCGGAGGTGACCACCGCAGAGATCGACGCACCGTGCTCGGACAGGAACTCGTCGCGATCGTCGCCCTCGGGCAGTTCCAGCGCGTCGTACTCGGTAACCAGGGTGTCCATCAACGACGGCTTCAGCGGTCCCACTCGGAGAACTCGACCGCCTCGTTGCGAATCGGATTGAGACACAGAGGTTTTCTGCGAGCTGACGGTGACCATGGTTCTCCTCGCGAGATGGTGGAGCGTGCACGTTTCCTGTACGGTATGCCGCCCTTCGAATACCTGTCCAACACGGAAATAACATGGACCGATACCCAAACGGCATGAACGACGCGTCGCCGATGCAGCCCTGTCGGGGTCGACATGCATCTTGCCTGGTCAGTCCAGCAATGCTGTGACTCGGACCGCAGCGGAGCCGCCACTGTGACCCACAGAACTGGTCGAAAAGTCGATTTCGTCCGGTTGACGGTGGATACGGCCCGCTCATACCGTGTGTCTACCGTCACAGATTCGGCTGCGACTTGCAGACGCGGATCCTTTTTCCCACTGGAGGCCACCATGAGCCCTGCACTCTTCGTGCAGCAGGGACGGACCCACCGCGTCGCCGCAATAGTCGTTGGCGCGCTGTCACTTTCACTTGTCGCGAGCGGCTGCACCGTCGCCAACTCCAACAACGGCGGAGCCGCCCGCGCAGATACTCTTCGCATCGTTCTGCCGCAGGAGCCGCCGACCCTCGAAGCCTGCGACGTCTCGCTCACGTCGGTGGGTGTGGTGACGCGCTCGAACATCACCGAGCCGCTCATGGAACGCAACCCCAGCACCGGCGATCTCGAGCCCAAGCTCGCCGATTCGTGGGAGCAGACCTCCGACACCGAATGGACGTTCACCATCCACCCCGGCGTGACGTTCAGCGACGGCAGTCCCTTCGAGGCCGAGGACGCCGCGTTCTCGATCGATCGCACCGTCAATTCCGAACTGGGCTGCAACGTCGAGGGGTACGTGTTCGGCGACGCGAACCTGGTGGTCACCGCAGTCGACCCGATGACGCTGACCGTGCAGTCGCCCGAGCCCGATCCCATTCTGCCGCTTCGGCTCTCGTTCGTGGAGATGGTGCCCCGCACCTCGAGCTACACCGAGCGAGTACGCGAGCCGATCGGAACGGGACCGTTCGCGATCGAGCGCTGGGATTACGGCCAGAAGCTCTCGCTGGTGCGCAACGAAACCTACTGGGGCCCGAAGCCCGAGTACGCCAGGGCCGAGTACCAGTGGCGCAGCGAGGGCAGCGTTCGCGCCTCGATGGTCACCAACGGTGAGGCCGAGATCGCCACCTCGGTCGGACCGGAGGACGGTGCAGGCGATCTGGGAGTCGCGTACCCCAACAACGAAACCACGGCGCTGCGCATCCAGGCCATGCAACCGCCCCTGGACGACATGCGCGTACGCCAGGCGATCAACTACGCCATCAATCGCGAGGGCATCGTCAAGGCACTGTTCCGTGGACTCGGCTCCCCTGCAGAACAATTGATCTCCGAGGGCGTCGTCGGCTTCAACGAGGACTTGACACCGTGGCCCTACGACATGGACCAGGCCCGCACACTGATCGACGAGGCCCGGGCCGATGGCGTACCCGTCGATACCGAGATCCGCCTGATCGGACGCACCGGGCAGTTCCCGAAGATCAACGAGACGGTGGAGGTCATCCAGAACTCACTGTCCAAGATCGGCATGAACGTCACGATCGAAATGATGGACGCCGCAGGCACCGCCGAGTACCAGGAGCGGCCGTTCCCCGACGTCGGCCCGTATCTGCTGGTGATTCAGCACGGCAATCAAGCCGGCGACTCCGCGTTCACCGTCGATCAGTACTTCACCAGTGACGGATTCCAGAGTGCCTACGGCACAGCTGAATTCGACCGGAAGATCGCTGCCGCGGGGGCTCTCACCGGCGAGGACAGGCAGGCCGCCTACGCGCAGGTATTCGCCGACGAACCGAAGGACATCATGCAGATGGCCTACATCGCGCACATGAACGGGGTGCTCGCCAAGGCATCCTCGGTCGATTACACCCCCAACTCGGCCACGGTCGACGAAATGCATCTCGCCGCCATGACCCGCGCCGACACCGAGAGGCCCTGACATGTTCAGATTCCTGCGCCGACGGATCTACACCAGCCTGATCCCGCTGTTCGTCGTTCTGCTGGGCGTGTTCTTCCTCGCTCGGCTCACCGGCGACCCCACCAGCCTGTACCTGCCCGAGTCTGCAACCCAGGCGCAACGCGAGGCGTTCCGCGCCACCAACGGCTTCGACCAGCCGGTCCTGACGCAACTGATGGACTACTTCAGGGGCGTCGTTCAACTGGACTTCGGGCAGTCGCTGCGCACCGGCGAGGACGCAGCAGCAATGGCTTTGCGGGCCTTCCCTGCAACATTGCAGTTGGCGTTCGCGACGATGTTCCTCGCCATCCTGGGTGCTGTGGTCATCGGGTGCTGGGCTGCCTACCGACCGAATTCGCTGGCCGATCGCATCTCGAGCCTGCTGTCGATGACGGCCGCGTCCATCCCCGATTTCTGGTTCGCCATCATGGGCGTCTACGTCTTCGCCATCCTGTTCGGCTGGCTGCCCACCTCGGGCGTGGACAGCGGAATGCTCTCCTGGGTGCTGCCGATCGCCACCCTGCTCATTCGCCCTCTCGGCGTACTGACACAGGTGGTTCGCGGCGCGATGGTCTCGGCTCTGTCGGCACCGTACGTCCGGCTCGCGAGAAGCAAAGGGGCAGGCGATCTTCGAGTCGTCACCCACCACGCTCTACGCAACGCCGCTGCACCGGCGCTCACGGTTGCCGGCGACCTGATGGTCGGGCTCGTCAACGGCGCGGTGGTCGTCGAGGCCATCTTCGGCTGGCCCGGCATCGGAAAGTTGATGATCGACGCCATCCTGCAGAGAGATTTCGCTGTTCTGCAGGCGGCCGTGTTGTTGACCGCGGTGAGCATATTCGTGCTCAACATCGTCATCGATGCCTGCTACGCACTGCTCGACGCCCGGGTTCGCGACAAGGTGAAGGTCTAGGTAAGAACATGTCACTCGACTTCGAAGCACCGAAAACATCCGAGCCCGAGGATGTTCCGCCGTCGGTTCCGGTGGAAGCCCGCAAGGCGTCGGCTCCGCTGTGGAAGCTGCTGCTGCGAGACAGGGTCGCCACCGTCGCCGCCGCGATCTTGGTACTGGTCTTCCTCACCGCGATCTTCGGCCCGATGCTCGTCGGCGACGCTGCCACCGATCAGGATCTGGACCGCTCGAATCTGCCGCCGTTCACCCTCGACACCGGGTGGATGAACATCCTCGGCACGGATCCGCTGGGACGCAGCATGCTGGCCCGGCTGATCGTGGCCAGCAGAACCACACTCTCGGTGGCCATTCCGGCCGTGATCCTCTCGGCGATCATCGGCTCGTTCATCGGCATGTGGGCCGGCTTCCATCGCGGTTGGCGTGAGACCGCGGCCATGCGCGTCGCCGACGTGATCCTCAGCTTCCCGTCGCTGCTGATGGCCGTCGTGGTGCTCTACGTCTTCTCGCCCAGTGCCGCGAACATCGTTCTGGTCCTCACTGTTACGCGCATTCCGATCTACCTACGTACCGCCCGCGCCGAGTCCGCCGAACTGCAGAGTCGGTTGTTCGTCGACGCCGCCCGCACCTTCGGTGCGAAGAGCGGATCGGTGATCAGACGGCATGTGGCCCCGATTCTGCTGCCGACCCTGCTCACCGTCGCGACCCTGGACTTCTGCTTCGTAATTCTCGCCGAATCGTCACTGAGCTTCCTGGGCATCGGCATTCAGCCGCCCGACGTCTCGTGGGGACTGATGGTCTCGCAGGGCCGCACCTACCTGCAGACCGCCTGGTGGCTCTCGTTCTTCCCCGGTCTGGCCATCGTGCTGACGACCGTCTCGGCCACCGTGCTCGCTGCCTGGGCCCGCATCGCCACCGATCCGGCGCAGCGGTGGCGGCTCAACGTTCCCCGCTCCAAGCGGTCTCGCCTGATCCCCGCACGAAAGGTCGTCTCATGAGCGCACCGGCAACCGCACCCCAGCGACCCGACACCGGCAGCGTCGCCCTCGACGTTCGCGGACTGACCGTCGATCTGCGGACTCCGTCGGGCGTCATTCGCGCCGTCGACAACGTCACCTTCACCGCCCGACGCGGTGAAACCCTGGCTCTGCTCGGTGAATCCGGCTGCGGCAAGTCCATGACGGCACAGGCCATCGTCGGATTGCTCGAGCCGATCGCCGACATCACCGGCGGCTCGGTGGAAATGGGTGAGGTGGACCTGGTCACCGCCAAGACCAAAGTGCGGCGCACCATTGCCGCCACAGAACTGGCCATCGTCTTCCAGGACGCCCTGACAGCCCTCAATCCCGTCTACACCGTCGGAACCCAACTGGCCGAACCATTTCGGATTCACCGGGGTATGTCCGCCAAACAAGCACGCGCGGAAGCCATCGCGCTGATGACCCGGGTCGGTATCCCGGAACCGGAGTCGCGAGCCGACTCGTACCCACACCAGTTCTCCGGCGGTATGCGCCAACGTCTGCTGATCGCCATGGCCGTGGCACTGAGTCCGTCGGTACTGCTGGCCGACGAACCCACCACCGCGCTCGACGTGACGGTCCAGGCCCAGATCATGGCTCTGCTCAAGGAATTACGTACCGAACACGACATGGCCGTCGTGCTGATCACCCACGACCTCGCGCTGGTCGCCGAGGAGGCCGATCGGGTCGCCATCATGTATGCGGGCAACGTGGTGGAGACCGGACCGGTGTCCGAGGTGTTCAGTGAACCGCGCCATCCATACACAAAGGGACTGCTCGACTCGGTGCCCGTCCACGCCGTCCGCGGTGAGGATCTCAAGTCGATCGGCGGCACGCCACCGGACCTGCATTCCATTCCCGACGGGTGTGTGTACCAGGCCCGCTGCCCCCTGGCCCGCGACATCTGCATCAGTGCTCGCCCGCCGCTCGAATCCGTCGGTACCGGCCGAATGTCGGCCTGCCACTTCCCGAACGAGGTAACCAGCCATGTCTGAGCAACTGTTGACCGTGCGCGGTCTGAACAAGACCTTCGACGTCGGCCGCGGCAAGCTCCGTGCCCTCGACGCCATCGACCTGGATCTGCGACGCGGTGAGACCCTGGGGCTGGTGGGCGAATCCGGTTGCGGCAAATCCACTCTCGCGCGCACCCTGATGATGCTCGAACGACCCGACTCGGGCACGGTCGCCTTCGACGGCATCGATCCGTTCGCGCTGCGCGGCAAGGAACTCCTCGCGTGGCGTCGACGCGTGCAGATGGTGTTCCAGGACCCGTACGGTTCCCTGAACTCACGCATGACGGCAGGCGATATCATCGGCGAGCCGTGGCGAACCCACAAGGGCCTGTACAAGACTCGCCGCGATCGCTCGGCACGGGTCCGCGAACTGCTGCACCTGGTGGGCCTGCGCCCGAGCGACGAGAACCGCTTCCCGCAGGAGTTCTCCGGTGGTCAACGCCAACGCCTCGGCATCGCGCGGGCGCTCGCGCTGAACCCCGACGTGATCATCTGCGACGAGCCGGTCTCTGCACTCGATCTCTCGGTACAGGCGCAGGTGCTCAACCTGCTCAACGATCTGCAGAAGCAACTCGGCATCTCCTACGTGTTCATCTCGCACGATCTGTCGGTGGTGCGACACGTCGCCGACCGTGTTGCGGTGATGTACCTGGGACGCATCGTCGAATCCGGAGCCACCGAGGCAGTATTCGATCGGCCCGCCCACCCCTACACCGCGGCGTTGATGTCGGCCGCACCCACTCTCGACGCGTCGAACCGCGGGACGAAGATCCTGCTGAAGGGCGAGGTACCGTCGCCGCTGAATCCGCCGTCGGGATGCCGTTTCCGCACGCGCTGCTGGAAGGCGACCGACCTGTGTGCCAGTGAGGCACCCCCGGTGGCGCTCGACGCGGACGAGGCCGATCACATCGCCGAATGTCACTATCCCCTCGTCGCAGGCAATCTCGGCCTCGTCGCCGCCGGGACGTGATGGCGACACACCTGAGCGTCACCGGATTCTTCGTCGTCGCCCTGGCCATCTTCTTCGCATCGGCGATGCAGGCGTCCATCGGATTCGGGATGGGCATGCTCGCCGCGCCCATCGTGGCGATCGTGGACCCCGGCCTGATCCCGGCGACGCTCATCATGCTGGCCGTGGTCGTCAGTGTGCTCGTTCTGATTCGTGATCGCACTGCCCTGAACCTCTCGGGTGCAGGGTGGGCGCTGGCCGGTCGGCTACCCGGTTCGGTGGTGGGCGCACTACTGCTCGTGCTGTTGCCCGAGCGCGGACTGGCCATCCTGCTCGCGCTGGTGGTGCTGGGCGGCGTCGCACTGACATCCTTCGGTTGGGTCCCGTTGCCGCACAGACGAAATCTGGTGGTAGCCGGGGCCGCGTCGGGAATTCTGGGAACGGCCACCTCGATCGGCGGACCCCCGATGGCACTGGTGTGGCAACGCAACACCGGAGCCGAACTGCGCAGCACCATGAGTTGCTTCTTTCTCGTCGGCTCGATCATCTCGCTGGCGGTACTCGCGGTCGCCGGCGCGGTGGATGCCCATACCGCCACGCTGTTCGTGTTCCTGGCCCCGGCGACCGTTCTCGGATTTTTGCTATCCCGTCTCGTCAACCGCGTGCTCGACCGTCGACGCCTGCGCATCGTCGCGATCAGCGTCTCCGCCGTCGGCGCGCTCGTGCTCGTTGTCCAGCAGGTGTCGGCGCTCGCCTAACTCACGAAATAGTGAGTTGAATCGCCATCTCGTGTCGGAACGCGTCGATCGGGTAGTCGGTGTCGATGACTACGAACAACACCCGCGCATTGATCGTCGGTGCCACCGGCATCTCCGGACAAGCCTTGTGCCGCGTTGCTCTCGACGCAGGCTGGGACACGTACGGACTCAGCCGTAGTGGCAGCACTCCGGTCGACGGCGTCATCGGTGTGGCCGCCGATCTGCTCGACCCGGCCTCGCTCGAGGAGGCGCTGAACGACGTCCGCCCCGAGGTCGTGTTCTTCACCGCATGGATGAAGAAGGACTCCGAGCAGGAGAACATCGAGGTCAACTCGGCGACGCTACGCAACGTGCTGAACGTGCTCGGCCCCCTCGACTCGGTGAAGCACGTCGCGCTGATGACCGGACTCAAGCACTACCTCGGGCCGTTCGATGCCTACGGCGAGGCAGTGATGGCCGAGACGCCGTTCCACGAGACCGAGGATCGCCTCGACACTCCCAACTTCTACTACGCGCAGGAAGACGAATTGTTCGCCGGTGCCGAGAAGTTCGGATTCGGATGGAGCGTGCACCGCGCGCACACCATCTCCGGATTCGCGGTCGGCAACGCGATGAACATGATGTTGACGCTGTCCGTGTACGCAGCAATCTGCAAGGAGCTCGGCGAGAAGTTCGTCTTCCCCGGTTCCGAGACACAGTGGAACGGCCTCACCGACCTCACCGACGCGGACCTGCTCGCCGAGCAGATGGTGTGGGCCGCAACCGACGACAACGCACACAACGAGGCGTTCAACATCGCCAACGGTGACGTCTTCCGCTGGCGCTGGCTGTGGCCGCAGTTCGCCGCGCACTTCGGCGTCGAGCCCGAGGGCTACGACAGCGAACCGCGTCCACTCGAACCCCGCATGTCCAACGCGGCCGCAACGTGGAAGCGCATCGCCGAGAAGCACGATCTGGTCGAAAGCGACGTCTCACGCCTCGCGTCGTGGTGGCACACCGACGGCGACCTCGGTCGCGACATGGAATGCCTGACCGACATGAACAAGTCGAAGAAGGCCGGATTCCTGGGCTTCCGATCCACCCCGGACGCCATTGCCTCGGTGATCCAGCGCTACCGAGACGCGCGCCTGATTCCTTGAGCGGCTGCGCCGCACGTGCACGGAAACTCGTAGCCTGCTACGAGTTTCCGCTCACCTGCGCGTAGCGCTCCCGCACCGCCGGGGTCGGGTCGGCCTCGTATGTCTTCGACTTTGCCTGCGCCCAGGTCGGCGGCTCGCTGGTCCCGGCCAGTGTCCACGCCGCCTGGCGCGCGGCACCGTCGGCGACGTATTCACCCGGCTCGGGCACGATCACCGGAACGCCGAGAATGGCCGGGGCCAACTCGCGCAATGCCGCAGACTTCGCACCGCCGCCGATGAGCAGCACCCGCTTCGTCTCGACCCCCTGCGAACGCAGATGGTCGATACCGTCGGCCAAACCGCACAGCAGTCCCTCGACGGCCGCTCGCGCGAGGTGGCCCGGTGTCGAATTGTTCAGTCGCAGACCGTGAATCGCACCGGATGCATCGGGACGGTTGGGGGTGCGCTCGCCCTCGAAGTACGGCACCATCACCACACCGTCGCTCGTCGTCGACAACGCCAACCGCGACAACTCGTCGTGGTCGACGCCCAGCATCCGCGCCGTCGCATCGAGGACGCGAGCAGCGTTGAGAGTGCACACCAACGGCAACTGCCGGCCGGTGGCGTCGGCGAATCCGGCGACCAGACCCGAACCGTCGGCGGCCGCAACCGAGGTCACGGCAGATACGACACCCGACGTGCCGATCGAGACCACTACATCGCCGGGCTGAGCGTCGAGGGCGAGGGCTGCCGCGGCATTGTCTCCGGTCCCCGGCCCGATCAGTGCCCCACTGCGAGTGCGGCCGATGGCCTCGTTGGGTGCGGCCACTCGAGGCAGCAGTGGGTTACGACCCCGAAAACCGAACTGCAGCAGATCCGTTCGATATTCGCCAGTGGCCGCGGAGAAGTATCCGGTGCCACTGGCGTCGCCTCGATCGGTGGCCAGAGCGTCGAGCCCTGATGCCCCGCCGAGCTGCCAGCTCAGCCAATCGTGCGGAAGGCACACCGCCGCAGTGCGATCGGCGTTCTCGGGCTCGTGGTCGGCGAGCCATCGCAACTTGGCGACGGTGATCGAAGCCAACGGAACCACTCCGACGGCGTCGGCCCAGGCCTGCCCGCCGTCGGTGCCTTCTTTTTCGCCCAACTCGGACACCAGGTCCGTCGCGGCCTGCGCCGATCGAGTGTCGTTCCACAGCAGGGCTTTACGGACCACGGATCCGTTGTCGTCGAGGCAGACCATGCCGTGCTGCTGCGCACCCACCGACACCGCGTCCACGTCGTCGAGTCCGCCTGCGGCAGCGATAGCCTCGTCGAGCGCATCTTTCCATCGCTGCGGGTCGATCTCGGTACCGTCGGGATGGGCGGCTCGCCCCTGGCGGACCAACTCCCCCGACTCGGCGTCACGAACGAAGACTTTGCACGATTGGGTGGAGGAGTCGATTCCGGCAACGAGAGCCACGGTGAGCGGGTCCTTTCCTACGCAAGTGTGATCTACGACCCTACCCGCGAGGCGCGGTTGCCTCGGTCACCAACGTGCGCGCGTAGGCGATGGCCTGCGGCGTGGTCTCGAAAACACGGCGCGCTTCGTCGTCCTTGGTGGTGAACACGCCCAGCGCCGTCAGCGGACGCAGGTGTTCGGGTTTGGCTGCGGAGATGAGGACGGTGATGCGGCGATGTTCGAGTTCGGTGATCGTGTCCTTGAGGACCAGAGCTCCGGTGGCATCGATGGTGGTCACTCGCGACATGCGCAGGATCACCACTTTCACGTCCGACACGTCGGCGAGCTCGAGCAGAAAGCTGTGCGCAGCTCCGAAGAACAGTGCACCGTCGATCCGGTAGGCGACGATGTGTTCGCGCAGCAGGCCTTCTTCTTCCTTAGACACCGCGTCGAGTGCATCGAGCGGTACCTGCTCGACCGTGGCCGATCGCGCGACGGCGCGCAGTGCCAGCACCGCAGCGAACCCGACGCCGACCGCCACAGCCGTCACCAGATCGAAGAGAACCGTGACGAGAAAGGTCGACGCCATCACCACGGTGTCGCCGCGACCGGCTCGGGAAATTGCTCGAATGGAGGCTGTTTCGACCATGCGCACCGTTGTCGCCAGGAGCACCCCGGCCAGAGCGGCGAGGGGAATGTCGGCCACCAAGCCCGCGGCGGAGTACATGATCGCGGCGAGGATCACCGCGTGGGTGAGCGCCGAGAGCCTGGTCCGTGCCCCGGATCGAACGTTGACGGCAGTACGGGCGATGGCACCGGTGGCGGGGATCCCGCCGAACAACGGCGCGGCGATGTTGGCCAGTCCCTGCCCGAACAGTTCACGATCGGGATTGTGCCGCGGGCCGACGCCCATCGAGTCCGCCGCGGTCGCGGACAGCAGCGATTCCAGTGCAGCCAGCGCAGCGACGGCGAACGCCGGTGCCAACAACGCCGTCACGTCACCGAGGTGGAAGAAGCTCAGGCTCGGGGCGGACAACGACGACGGAATGGTGCCGATGCGGGCGATGTCGAGGTCGAACAACTGAGTGACCACCGTTGCTCCGGCGACCGCAACAAGGGAGAACGGGATTTTCGGAGCCAAGCGGCCGCCGACCAGCATGACGATCGCGACCGTGACGGCCACGGTGGGCGTCAGAACGCTCGCATTCGAGACGAACGAGCGCACGGCGTCGAACGCGGACTGCCACACCTTCTCGCCCTCGGCGTCGGTGATACCCAGGGCCGACGGAACCTGTTGCAGCGCAATGACGACGGCGATGCCTGCGGTGAACCCTTCGATGACGGGTGCCGGCATGTACCGGACGGCTCGTCCGACGCCTGCACCGGCGAGCGCCAGCAGAATGATTCCGGCCATCAGCCCGACGGCGAGCACTCCGGTCGGCCCGTACTCGGCGACGATCGGCACGAGCACCACCGTCATGGCGCCGGTCGGCCCGGACACCTGAAATCTCGATCCGCCGAACACCGCGGCGACGACTCCCGCGATGATCGCGGTGGTCAGACCCGCTGCCGCACCCAGCCCGGTGCTGACGCCGAAGCCGAGTGCCAGAGGCAACGCGACCAGGGCCACGATCAGCCCGGCCAGCAGATCCGCGCCGGGTGCGCGGAAGGCCGGTTTCCACTCGCTCCACCTGGGCAGCAGCGCGGTCACAGCCCTGACGGCGTCGGTCGTGCGGGAAGGTTTCGTCGGTTCGGACATGTGACGCTTTCTGAGAACTCATCGATCCTGATCGATCTACTTGCTAAGTTTAGCAAGTAATGAATCAGGTGAACAGGGACGTGAGCCAGACCATCCCGGGCCGTCGAGTCAGGTACGTGCTCCGGACTCGCCGTCCAGCAGCTCGGCCTGGTTGGCCACCACTCCCGTGAGTATTTCCCGCGCGACGACCAACAGGTCGGCCACCTTCGGCGACGTCAATGTGTAGGACACCGACAGGCCTTCCCGAGTGCCTTCGATGAGACCGGCGCGCCGCAGGATGGACAACTGCTGAGACAGATTGGCCGGCTCGATGCCGATTTCCGGAAGCATCTCGGACACGGCGTGCTCACGCTCGCTCAACAACTCCAGCACGCGAATACGCGCGGGATGCGCCAACGTCTTGAAGAAATCGGCTTTCATTCTGTAGAGCGGCCGGCTCGAATCCGTGGCCATGAAGTCCTCCCGTGGCACCCGCCACCGCGCAGCAGGCTACTTGCGAACACTAGCAATCAACAGACCGAAGTGGACGACCTCCCTGCCCGTCCCGAAACTCGGCTACCTTCACACCCATGCGCGGAGACCCCGAAGAATCCACCGACTTCAGGCTCACCGTGGCCACGGCGGCCCTCGACCTGTTCTCCGTCAAGGGCTACGAGTCGACGACGGTGGACGACATCGCCGGTGCCGCAGGCATCTCGCGTCGGACATTCTTTCGTCAGTTCCGCGCCAAGGAAGACGTCGTCTTCGCCGATCACGAAATACTGCTCGAGCAGGCCGGCGCGTTCCTGGAAGCGAACGAGGGCGATCCCTGGCGGGCCGTGTGCGATGCCGCGCAGCTGGTGTACGAGCGGTTTTCCGACTGGCAGGACATGTCGCGCCTGCGCTACCAGGTGGTGCACAAGATCCCCGCACTGCGCGATCGAGAAATCGTCACCGTGTTCCGCTACGACAGACTCTTCGTCGACTATCTGCAGCGTGTTCTGCCCGATCACCCGCACCTCGAGATCCTGCAGTTCTCGGCCACGGTGACCGCGACCCACAACTACATCCTTCGTCGGATGATCCGCGACGGCCTCCCGACGTCCGTGGAGGATCTGCGTTCGGCACTCGCGCAGGTGCGCGCGCAGTTCTTCGGTGAGATCGTCGTCGCGTCGTTCCCCCGGGGCACGTCCGTCAGCAAAGTCGTCGACGCCTTGGCCGATCACACAAGCACCTGAGCCACCCGACGCGATGGCACTGAGTGCCGGATGCCGGAGACCCGGTCTTGAACAGGTCCGAATTCGGACGTACACTGGGGCAATCCTTGGCACTGAGTGCCCTCCGTGGGCAGTGCCGCCCCCGACACACCGAGGAGCGTGGCCGACATGGCCGGAAATCCCGACTTCGATCTGTACCAATCGCCCGACGAGCACAACGAACTGCGCGCAGCCATTCGGGCGCTCTCGGAGAAGGAGATCGCTCCGTACGCCAAAGAGGTCGACGAGGACTCCCGCTTCCCCGAGGAAGCACTCAAAGCACTCAACGCTTCCGGCTTCAACGCCATCCACGTTCCCGAGGAATACGACGGCCAGGGTGCCGATTCCGTCGCTGCCTGCATCGTCATCGAAGAGGTCGCACGCGTCTGCGGCTCGTCCTCGCTGATCCCCGCGGTCAACAAGCTCGGCACGATGGGCCTGATCCTCAAGGGGTCCGAGGAACTCAAGAAGCAGGTTCTGCCGTCCCTCGCCGGTGGCGCGATGGCGTCGTACGCCCTGTCCGAGCGCGAAGCGGGATCCGACGCGGCGAGCATGCGCACCCGCGCCAAGGCCGATGGTGACGACTGGATCCTCAACGGCTCCAAGTGTTGGATCACCAACGGCGGCAAGTCCGATTGGTACACCGTCATGGCCGTGACCGATCCCGACAAGGGTGCCAACGGCATTTCCTCGTTCATCGTGCACAAGGACGACGAGGGATTCGTCGTCGGCCCCAAGGAGAAGAAGCTCGGCATCAAGGGTTCGCCCACCGCCGAGCTGTACTTCGAGAACTGCAAGATTCCCGGCGATCGCATCATCGGCGAGCCCGGTACCGGCTTCAAGACCGCGCTGGAAACACTCGACCACACGCGCCCCACCATCGGCGCACAGGCCGTCGGCCTGGCACAGGGTGCCCTCGACGCGGCCATCGCATACACCAAGGACCGCAAGCAGTTCGGCACCTCGATCTCGAGCTTCCAGGCAGTGCAGTTCATGCTCGCCGACATGGCGATGAAGGTCGAAGCCGCCCGCCTGATGGTCTACAGCTCCGCAGCCCGCGCCGAGCGCGGCGAGAAGAACCTCGGGTTCATCTCCGCGGCTGCCAAGTGCTTCGCCTCGGACGTGGCCATGGAGGTCACCACCGACGCCGTGCAGCTCTTCGGCGGTGCCGGCTACACCACCGACTTCCCGGTCGAGCGCATGATGCGCGACGCGAAGATCACCCAGATCTACGAGGGCACCAACCAGATTCAGCGTGTCGTCATGTCGCGGGCGCTGCTCAAATGAGCGACATCAACCTCGTAGGCGTCATCGGCGGCGGCACGATGGGTGCCGGCATCGCCGAAATGTGTGCTCGCTCCGGCAGTTCCGTACTGATCCTGGAAACGAGCCAGGCGACGGCCGACGCCGCAGAGGCTCGCCTCGACAAGTCCTTTGCTCGCGCCGTCAAGTCCGGTCGCACCGAAGCCGACGCAGCCGAGAAGGCCCGCGCTGCAATCACGTTGACACTCGAGATCGGCGACTTCGCGGACCGCGATCTCGTGGTCGAGGCAGCACCGGAGATCGAGTCGCTCAAGCTGGACCTGTTCGGCAAGCTCGATTCCATCGTCAAGCCCGAGGGAATCCTGGCCACGAACACCTCGTCGATCCCGGTCATCAAGATGGCCAACGCGACGAAGCGTCCCGACAAGGTAGTCGGAGTGCACTTCTTCAACCCGGTGCCGGTACTGCCGTTGGTGGAGATCGTCGTCAGCCTGCTGACCAGCGAGGAAACCGTCGCAGCGGTGACGGACTACGCCGGAAACACGCTGGGCAAGAAGACGATTCGCGCCGGCGATCGCGCCGGATTCATCGTCAACGCACTGCTCATCCCGTACATGGTCTCGGCCATCCGCATGCTCGAGTCCGGCTTCGCCAGCGCCGAGGACATCGACGAGGGCATGGTCAACGGTTGCGCACACCCCATGGGACCGTTGCGTCTGACCGACACCGTCGGCCTCGACGTCACCCTCGCGGTCGCAGAGTCGCTGTACGCGGAGTTCCGCGAACCGCACTATGCCCCGCCGCCACTGCTGCAGCGCATGGTGGACGCCGGAATGCTGGGTCGCAAAACCGGTAAGGGTTTCTACTCGTATTCGTAGTAGTCCCCCGCCCCCTTCTGGATGAATGTGGCATTCAGCTTCTTGGAGAAGCTGAATGCCACATTCATCCGTTCGGGAGGCGCACACTGGAGTCGTTCCACAACTTTGGGAGGCTTCATGAACATCGATCTCGACGGCCGCACCGCTTTGATTTCCGGCTCCAGTCAGGGCATCGGATTGGCGATTGCCACCGAATTGGCCCGCGCCGGTGCGCGCGTGGTCCTCAACGGCCGTAGCGAGTCGGCGCTGGATTCGGCCGAGGAACAGTTGATGACAGAAGTCCCCGGTGCGCGGGTGATCGTCGTCGCTGCCGATCTCGCGACGGCCGACGGAGTCGAGACGTTGCTCGCGAAGGTGCCGGTGGTCGACATTCTGGTGAACAACCTCGGTATTTTCGGAGCCAAACCCGCTCTCGACATCGACGACGACGAATGGCGTCGCTATTTCGAGGTGAACGTGCTCTCGGCAATCCGGCTGATCCGCACGTATCTGCCGGCGATGACCGAGGCGGGCTGGGGCCGAATCCAGAATATCTGCAGCGATTCCGCGGTCGTGATTCCCGAGGAGATGATCCACTACGGAATGACGAAGACCGCCCTGCTCGCAGTGACCCGCGGATTCGCGAAAGCTGCTGCAGGAAGCGGAGTTACGGTCAATTCCGTGATCGTGGGCCCCACCCACACCGAGGGCGTCGAGAAGTTCGTCGGCGAGCTCGTCGGCGACGACCTCCCCTGGGACGAGGCGCAGGCGCAGTTCATGAAGGAGCACAGGCCACAATCGCTCATCGGACGCCTGATCGAGCCGAGGGAGATCGGCAACATGATCGTCTACTTGAGCTCCGAGCAGGCCTCTGCGACCACCGGTGGCGCTCTACGCGTCGACGGCGGCTACGTCGATTCGATACTGCCCTGAGTTTCTCGTAGGGCCGGTCCGGTCGGTCACAGTTTGTGGCCGACCGCTTCGGGGCATGCGTGAGATACACGGAATCAAGCAGAGGTTCTTCACGCATTTCACCGTATTCGGAGACGATTCCACAGTGAGCGATCAGTACACCTTCACCAACCCCGTCACGCAGTACCGCCAGGACGGCTTCCCGGAGCAGCACCAGGATCCGCCCGGCCTGGCCGCAGATCTTCAGCCCCTCGCCGACCACGGTGAGCAGACATACCGTGGATCCGGACGCCTCACCGGCCGCAAGGCCTTGATCACCGGTGCCGATTCCGGAATCGGACGAGCAGCAGCCATTGCCATCGCACGCGAGGGTGCCGACGTGGTTCTCAATTACCTACCGGCAGAAGAGAAGGACGCGCAGGAAGTTGCGCAGTTGATCCGCGACGCCGGCCGCACCGCAGTCCTGGCACCGGCAGATCTCACCGACGAGCAGGCCGCGCGCGGCATCGTGCGCACTGCCGTCGACGCGCTCGGTGGCCTCGACCTGCTGATCAACGTCGCAGGTAAGCAGCAATTCGTCGAAGATCTGGCCGACCTGACGTCCGAGCAATTCGATCAGACGTTCAAAATCAACGTCTACGCACTGTTCTGGATCATCCAGGAAGCGGTGCCGCACATGCCCGCCGGCTCCACCATCGTCAACACCAGCTCGATCCAGGCATACACACCGTCACCGGGACTGGTGGACTACGCGACCACGAAGATGGCCATCAACACCATCAGCAAGGCCCTCGCACAACAGTTGGCACCGAAGGGAATCCGCGTCAATGTCGTTGCGCCGGGACCGTTCTGGACACCGCTGCAGGCAGCCGGCGGCCAGCCGACCTCGGCACTGCCGGAATTCGGCAAGGAAACACCGCTCGGACGCGGAGGGCAGCCCGCCGAGATCGCCGGTGCGTACGTCTATCTGTCGTCGGCCGAATCGGGTTACGTCACCGGCGACACACTGAACGTCAACGGTGGTATGCCGACGCCGTAGATTGTCACCCGTATTGAGTGAATGGACCATTCACACCCGTCTGGGCTGGTGAATGGTCCATTCACGTGTTCAGGAGAGGTCAGTCCTTGGGCCCACCGGCGGCGTAGACGACCTGGCCCGAGATGAAGCCGGCACCCTCGCTGACGAAGAACGACGCCAGGTGCGCGATGTCATCGGGATGTCCGACGCGATTGACCGGAATCTGCGACGCAGCAGCGGCTTTGAAGTCCTCGAACGGCATGCCGACGCGTTCTGCGGTGGCTGCCGTCATCTCGGTCTCGATGAATCCCGGGGCGATGGCGTTGGCGGTGACGCCGAACTTGCCGAGCTCGATGGCGAGGGTCTTGGTGAAGCCCTGCATGCCGGCCTTGGCTGCGGAGTAGTTGGCCTGTCCGCGGTTGCCGAGAGCAGACGTACTCGACAGGTTGACGATGCGGCCCCACTTGGCGTCGATCATGTGCTTCTGGACCGCGCGGGTCATCAGGAACGATCCGCGCAGGTGGACGCCGAGAACGGAATCCCAGTCCTGCACCGTCATCTTGAACAGCAGGTTGTCGCGAGTGATGCCCGCGTTGTTGATCAGTACGGTCGGCGCACCGAATTCGCTCGCAATGCGATCGACGGCGGTCTGCACCGATTCCTCGTCGGCGACGTTGGCACCGATGGCCACTGCCTGCCCGCCTGCGGACTGAATGGCACCGACGGTGTCGCTGCACGCGGCCTCGTCGAGGTCGACCACGGCAACTCCGAAACCGTCCTCGGCCAGCCGCTTGGCGACCGCAGCACCGATTCCCTGTGCACTACCGGTGACAATGGCCGTCTTGATCTGATCACTCACGAATATCTCCCTTACGACGCCGAACTCGATAACTGTCCTCTGTTTCTATCAACACCGACAACGCGATCAGTACGCAGCCACCGCTCCGTCGAGTGCCTTCTGCATTCCCTCTGCCACCACTCGGGTGAAGTCGATCGGCTTCTCGGGCAAATCGGTGATGGGCGTGTCGATGTAGACGCTGGCCTGCTTCACCTTCGGCGCACCGGGACCGTAGCTCAGACCGATACAGATCAGCACCGGCTCGACCCCGAGCTTGCGCGCCCGCATCGCGATGTGGCCGATGCCGCTGCCGACGTGCTGCACCGTCGTCGGATCCTCGAGATTGCAGGTTCCCTCGGGGAACACCGCAAGATCGTCGCCTCGCTTCATCCGCTCGGCACTGACGTCCATCATGCGGTTGCCCGCGGCGCTGACGGCCCGCATGCCGTGGTTCTTGCCGCGGAAGACGGGGATACCGCCCATCATGTCGATTCGCTTGCGCTGCTTGGGTTCCTGGAACAGCTCGTCCTTGGCCAGCACCCGGGTGCGACCGATGACCGGACGCAGCGGCGACGCCCATGCCGCCGCTGCGAGGGTGTACGGATCGTTCTCGGTCAGATGATTGACCGCGATGAGTAGACGCGTGTTGTCGTAGACGAGACGACGCAACTCCTCACGGGCACCGTCGGGATACGACACCCGCGGGCGGAATCGCCTGGCCAGGGTGGCATAAGCCAACCTCGCGACCTGACGATTCTGCTGATGACGCAGATAGAAGTCGTACACGGTCACATCGTTTTCGAGAATTACCGCAGGCCGATCCATGAGCCGAGCTTAGCCTCACACCCGCGAGGAACCCATAGCCCGGATCCCGACGGTAAGTCCGACCGCAGCGGTAGCCACGGCCGCGACGACGCCGGCCGTCACCGTCGAACTCGTGAAGTCGCCCGCGAACAGTGCGCGTTCGGCATCGACCAGGTACCCGAGCGGGTTGATGTTCACCAGGAACTGCATCCATCCCGGGGCAGTGGTGAGCGGCAGCATCGTGCCCGACAGGATGAGCAGTGGGAACATCAGAGTCTGCTGTATCGACCAGAACACCCAATCCTGGCCGCGCACAGCCAAAGCCAGCGTGTAGGACAACGCGCCCAGACCGACCCCGAACACGCCGAGCAGCACGATGCCCACGACCGCACCGATCGGATTCACGGACAGGCCGAGTGGCAACGCCACCAGGATGATCAAGACGGCCTGAGCAGCCCAGCGGCACCATCTCCTTGAACGCGCGCCCGACGAGCAGCGCCGACCGCGGCAACGGGGTCACCAACATCCGTTCGTGAGACCCCTGCTGCAACTCCGCCAACAAATTCGAGCCCGTCATGGAGGTTCCGAAGATGGTGATCATCGCGAGCACCCCCGGAACGAACCAGTCCCAGACGCTTCCGTCCCCGAGGCCGGGCACCTCGGTGAGCAGTGGGCCGAACAGTGCGAGCAGGATCAACGGTTGGATGAGACTGAAGATCACCGTGAACGGATCGCGGACCATCGGCCGCAGTTCGCGGCCCATCACCAACGTACTTCCCGACAGAACGCTCATCGGAGTTCTCCTGCCGTGCTTGCGGTTTCGAGAGGTGCGGAATCCGTCGCGGCGCTCTCACGAAGACTGCGCCCGGTGAGGCCGAGGAACACGTCGTCGAGGGTCGGTCGCGTCGTGTCTGCCGTGTGCACCGTGATCCCATGAGACTCGCTCAGCCGCAGGAGATCCGGAAGAACGATCTCGGCCCGCTCGACCCGGATGTTCAGACGCGAACCCGCCACCGTCACGTCTCTGACACCGGCTGCACCGCCGAGAAGCGCAGCCAGCGCCGACGCGTCGGACACGGTGAGGACGATCAGATCGCCTGCCAGTTCCGATTTCAGTGCGGTGGCGGTGTCGTCGGCGATGACGGTGCCGCGATCGACGACGATCACCCGCTCGGCCATCGAATCGGCCTCGTCGAGATAGTGCGTGGTGAGCACGATGGTGGTGCCCATCTCTCGCCTCAGCCGCAGAATGTGGTCCCACAGGTTCGCCCGGCTCTGCGGGTCCATGCCGGTGGTCGGTTCGTCGAGAAACAGCAACGGCGGCCGATGCACCAGACCCAGTGCGATGTCGAGGCGTCGACGCTGCCCGCCGGACAGCGTCGACACGGTACGAGTCGCGAGCTCGCCGAGTTCGAGTGCCTCGATCAATTCGTCTGCACGACTGCCTGATCGGCGACGCGTCATGCCGTAGCACTGCCCTTGCACCACCAGCTCGTCGCGGACGCGCTGATTGTGGCCCGCACCGTTGCCCTGACCCACGTAGCCCAGGCTGCGGCGGACTCGATCCCGGTCTTTGCCCACGTCGAATCCGGCGATGCGGGCCGATCCCGACGTCGGTGCCAGCAACGTGGTCAGCATCCGCAGAGTGGTCGACTTGCCTGCCCCGTTGGGGCCGAGCAGAGCCACCAACTCTCCCTCACCGATCGTCAGATCGATGCCGCGCACCGCCTCGACGGTCTTCTTGCCTTGCTGAAAAGTCTTGGTCAATCCCGAAGTTTCGATCATCTGTGACGCCCCTCGTCGTAGCGGTGAATCCCTACGACGGAGACGTTAGAAACGATCGCGGTCAGCTTCGGTCCGCGATGCCACTGCGGCGGTCGATCAACCGAAGACGGGGAACTTTCGTTTACGGGCCAGGGCGTCCATCCCGGACTGAATGCTCGCGCGTACCTCGTCGTACTTGGCGTCGACGTACGCCTCGTCCTCGCACCGCGCCGGATCATGGTCCAGTTCGACCGGCGGCATGAATCGAGTGCGAATCTTCGCGGGCAACGGAATCTGCGGTAGCGCCGCGGGCGCAATGATCCACGGCAGCGAGATCGCTATCGGAAAGACCTTCAACCGCGCAATCTTGTCCAGCTTCAACGCTTTCGACAGCTTGTCGCCGCGGATGAGCACCGGCATCGCGTCGGCCCCACCCACCGTTGCCACCGGCACGATGGGAACACCCATCCGGATGGCGAGCTTGATGAAGCCGGTTCGTCCACCGAGGGTCGCCTCGTCCCGTTTGCTCCAGGGCCGCAGCGAATCGACCTCGCCGCCCGGCCACACGATGACGTCTCGGCCCTCGGCCAGTGCCGTCGACATCGAGTCCGGTGCCGCGGGAAGCACCCCCATGGATCGAAAGACCTTTCCGATCAGGGGGAACGCCATCAAGGCATCGTGCGCGGTTCCGTGCAGGATGCGTCTTTCACCGAAGTGCCGCCACCACTGAGCGCCGACGGTCCACGCGTCCCAGACGAACGGCGCACCCGAATGCACGCCGACGACGAGCACCGGCGACTCCGGAATGGTCTCCCAACCGTCGATCTCCATCCGGAAGTAGCGGTCCATCACCCCGTTCCAGAGTCGCTGCTGCCGGTCCATCGCCACGGTGTTCTGATCGTCGAGGTCCCAGTCGCCTGCGCGTTCGGCAACCACCGCTCCGAGGCCCCCGGACGACTTCTCCCGACGCTCTTTCATCTTCAGACGCGCAGCCGCGGCGTACCGCTGCGCTTGCTCGCGCAGCTGCTCCTTCGTCGGTTCTTCGGAGCCGTCCCCACCCAGTACGTGATCCCCATCACTCATACCCGCACGGTACTCCACCCGTCCGAAGCCGACTCACAACCAGCGCTCGTAACCCCGCGCGACGTCCCGAGTGTCCGTTATGGTCAGAATTCGAGCCGAGCGAACGAGGTATACCGATGGATCCGATCGAACCGGCATACGGAACGACAGCTCTGCTGCTGATCGCCGCCGCAGCCGTTGCAATCCTGCTTTTCCTCATCATGAAGGTGAAACTGCACGCCTTCGTCTCCCTGGTCCTGGTCAGCGCGGTCACTGCCGTCGCGGCCGGGATCCCGCTGGCGGACGTGCCGTCGGCCCTGCTCTCGGGCTTCAGTTCCACGCTCGGCTCGGTGGCGCTGCTCGTCGCGCTCGGCGTGATGGTCGGGAGACTGCTCGAAATCACCGGTGGCGCACAGGTATTGGCCGATACCCTGATCAACCGATTCGGGGCCAAACGCGCACCTCTGGCGCTCGGTGTCGCCGCACTCATCTTCGGCTTCCCCATCTTCTTCGACGCGGGCCTCGTCGTCTTCCTGCCGATCATCTTCACCGTCGCCAAACGTTTCGGCGGATCGGTGCTGCTGTACGCCCTCCCGACCGCAGGCGCATTTGCCGCGATGCACGCCATCGTTCCCCCGCACCCCGGTCCGGTCGCTGCCACCGAACTGCTCGGCGGCGACATCGGTTCGGTACTGCTCGTCGGCGTTCCCGTTGCCGTCGTCTCCTGGTTCGTCGGCTCGTACCTCGTCGGTACCCAGCTCGGCAAGCGGTTCCACACCTTGCCTGCAGATCTCTTCTCCGACGGCGCTGCCGGCTCCGAGGAGCACGACAAGGAAATGGCCGCGCTGCGCGATCCGGCTCCGAAGTTCGGTGCGGTGCTGTTCATTCTGCTGACGCCTCTGGTGTTGATCTCTCTCAACACCGTCGTCAACACACTGACCACGTCGGGTGTGCTGACCGGAGACGAGACCTGGGCCGCAGCGCTGACGCTCATCGGTCAGACACCGATCGCGCTGCTCATCACGCTGCTGCTGGCTCTGTTCATCCTCGCGCCGGGACGCTTCCCCGTCGCCGACGGTGCCAAGTACATGGATCAGGCCCTCGGCCCCATCTGCTCGATCATCCTGATCACCGGTGCCGGCGGCATGTTCGGTGGCGTGCTCCGGGCCAGCGGCATCGGGCAGTCGCTCACCTCCTCGCTGTCCGGCCTCGGACTGCCGATCCTGCTGCAGGCCTTCCTGATCGCCACCGCGCTACGCGTCGCGCAGGGTTCGGCCACCGTCGCGCTCACCACGACCGCAGGACTGATCTCGGTGCAGGTGGCCGAATTGGATCTGAGCAACTTCAAGATCGCGCTGTTGGTGTTCGCCCTGGCCGCTGGAGCCACCGTGCTCTCCCACGTCAACGACTCCGGCTTCTGGCTCGTCAGCCGCTTCTTCGGAATGGACGAAAAGACGACCATCAAGACCTGGACCGTCATGGAAACGACACTGGGACTGGCTATCTTCGCCCTGGCATCACTGCTGTGGGTGGTGTTCTAGCGGGGTGGACTGCCTCGATTGACGAGTCCGAGCAAGACCGACGGAGCGAGCCTCGACCCGATGATCGACACTCGGCCCAGTCCGATGGCGATCTCGTCGCGGCCTCTGTCGAGTCCGGCCATCGTCTTGTCGAGGAACTTCTCCAACTGCATCGCCATCGGCGGCGCGCTGTCCATGTTGCGGTGCAACGGTGTGTCGACTATCGGCGGGACGAGTTCGACGACCTGAACGGTGGTTCGGCGCAGTTGATGCCGAAGACTGACGGTGAACGAGTGCACGGCTGCCTTGGTCGCGGAGTACACGGGAGCGCCGGTGAGCGGAACGAAGCCGAGGCCGGAGCCCACGTGCACCACCCTCGCGCGAGGAGCACGACGCAGGAGTGGCAGCGCTGCCGAGGTGACGTTCACGAGGCCGGTGAAATTGGTGGCGATCTCGTCGGCGATGTCGGCACTCGCCGGCTGCTCCTGCGCCGAGAAGTCCAGTGGGCGTTGGACTCCGGCATTGTTGATCAGAGTCGTCAGATGCGGAATCGACGCGGCGATCTCCGCCATCGCGCGGCCCACGGATTCCGGGTCGCAGACGTCCATGACGATCGGCGTCATGCCGGGGTGCTCCGCGGCCATCGCACTCAGGCGCACGCTGTCGCGACCGGTGATGACGACGTTGGCCCCACGCGCGTGGAACCGGGTGGCGAGTCCGGCACCGATGCCCGATGTCGCGCCGGTGATGAGAACCACGCCGTCGTCGAAGGACCCCGGGTGTGACCTTCCGCGTCCGATCATGCGAGCGACCCGGCAACGATCTGCCAGGCCAGAGCAGATTTCGCGGCGAGGCTGAGTACGAGGTAGACGAACTCGCCGAATGCGTAGTCCCGCCACGGCCCGATCCTTCGGTACTGCAGCCATTGGTTGGCCGCGAAGCTCATGAAGAAGACGAACAGCGAGAAGAAGATTCCGTAGACGAACCCGGGAACTTCCGAAGCACCGACGAGGTTCACGGTGATCGCTACCCAGGGTGCGGCACCGGCGACACAGCCGAACCAGAACGCGGTGAGGTCCGGTCGGTGTCCAGGTGGGTTGAAGCGCTCCTGGAGCCAACCGAACAGGATCATCGCGACGTTGGCACCCACGATCGCGATCAGCGCGCTGATCTGCGTGATGCCGGCGTACAGGGCGATGAGGACCACCATGATCGTGGCGCTGACGCTGTACTCGAGCCATCGAAACGGGTTGATACCGCGAGAGAGGTTGCGTTCGTAGGACTTTCGTAGTGGAACCCCGGTGACGAAGTGATCCACCGCCGCCAGTGCGAGGAAGACGGCGACGGCGATACCGATGGGGAACCGCGAACGCTTCCTGCGCTTGCGGGACCACCGTTCCCGGCGGTCCCGCGGGGTAGGCGGTGGTCACATCGATGGCGAAGTCGGATGCGATGACGAGCACCGCGACGGCCTGAACAGCGTGCAGCGCGGACAGCGAGAGGTTCCAGATGCGGAGTCGCCTCAGCCTGTCCGGAGACAGAGGATGCTCGGTCGCGACGGCCGGGTGCGGAGTGCGTGCCATGACCGATAGCCTTACAGGTTGTAAGGCTGCTGACAAGGAGTGGTGGGGAGAACGCTGTGAAGACGGACGAAGAGCTGTCCGCTCGCCAACGGATCATGCTCGCCGCGATCGAATTGGCCGGTCAGCAGGGGACCGGGCGCATGACGATGTCCGCGGTAGCCGCGCGTGCGAAGGTGTCCCGACCTACTCTGTACAGCTACTTTCCGGACGTGCCTCGGATTCTGGAAGCCTGGGTCGAGCAGGAAGTGGTGCGCGTCGAGGCGCGGCTTCAGGACGTGTTGGACCGGGGCGCAGGGTCGGATCCGATGACGGTGCTGGGTGACTACATCGACCTGCAGTTGAACTATTTCGTCGAATCTCCGACGAGGGCCCTGCTCACGACGGCCGCACTGGGATCGCCGCCGCAGGCCGTCACCGGACACATCGAGCGGTTCCGCGCAGACGTACACGGGCTGCTGTCTGTTCTGGGCAGGCAAGGACGTCTTCGGGCCGATGTGGACGTCGAGATGCTGGCCGGGCTTGTCATCGCGGGGATCACCTCGATGACCTCCCACGTGCTGGAGGAACAGCTATCACCTACCGAGGCGCGACACCGATTGCTGGACATCATCTTTCGAGGATCGCTTCGCGCGTGACGGCCGGCTACCCCGGCTGTCGGTCCCGCCTGGGTTGCCACCGAGCTGCGCGCTCGCCGATCGATGCGAGCCGAGCAGTCTCGCGCACTCGAGAGGCTCGGGTCTCGGGCCGCTTGGCGGTCACGATCCACTCCAGAATCCCGCGACGCGTGGACGGCGGAAACTGGTTCCAATTGCTCTCCGCATCAACGTGTTCGGCGAAGGCGGCGGCCAGGTGCTCGGGAACGATCAGATCCTCGACCTCGTCGAGAACGGTCCATGCTCCGTTGGCCACGGCAGCCTGGACGGCGCGCTCTCCCGCCGGAAGCATCAGGCCTGCTTCGCGAAGGGCCTCGATACGGATCTTGTTCGGACGGGACCATGCGCTCCCGGGTTTGCGGGGCGAGAAATACAACATGGTTCGATCGTTGTCCAGCTTGCGGGGTCGACTGTCCACCCACCCCACCGCGAGCGCTTCCGCGACGGCGTCGTCGTAGCTGATCGCCGGTTTTCCAGTGGCCTTCTTCCACGACACCAGCCACGCCGATTCCGCAGTTCCGTGATGGGCGGACAGCCACGTCCGCCACTGCGCACGTGTCTCGGCATGCACTCTCGGTGCGTCGTCCATGAGCATCCCTTCCCTCATTGCCTCGAATGTCCGTCTTCGTCTCGGAGACATCTACTCGATTATGCTGCGATCGTGGGCGAATTTTCCCTCAGCGGTGTGTCTACGATGCGAGGTAATCGTGAGTGATCGCATTCGATTCGACGGAGTGCTCGAACCGTTGACGTGGGGCAAGAACACGTATGCCATCGTCCGAGTCCCGGCAGAATTGGTCGAGGCTGCGAAGCGATGGCCGACGCGCCGGATCGACGGTTCGATCGACGGCCTCAGCCTCAACTTGGGACTGAACAAGGCTGATGCAGATGTGATGCCCGGGTCCTTCGTCTATGTCGGTGCGGGCCTTCAGCGCCGATTGGGCGTCCACATCGGTGATCTGTTGTCGTGCGAGTTCGAGCCGGCCGACCCCGATCTGGTGCCGGTTCCGAAAGACCTCGAGGAGGCGATGGAGAACGCACAGTGCACAGCGGCCTGGGAGCGCAAGCGCGCGAGCGAACGGCGCCAATTGTTGATGCCGATCGACAACGCGGCGCGCGAGCAGACCCGCGCAGATCGGGTGGCCCGACTGGTGAGGATGTTGACCGACAATTCGTAGACCGGTAGGACCACCCGGCTTCCCGTCACTGCACCGGCATCAGAATTCGCCACGCCCCCAATGCCAGTGAGCCGACGGTGACGAGCAGGAACAGGCCGACCCAGACGATGCCGGGGAGGAAGGTCAACCGAGCCAGCTGATCGGCGTCGGAGTCCCTGGCCCGTCCTGCGCTGCGTGATTTCTGCAGTTCGAGAACGGGACGCGGACCGGCGATCAGCAGGAAGAACGTTATGAAGTACGCCGCCGCGACCTGTTGCTCTCCGGTGCCCCACCAGGACACGACGAACAGGGCAGCGCCGACGACGACGAGTGAGAGCAGCCCGTAGATGTTGCGAATCATCAACAGCATCAACGCAATCGACACGACGCCGATCCACAACACCGCGACTGCATGCTGGGTTCCGAGCACGAACGCGGCGCCGAGACCGAGCAGCGACGGCCCCACGTATCCGGCGAAGGTCATCGCGATGACGCCGAGGCCGGTGGGCTTGCCCTTCGAGATAGCGACGCCCGAGGTGTCGGAGTGCAGTCGCAGGCCCATCAGCTGTCGGCCGGTGATCAGCGCAACGAACAGGTGCGCACCCTCGTGCGCGATGGTCACGACGTTGCGGGCGATGCGCCAGGTCTGCGGCAGTACCACGATGACAAGAGCGGCCAGCGCGGCAACTTGGACGATCCACACCGGCGGATCAGGACTCACCGCGGAAATGCGGTCCCAGAATTCGTTCACACCCCAGTATGCGGCAACGCCGAAGCACCGCAGGACCACAAAGAACTTTGTGATCATTGGTTACCTATGGGTGACGGCGGTCACGGCCGTGGGTCAAGATGAACGCACGATGACGAATCCACCGAGCTCGATGACGCGACGGCGCGCGCTGGCGTGCCTGGCGACGTTGCCGATGGCATTCTCGGCCGGGTGTACCGGTTTCGGTCGGTCGACGACTCCGTCGGATCTACGGATGCTCATTCCCAACACTCCGGGCGGCGGTTACGACGTGACTGCCAGAACCGCGTCGCGCATTCTCGAGAAGCACGGCCTGACCGGGCCCATCGAGAAGTTCAACGTCATCGGCGGTGGCGGTTCCGTCGCGCTGGCCAGGCTCGTTCGTGAGGCAGGCAACAGTGCGTTGATCGGCATGGTCGGGGTGGGTGTTGTCGGAGTCGCGCAGGTGGCCGAGGCACCTTGGGGACTGTCGGACGCCACCGCACTTGCACGGCTGGTGGACGAACCGGAAGCTCTCGTCGTTCGATCGGGCTCTCCGATGCCGTCGTTGAATGGCTTCCTCGACGCCTGGCGTCGCGGACCGCAGCAGGTGGTCGTCGGCGTGGGCTCTGCGTTGGGCGGGCCCGATCACCTGTTCACCGTGGAGTTGGCCCGTGCAGCCGACATCGACACCGAGGCCCTGAACCTGGTGACGTTCGACGGTGCCGGCGATCTCCTCGCGGCAGTACTCGACGGCACTGTGGACGTGGGCGTGGCAGGAGCGGGTGAGTACATCGATCAAGTCGACAGTGGTTCGCTTCGCATCCTCGCAGTATCGAAGGCACCCGACGCACGGTCCCGCGGTGTCACCGCCGCGTACGACGCCCCGACACTCACCGAGTCCGGTATCCCGCTCGAATTCACCAATTGGCGCGGATTCGTAGCTCCACCCGGCATTTCGGACTCGGCCCGGAACGGCTTGGTCGACGCGCTGACCCGTATGCGCGACACGGACGAATGGCAGGCCGCGATGCCTCTGCGCGGATGGACCGACTCGTTCCTCACTGGGGCTGATTTCTCGGAATTCATTGCGACAGAAGATATTCGAGTAAGAACCACCTTGGCCGAATTCGGCATCACCCGGTAACAACCACCCCGAACTGCCGATCGAGGTCGGCGTCCAACAGTGCACTGCGAGGCTTCGCCGTGCGCTGATCGAATCACGGAAGGACATCTCGTGGACGACTGGGTCCAAACCCTTTCCACAACGGCGCTGCTGTCGATCGCCGGCATCGCCATCGCGGTACTACTGCTGATGATCATCAAGCTGAAGGTACATCCGCTTCTGGCACTCGTGATGGTCTCTCTCGGAACGGCTTTCGCTGCGCACATTCCGATCTCGGAGATCCAGGACGTACTGATCGACGGATTCGGTACCACCCTCGGTGAAGTTGCACTTCTCGTGGGATTGGGTGCCATGTTCGGCCGGCTCGCCGAGATCAGCGGCGGAGCACAGGCGCTGTCCAGTGCGCTCGTCCGAAAGTTCGGCGACAAGCGCGCCCCGTTCGCACTGGGAGTCGCGTCGCTGCTGTTCGGGTTCCCGATCTTCTTCGACGCCGCATTCATGGTGATGCTCCCCATCATCTTCGGCGTGGCTCGCCGGCTCGGCGGAAGCGTCCTGCTGTACGCCCTGCCCGCTGCAGCAGCACTGTCGACCATGCACGTCTTTCTGCCGCCGCACCCAGGTGCCGTCGCATCGACCATCCTGTTGGGCGGCGACGTCGGACTGACGATCCTGATCGGCATCCTCGTGGCAGTGCCCACCTGGTTCATCGCCGGCCATCTGTACGGCACCTTCATCGGCAAGCGGATCTACCTCCCGGTGCCGGATCTGCTGAGCGGTGGCCCGCAGGTGGAGACGGTGGAGAACCCTCCCAAGCCGGGTGTGATCATCGCGCTGCTCATGCTCCCGCTGCTGCTCATCTTCGCCAACACGGCGCTCACAACAGCGGCCAGAACCGGCAGCCTCGACGAGAACTCGCCGCTGGTCACCGTCCCGCAGGTCATCGGATCCACACCCGTCGCCCTGCTCATCACGGTCATGGTCTCGATCTATGTGCTCGCACTTCGTCGCGGCCGCACGGCCACATTCGTGGAGGATCTGCTCGACAACGCGCTCAAGCCGATCGCTCCCGTCGTACTCATCACCGGGGCCGGCGGGATGTTCGGCGCGGTGTTGCTCGCCAGCGGCATCGGTGACGCCCTCGCCGAGACGCTTCGCGACCTGGGTCTTCCGCTCATCGTCTCCACCTTCGCCGTCGCAGCCATCCTGCGCATCGCCCTCGGCACTGCCACCGTGGCCATCACCACGTCGGCCGGGCTCCTCGGTGCTTCGATCATGGCAGCGGGGCTGAATCCGGTTCAGACGGTCGCGATGATCCTCGCCCTCGCTGCAGGGTCGTCGATCTTCCCCCACGTCAACGACGCCAGCTTCTGGCTCATCGGCAAGCTTCTGGGTATGGACGTCCCGACGACGTTCAAGACGTGGAGTGTCATCAAGACCCTGATCTCGCTCGTCGGGTTCGCCTTGTCGTCGGTCGTGTACGTCCTGGCGTCGATCTGACTCCGTACTCGCCACGGTCGGAGGGGGTTGCAGGCATCATGAGGCACATGCGACGACGACCGGCACCGCGCAGCCTGGCAGGCCAGGTTCTGCTGTTGCAGCTGGTCGTCGTCGCCGTGGTCCTGGTCGCGGTAGCAGGCGTCTCGGTGCACCAGGCCGGTGTGGAATTCCGCGACACCCAGGGCGGACGCCTCCTCGCCGTTGCCGAGAACCTCGCCTCGACTCCTGTTGTCCGCGAACAGGTTGCATCCGTCGAAGCAGACAAGGTCTTGGCACCGGAGGTGGACCGGGCCGTCGACCTGTCCGGGGCATCCGTCGCCGACGTCGTCGTGTTGGACGCGACCGACGTGGGCAGATCCGTGATCGTCGCTTCCTCCGTTCCGGATCGCGTCGGGATCGCCGGGGAACTCGGTGCGAGTGATGCCGAGGACGGACGGGCCTGGACCGGCGATGTCCGGGTCGACGGACAAGAATCGATCTCGGGTCACGTCCCGGTTCTCGCGCCGACAGGCGAGGTTCTGGCCGTTGTTGCCGTCAGCTCGACGTACCCGTCCACCTGGCGCCTCGTCGCCGATGCCGGGGCACCGCTGCTGTTGTATCTCGGACTCGGAGCAGTCCTCGGGCTCATCGGTTCCTTGCTGCTCTCTCGGCGTATCAAGACCCACACACGCGGGCTGGAGGTCGAGGAGATCGCCAGTCTCGCTGATCATCGAGAAGCGTTGCTGCACAGCATCGGTGAGGGTGTGATTGCAGTCAACACCGAGGGTGTGATCACGGTCCTCAACGACAGCGCCGCCGAACTCCTCGGCCTGACCGAGCATGCTTCCGGTGCAGCCACGGTGATCGGCCACAGTATTCACGAGGTTCCCTTGGATCCAGTTGTCCGCCGGTACCTGATCGACGCTCAGGACAGCGGCGATGTGGTGCTCCCGACGGCGACGAGAATGCTGGTGCTCAGTCGGCGGTCGGCCTCGAGCAGGGGCCGACGTATCGGTACGGTCACCACCATGCGTGACAGCACCGAGCTGGCTCGGCTGCAGAGTCAGCTGTCCTCCCACAAGTCGGTCACCGACACATTGCGTGCGCAGACTCATGAATTCGCCAACCAGTTGCACACCATTTCGGGTCTGACTCAACTCGGCGACCACGACGCAGTGACGGACTTCGTCGGTGCACTGACACGCCGTCGAGCAGAAATCAGTGACGCCGTCACCCGAAGTATCTCCGACCCGGCCGTCGCGGCATTGTTGATCGCGAAGACATCGTTGGCTGCCGAGACCGGTGTTGCGCTGGAACTGAATCCGACCTCTCGGCTGCAGACCTTGGATCCCATGCTCGCCACCGACATCATCACCGTGCTCGGCAACCTGATCGACAACGCCGTGGATGCGTCGACCGGAAGCACGGGTGCCCGCGTCGTGGTCGACATCGATGATTCCGACGGCATCGAGATGCAGGTCGCCGATTCCGGACCAGGTGTTCCCGACAGCATGCGCGCCGAAATCTTCTCGCGCGGCGTCACATCGAAGACGGAGACACCCGGAGGGCGAGGCATCGGACTCGCGCTCGTCCGGATCGTCAGCACCCAGCATGGTGGCACCGCCGAGGTCGACGATGCTCCGGGAACCGGCGGTGCACGATTCACCGTGCGTATTCCGTACGACCACGAATCACCGCGACACGGGAACGCGCGCGTGGCAGGCGTCGGAAGTGACGGGACAGATGAGTGAATCGGACCGCACCTACGAGGTCCTCGTCGTCGACGACGATTTCATGGTTGCAGACATACACCGACGATTCGTCGATGCCACCCCTGGTTTTCGCACCGTCGGCGTGGTTCACACCGCGGCAGATGCGGTCGCTGCAGTCCGCACGCTTGCACCCGATCTGGTGCTTCTCGACGTCCACCTCCCGGACCGCTCGGGACTCGACGCGCTGCAACGTCTGCGCAGCGAAGGTAACGGCGTGGCAGTCGTCGTCGTCACCGCAGCCCGAGAGCTGGACACCGTGCGCCGTGCGCTGCACGGTGGAGCCGCCGACTATCTGGTGAAGCCGTTCGAGTACCCACAGCTACTGGAAAAACTAGGAAACTTCCGCCGACGAGCTCGTGCGCTGTCGAGCTCGAAAGGCATGAACCAGTCGATGATCGACTCGCTGTTCGGGGCACCGAGTCCGTCCGCGGGCCCGAGCCTGCCGAAGGGGCTGAGCCAGGAAACCGGGTCGCTCGTGCTACGGACAGTTCGCGAGGGCGGCGAGGTATCGGCCAGTGAATGCGCAGACCTCGCCGGTCTCTCGCGGGTGAGCGCGCGGCGATACCTGGAGCACTATGCCTCTACGGGGGTCCTCACGGTCCGACTCGAATACGGCCGCGCCGGAAGGCCGGTACACCGATACCGAGCAACCGACTCGACCTGAACAGCGGCTTCGCCGCAGGCACTAGGACGCGCGTGCTTCGGCCTTCGCGCGTTCGCGGGCGAGGGACCGATCACGCATCTCCTCGAACTTGGTGGCCTGCCGCTCGAGGTCTTCGAGGAATGCGGCGAGTTCTTCGCGCTTGTTCTCACCGCGTGCGGTGAAGTCGTTGCGCTCGAAGACGCTCCACTTGCGCAGGACCGGCCAGACGACGTCCTCGAGGTGCTGACGCAGGTCGTAGATGCCGTGCTTGGCCATCAGCACACCGTTGCGGCGGAAGTTCGGCATCCCGGCACCGGGCATGACGAAGTTCGTCACGATGTCCGAGACAGCCTGCAACGTCTGATCGGGCGAGATGTCCATCGCTGCGCCGGTGATGTTGCGGTAGAAGATCATGTGCAGGTTCTCGTCGGCGGCGATGCGCTGGAGCATCCGGTCGGCGATCGGATCGTCGCAGACCTTGCCGGTGTTGCGGTGCGAGACGCGGGTGGCGAGTTCCTGGAAGGTCACATAGGCGACCGAGTGCAGCAGACCGACCTGCGACCCCGCGGGCGAGACGTAGCCGTTGGTCATGTGGATCATGCGGGCTTCTTCGAGGGCGACGGGATCGACGCCGCGGGTGACCACGAGGTAGTCGCGCATGACGATGCCGTGCCGGTTCTCCTCGGCGGTCCAGCGGCCGACCCAGGTTCCCCAGGCGCCGTCCTGGGAGAAGTTCTCGGCGATCTCACGGTGGTAGGACGGCAGGTTGTCCTCGGTGAGCAGGTTGGTGATCATCGCGGCCTGTGCGACGTCGGAGAGTTTGGACTGCTCCGGGTCGTAGTCCTGGCCGCCGAGTGCGGCGAAGTTGCGACCTTCGTCCCACGGGACGTAGTCGTGAGGGTGCCACTCCCGCGCCATCGAGATGTGACGGTTCACATTGTCCTCGGCAGTGGGCACCAGCTCTTGCAGAAGTTCGAGTTGTGTCAGATCCCTGGCCATCGAGATGCCTCCTCGCGTTGACGTCAGCTCGCAAGCCTAGGGCGATCGATGCGCGACACGCGGAGGCTTGCCCGGATTCTGTTAGAGGTAGCAATCGATGTCTGCACGCAATGGTGCAACGTCACAGCTCAGCGAGCAGCCAGACCGGAACCCGAGGACGCGAGCGTCGCCGGACGGAACACCCAGCCACGGAGAGCGAGGAACCGGGCGGCTCCGAAGATGCCACCCACAGCGATGACGACCAGAACTTGGACGTACGTCGGCGCTGCCGGGAACAGGATGTGCACTGCGGCCAGTGAGGCGGTACTCAGGCCGAGCCCGATCAGGGCCAGTCCCCCGGCTTCCCACTGCGTCTGGAACCAGCCGACACGACCGGCCGCATGAAAGGTGTGACGGCGGTGCAGCTCGTTGGCGAGCACGGTACTCGCGGCCACACCTGCGAGGTTGGCAGTGAACGATCCGAGTGAAGCGAGAGCGACGAACAGCAGGGCGTACACACCGTTGCTCGATACCCCGACGATCACGAAGCGCGCGAACTGAGCGAGCACCGACTCGCCGAGCATCCGCGACCTGATGCGGGGCGCACAGCCCGACGATCCGGACGCGGCCGGAGCTTTCAGGGAAGTGCTCACGAGGACTCCAGTTGTAGAACCGGAAGCGTCGGTCGGCGCTTCGACTCGATACAACTCCGCCCGAGAACGAATCGGTCTCGGGCGTGACGGAAGTCTCAGGCCTTCGTGGAACTTTCTTCCCGAGCGCGCTTCTTGCGGTCCAGGTCGATGTTGAGACTGTTGGGCTTGATCGATGCGACGAACAACACCGCAACGAGCACGACCACCACGACGATGGTGATGACGACCACCGCGATGCCGAAAATTGCCAAGATACCGTTCATGTCCTGCCTCCCGTGTCAGGCAATACGGTACTTGTCGTAGACAGGCCGGTCGACCACGACCCCTGGGTCGTTGCTGCAGGCTCCACTCCCGCACCCCCAGCTCACCGATCAGCTCACCAGGCGCGCCACGGCGCGCAGCGGCAACGACAGCCAGGTGGGCCGGTTGCGCGCCTCGTAGAGAACTTCGTACACGGCCTTGTCCAGCTCGTATGCGCGCAACAGGTCGGCCTCCTCGCGGGGATCGTGCCCGGCCACCGAGGCGTAGCCGTCGAAGAATGCAGCGATGCTGCGGGCCGCCCACTTCTCGGCTCGCTCTCGCGCCGAATGGTCCTCGGGCAGATCGACCAGCAGGTGGTTGGCGGCATAGTCGAACGAGCGCAGCATTCCCGCCACGTCACGCAGAGCGCTGTCCATCTGCCGACGCTCGGCCAAGGTCTTCGCCGGCTCACCCTCGAAATCGATGAGCAGCCACCGTTCGGGAATGCCCAACACCTGACCCAGATGCAGGTCGCCGTGGATGCGCTGCACCGTGGTGCTGTTCGACGCCTCCGCCCGGGAGATCAGCGCGGTCGCCGCCGGGATGTACTGCGCGATCTCCGGCACCACCCTGGCGACTCCCGAGATGCGGGCGAGGATCTCCTCGACGGCGGTCGATTCGACCGACCGTTCGGCGGTGCCCAGCACCGATGCGAGGTCGTGGTGCACCTGCGCCACGGCTGCTCCGATTCGGTGGGCGTCCGGGGCGAAATCTGCGGGCAGGTCTTCGATCGGCGTCTCCGGTGAGTCGAACACCTCCTGCACACTGGCCAGCGCCGCAGTCCACCCCTCGGCGGAGTTCGCGGCGAAATCCTGAGCCATTCCGAGCGTCGTGGGTTCACCACCGACTTCGGTTTCCAGCCAGCCCCGAAGCGGTGCAACGTTGACGCTCCCCGCCTGTGCCAGCGCGCGATGCAGTTCCACATCCGGACTGATTCCCGGCGGCACCTGACGAAACAGCTTGAGCAACAGCAGATCACCGAGAATCACCGAGGTGTTGGACTGCTCGGCCCCGAGAACCCGACCACGCAGACCGCTCGGCACACTCGAACCGTCGACGACCTTGAATTCGATGCTGCCAGTGGCTTTTCCGGCAGCAAGCGCATCTCCGTACAGGCCGATGACCTCGGGGTCGCGCAGACCGTCGTACACGGCCACGTCGCCCGCCACGGGCAGCAACCACGGTCGGAGGTCGTCGGCCGGTTCGGTTCGGAAGCCCAGGGGCACCTGGTAGGTCTGCACCACGGCCGCGCCGTCCTGCGTCAACTGCACCTCCACCAGCAGATGCTCGGCCGCGAAGTGCGGTTCGTCTCGGAGCACGTCGCGCGCGACGATCCGCACCGAACTCACCGTCGAACCCTTTGCGCCGAACCACCGTTGACCTGGCAACCACGCCGCCAAAGCGTCCTCGAGCTGGGGTTCGACCGTGTGTGCCACACTCGAGCTGGAACCGACCATGAGAATCTCTCGCCGCCTTCTTCGGAGTTTGCGAAGCATGTGAGCGTACGTAGCGAAACCTACCCACTCCCGGTGCCGCCCACACACCGACGGCAAAGACACCCGAACGTTATGCAGGTCGTACGCCGGTGCACAGACATGCTCGTAGAGTGGTCTCATGTCCGCTCCACTGACCGCCCACATCGACGTACATCGTGCCGGTGATCGATCGAAAACCCGTGTGTCCTGGCTGGACTCGAAACATTCGTTCTCCTTCGGCCAGCACTACGACCCCGACAACACCCATCACGGTCTGCTGCTGGTCAACAACGACGACATCGTCACTGCCGGTCAGGGATTCGAGACGCATCCGCATCGCGACATGGAGATCGTCACGTGGGTGATGCAGGGTTCACTGGTGCATCAGGACTCCATCGGTCATTCCGGAATCATCTACCCCGGCCTCGCGCAACGGATGACCGCGGGCAAGGGCATCATGCACTCCGAGAAGAACGACTCCTGGAGCATCGACGGCAACAGGCACACCGAACCCGTTCGCTTCGTGCAGATGTGGGTACTTCCAGACAGTCCCGGTGTCACTCCCGGGTACGAACAGCTCGAAATCGGCGACGAATTACTGCGAGGCGGCTTGGTCACCGTCGCGTCGGGCATGGACAAGCACCGCGGGCAGGCGGCGATCGGCATCTCACAGAAGTCGGCGGCACTGCACGCCGCCAGGCTGTTGCCCGGAAATTCGGTGACGGTGCCCGACGCCCCGTTCGTGCACCTGTTCGTCGCGCGCGGCACCGTCACGCTCGAGGGGGTGGGCGAGCTCTGGGAGGGCGACGCCGTCCGCATGAGTTCGACTGGTGGACAGACCATCACCGCTACCGAGCCGGCCGAGGTGCTGATCTGGGAGATGCATTCGCGACTGGGCGGTTGACAACCACGTTCGATGACAAGTTGATCACGGGAGCGCGTGGGGGCCTGTGCGCACAGCAGACACCTGCATACACTCCGAGCGTTCACGATCGCCGATCTCGGAGGTACTCGACGTGTCGAATCAGAATCCGCCGCCCGGAAACTATCCCCCGCCCGGAAACTATCCTTCACCTGGTGAGTACCCCCAGCAGGGCGGGATCCCGCAGCAAGGCGGGTACCCACAACAGCCGGTAGCCCCGAAGAACACCGTCGGCACCGTGGCTCTGGTCCTGGCGATTCTGGGTTTGTTGTTCTCCTGGACCATCGTCGGCGGAATTCTTCTCGGCCTGATCGCCATCGTTCTCGGCTTCATCGGACGGTCCCGGTACAAGAAGCGCACCGCCACCAACGGCACCGTGTCGCTCGTCGCGATCATTCTCGGCTTCGTGGCCGCAGCTCTGTCGATCGTTCTCGTCGTCGTCGGCGTCGGCCTGTTCAACGCAGTCGGTGGCCAGGACTTCACCGACTGCCTGAGCAACGCAGGCAGCGATACTGCGGCGCAACAGCAATGTGCCGACGAATTCCAGCAGAACGTGGAGAACCAGTACGACGACTCGACTCCTAACTGAGTCGCAGCGTCGCCGCACTCACGTCTCGGTGCCTGACGGAGTCCGATCGTTTCGGGGCGTCGAGCCCGCCACGACCACCTGGTTGCCGCCCTGCTGTTTGGCTTCGTACATCGCCGCATCGGCTCGTCGCAGCAACAGTGTGGTGAGTTCGACGACGTCGAAACCGATACCTTCGGCAACGGGATACGTGCAGTGCGCGACGCCGATGCTCACTGTCAGTGGTGCGGGGTCCTCCGCGAAATACGCGGCATTCCGATACTTCTCGGCCAGTGCGAGGGCCTCGTTCTCGGCTGATTTGGTCACCACTGCGAATTCTTCACCGCCCACCCGCGCGACCAGCACACCGTCCGTGGTCAACCGGCGTGCAACGAGCTGCAGGGCCGCGTCGCCCTGGTGGTGACCGAATCTGTCGTTGATCGACTTGAATCGATCCACGTCGACGACCATCACCGACACATCGGTCGCACCGAGGAAATACACCGGGAGCGCCTCGTCGAGACCTCGTCGATTGCGCACCTGAGTGAGTGGGTCGAAATTGGCGGCCTGCGCTTGGACCTGCAGTTTGAGGATCAGGTACTGGAAGAAGGTGGGGCCCATGAACGTGATGGGGACGAGCACTACGAATTGCGCGACGGCCAGACCGTGATCGGCCTCGGGTGAGAGCAGGATCAGCACGAAGAACAGAGTCACGCTCGCTCCGGCCCAGAGCAGATGCAGGGCCATGACCTTCGGACTGTGGAAGAGCTGGATGTACACGCTGTTGGCTGCGAGCAGCGCGAGGGCCACGAATGTGTCCTGTGGCGATCCGTAGGACAACAGAATCAGCGTTACTCCGATGTCCGAGTACGCGGCGAACATCAACGACACGCGCTTCGTCGGCCACGGAGCCTTCAGCCAGATGACACCGACCAGGAGTGTCGACACGATCGCAATGAAAAAGATCGACCTACCGATCGCCGAGGTCGGCGGGGCGTCGGTGAGCAACAGCAGCGCGGCAGCGCCGAGTCCGTACGTGAACGTGCTCAGAGCTGCAGCGAGGCGATACGGCGCGAGCGCACCGTGCAGTGCCAGGTAACTGACAACCGACTCGTAACTGTGAGGCTGGTGCCACCACGTGCGCAAAAATGTCGTTTGCACATAACCTCCATGCACGTTCCAGCCGACCATCACCGGACCGGACGCTTCGTCGTCGGACCGGGCCGGACATATCGGCCACGGAGAATGCTATTCGACCGCCGTCAGCCTCGGATGTCTCTTCGCCGGAATGCTGTGAAACCTCCTATGCCGACGACGATGGCAACCGCGACGAGCCAGCCGACCGGCACCAGGGTGAGCGTTGCTCCCGGCAGTCTCGGAACATGGGTGAAGGGCGACAGATCGAGCCACGGCTGAGGCAAGCCCACCACGGACCCGACCTGGCCGAGCGCGACGAAACCGGCCAGAACGGCCCACAGAACGGTCGCGAATCGGGGGAGAGCGCCGAACAGTGCCACGCCGATGGCCGTCACCACCCATACGGCCGGCAGCTGGCCGAGTGCACCGACCAGGACGGACGGCAGTTCGCCTGCGATGTCGCCGGTGGCCGACCCGTACGTCAGCCCGATGGTGAAACCGACGACCAGCAGCAGCCACGCTGCGCCGAGGACGGCGCACACCAGGTGACCTGCCAGCCACCGCAGGCGCGAGACCCCGGTGGCCAGCACGATCTCGGCCAGGCCCGCCTCTTCCTCGCTGTGCAACCGCAGCAGGGCCGAGACAGCGAACGCGGCGACGACGACGCCCACGATGCTCAGCACAGCGGCGATGAACGATTGTTCGACGGTGCTGCCACCGAACTTCTCCAGTGCGTCGCCGATGGCAGCGCTGCTGCCGAGTTGGTCGCCGATCCCGCCGGTGGACGATCCGATGGCGATGCCGAACAGAGCGAGCCCGACGGTCCAGACGGCAACGGTCCCGCGCGAGAGACGCCACGCGAGAGCGATCGGCCCGGACAGAGAAGGTAGGGCCGCTGCACGGCCGCGGCGTTCGGCCCGCAAGCCGGCACCGAGATCGCGTCGACTCGCAGCGGCGAACGCGCCGACGCAGAATGCTGTGGCGGTCGTCAGTGACAGCAGCATCGGCCACCACCGCTCGTCGGCGAACGGCCGCACCTGCGACGACCAGCCGATCGGCGAGAACCACGAGAGGGTGCCCGAGCCAGCGTCGCCGATCGCACGCGCTGCGAACACCACGGCCAGCACGCCGAGGGCGTAACCGCGAGCCGCTCGTGCCCCCGACGCCACCTGTGCCGCCACGGCCGCACAGCCGACGAAAACCGTTCCGACCACGACGACCGACGCCCCGTATGCGACGCTCCCGGCCAACGGGAGCCCGAATCCCCACAGCGAGATCGACGACAACGCGCCCGTCGCCGCCACCCCGCCGCCCGCCGCCAGCATCGCTGCCGCCAGGCCCGCGTGCCGTCCCACGGCCGTCGACCCGATCAGCTCGGTCCGACCCGCATCCTCCTCACCGCGGGTGTGCCGAACCACGGTGAGGATCGCCGCCAGCGGAACCAGTGCCAACACCAGCCCCGAGCGCCACGCCACCAGGGCACCGAGATCGCTGCCGAAGATCGGGCCGACGAGTGCTGCCTGTGCCGGTGCCGACAGCGTGCCGAGATAGAAGGCCTGACGATCCGCCGCCGTCGGATACAGACCCTCGAAGCTGACCGCGTAGAGCAAGGGCAGCGCGCCGAGCAGAACGATCCACACCGGTGCCACCAGACGATCGCGGCGCAGATACAACCGCAGCAACGCCCCCGTTCCGGTCAGGGCATTCATGCGTAGTACCTCAGGAACAGTTCCTCGAGCGTCGGCGCGGAACTGGCCAAGCTCTGCACTCCCGCGTCGGCCAGCACGTGCATCGTCGCCGCGAGGGCGTCGTTCTCGACGGTGCAGGTGACGGAGGAACGGTCCACGCTCACCGCGCTCACACCGGGCAGTGCCGCCAGACCGTCGGGCACTCGGTCGAGCACCGCGGTGATCGTGGTGCGGGTCAGGTGCCGCATCGAGGCCAGAGTCCCGGTATCGACCGTCCGCCCCTCTCTGACGATGGTCACCGAACTGCACAGCGCATCCACCTCGGACAGGATGTGCGAAGACAACAGCACCGTGACTCCGCGTCGGGCAGCATCTTTCACGCAGTCGCCGAAGTGCTGTTCCATCAGCGGATCGAGTCCCGATGTGGGTTCGTCGAGGATCAGCAACTCGACGTCGGAGGCCAGGGCCGAAATCAGCGCGACCTTCTGCCGATTGCCCTTGGAGTAGGTGCGGGTGCGCTTGCCCGGGTCGAGAGAGAACCGTTCGAGCAGTTCGGCGCGGCGGGCGGGGTCGAGTCCGCCGCGCATCCGGCCGAGCAGATCGATCACCTCACCGCCGGTGAGCGACGGCCACAGGGTCACGTCGCCGGGAACGTAGGCCAGGCGTCGATGCAGCGCCACGGTGTCGGCCCACGGGTCGCCGCCGAGCAACCGCACCTGTCCCGACGTGGGGCGGACGAGACCGAGCAGAACCCGAATGGTCGTGGATTTGCCTGCCCCGTTGGGGCCCAGGAATCCGTGCACCTCACCGGTCGGTACATGCAGGTCCAGTCCGTCGAGCGCCCGGACCGAACCGAACGTCTTCACCAGGCCGTCCACGGAAATTGCTTCGGTCATGACGTGGCCTCCAGATAGGTGTCCAAAGCCTGGGAGTCGGTGAACAATCCGTCGGTGTAGAGCTCGAGTGCAGGAAGCATGATCTCGTCACCGAGCGCGCTCAGGGCCTCGCGGAAATCGACGTCGGGGCCGGCCATCTGCACGTACAGCAGCAGTCCGCCGACGTTCTGCCGCGTCAGGAATCGGGCGCGTGCCGCAGGGTCTCGACTGGGCGTGAAACGGCCGTCGCGAACACCGTCGTCGATGTAGCGGACGGCGTCGGCGACCATGTGCTCGAACAACTCTCGCGCCAACGTGCCGCCGGCAGCGAAACTGCGGACGATATAGGCCACGAGCGGTGCGTACTCGTCGATGGCCGCGAGCTGTTCCATCATCGCGGTGGGCGCGGCCGAGGCGGCCTTCGACTCCCGGATCACCCGTAGGACGTGCTCGTCGCATGCAGTGCGCAGGCCGTCCTTGGACCCGAAGTGGTGGTTGAGCAGCCCGGGAGAGACACCTGCCGCTGTGGCGATGGACCGCACGCCCGCGGTGAAACCCTGCGAGCCGAACACGCCGATCGCGGTGTCACGGATTCGAGCCCTGGTGCTGAGATCCTCCGACGCTGTACGCATGTACAGCACATTAAACACCCGTTCAATCGAGCGCAAGAGTGTAAAGATGGACGGATGACTTCAGTAGTGAACTCGGGCATCGATCTCAGCTACCAGGACGAGAACACACGCGCACAGGACGACCTGTTCGTGCACGTCAACGGCAAATGGCTCGATGAATACGCCATCCCGGCCGACCGGGCCGTCGACGGCGCGTTCCGCACCTTGTACGACCGGGCCGAGGTCGACGTCCAGACCATCATCGAAGAGTCCGCCGCGGCGAACCCGCCCGCCGGA
Source organism: Rhodococcus sp. IEGM 1372 (assembly GCF_030056835.1). Lineage (NCBI taxonomy): Bacteria > Bacillati > Actinomycetota > Actinomycetes > Mycobacteriales > Nocardiaceae > Rhodococcus > Rhodococcus sp. IEGM 1372. The sequence continues at coordinate 25,968 of NZ_JASHKS010000012.1, read as the reverse complement.
AGCGACGCGCAGAAGATCGGCGACCTGTTCTCCAGCTTCATGGATGCCGACCGCGCGGAGCAGCTCGGCGTGACTCCCATCGCCGACGAGCTCACCGCCATCTCCGACGCGACCGACCTCGTCACCCTCGCAGGCGTTCTCGGCTCCCTGCAGCGCACGGGCGTCGGCGGGGCCATCGGCCATTACGTCGACACCGACGCCAAGCAGTCCGACCGCTACCTCGTGCACTTCAGCCAGTCCGGAATCGGCCTGCCCGACGAGTCGTACTACCGCCAGGACGAGTACGCCGAGATCCGCTCGAGCTACATCGCGCACATCTCGAAGATGTTCGCGCTCAGCGGTATCGAGTACGACGCGCAGACGGTGTTCGACCTCGAGCAGAAGATCGCCGCCGGTCACTGGGATGTCGTCGCCCGGCGTGATGCCGAGAAGAGCTACAACCTCGTCGATTTCGACACGCTGGTCAAGAGCGGTGCCGGATTCAACTGGGCCGCATGGATTTCCGGTCTCGGCGCAACCACCGAGCAGTTCGCCGAGATCGTGGTTCGGCAGCCTCCGTTCCTGACCACTTTCGTCTCGCTGTGGAATTCCGAGGACATCGAAGCGTGGAAGGCGTGGCTGGCCTGGCGCGTCGTGCATTCACGGGCACCGTTTCTGACGAGCGCGATCGTCGACGAGAACTTCGCGTTCTACGGAACGACCCTGACCGGAACCGAGGAGAACCGCGAGCGCTGGAAGCGCGGCGTCTCCCTGGTGCAGGACGTGCTCGGTGAGGCCGTCGGAAAGCTGTACGTCGAACGCCATTTCCCGGCCGACTCCAAGGCTCGAATGAAGGTGCTGGTCGACAATCTCACCGAGGCGTACCGCCGCAACATCTCCGAGCTCGAATGGATGAGCCCGGAGACTCGACAGAAGGCGTTGGACAAGCTGGGCAAGTTCACCCCCAAGATCGGCTACCCCGATCGGTGGCGTGACTACTCGGGCGTCGAGATCAGCGCCGACGACCTGCTCGGTAACTACCGCCGCGGCTACACCGCGGACTACCAGCGCGACCTCGACAAGCTCGGCGGACCCGTCGACCGCGACGAGTGGTTCATGACGCCCCAGACCGTCAACGCGTACTACAACCCCGGCATGAACGAAATCGTCTTTCCCGCAGCCATTCTGCAGCCACCGTTCTTCGACCCCGAGGCCGACGATGCGGCCAACTACGGCGGTATCGGAGCGGTGATCGGCCACGAGATCGGCCACGGATTCGACGATCAGGGTGCCAAGTACGACGGTGACGGCAACATGGTCGACTGGTGGACCGACAGCGACCGCACCGAATTCGGCAAGCGCACCACGGCCCTGATCGAGCAGTACAACGAGTTCGAGCCCAAGGCCCTGCCCGGCCACAAGGTCAACGGCGAGTTCACCATCGGCGAGAACATCGGCGATCTCGGTGGTCTGTCGATCGCCGTCGCGGCGTACGAGATCTCGCTCGAAGGCAAACAAGCACCGGTGCTCGACGGTTTGACCGGCCTGCAGCGAGTATTCTTCGGCTGGTCGCAGGTGTGGCGCACCAAGGCTCGCGACGCCGAGGCAATCCGCCGACTCGCCGTCGATCCGCACTCGCCGCCGGAATTCCGCTGCAACGGCGTCGTGCGCAATCTCGACAGTTTTCACGAAGCATTCGACGTACAGCCCGGAGATGCGCTGTACTTGGACCCGGGGAAGCGCGTCAAGATCTGGTAGTTCCGGGTAGGGCAATCGGGGAGGGAATTTCGGATGAGGGAATACGCACGCTGGCTGGCTGCTCACGGGGTGATTCGGTTCGCGGCCAAACGAGCAGCGGCCGCGGGCGATCCGCAGGCGATGCTGGTGGCCGATCCGGCGACGCGGGCGAATCCGACGCCGGTCTACGAGAAGCTGCGCGCCACCGCGCCGCTGGTGAAGACCCGGATCTCGAACATCACCGTGCATCACCGGGTGGCGTTCGACTTGCTGCGTTCGGACGACTTCCGCGTCACGCAGCTGGGTGCGACCCTTCCCGGGCCGTTGCGGTGGATCGAGGAGCACACCAGATCCGGTGCACTGCACCCGATTCTGCCGCCCTCACTGCTCTCGGTGGAGCCGCCGGACCACACCAGGTACCGAAAGCTGGTGTCCTCTGTCTTCACCGCCCGCGCGGTGCAGAAGATGCGCGATCAGGTGCAGGAAACGGCCGATGCTCTGCTCGACGAGCTGTCCGACGGCTCTCCGGTCGTCGACATCGTCGATCGCTATTGCGCGCGCCTGCCGGTTGCTGTGATCGGGCGCATCCTCGGTGTACCGGTCGAGGACAATCAACGGGTTCTCGAATTCGGTGAGATGGCTGCACCCAGTCTCGACATCGGCTTGTCGTGGGATCAGTTCAAGCAGGTCGAGCGTGGCCTGATCGGATTCGACGCCTGGCTCTCGCAACATATCGCCGAACTGCGCCGCAATCCCGGTGACGATCTGATGAGTCAGCTGATCGCCGCGAAGGACGAGGGCGTCGGCCTCAACGACGAGGAGCTCCGGGCCACGGCGGGATTGGTGTTGGCCGCAGGTTTCGAAACCACCGTCAACCTCCTCGGCAGCGGAATCCAACTGCTGCTCGACAACCCCGACCAGCTCGCCGTACTGCAGCAGGACCCGTCGCACTGGCCGACGGCCATCGACGAAATGTTGCGGATGGAATCGCCGGTACAGCTCACCGCACGGATGGCCAAGCACGACGTCGAGGTCGAGGGAGTGACGGTGCACGAGGGCAAACTCGTCGTGCTGGTGCTCGCCGGTGCCAATCGGGATCCGCTGGTGTTCGATGACCCGGACAGGTTCGACGTCACCCGCGCCAATGCCGGTAAACACCTGTCGTTCTCGGGTGGGCGCCACTACTGCCTCGGGGCAGCGCTCGCGAAGGCAGAATCCGAAGTGGGCTTGAAGGCGTTGTTCGACAGATTCCCCCACCTGCGCTCGGCAGGCGAAGGAACCCGTCGCAACACCCGAGTCCTGCACGGATGGGCCACGCTGCCCATCGACCTCGGTGAACCGGCTACGACAACCGCAAGCCGGTAACGGAGTCGAAGAAGAACAACTCGTCCAGCTTGGGCACCAGTCGAATTGTTTCGGCCAGGGCGATCGACAACTTGCGGTCGACGCGAACCGCGATGCGGCCGGAGGTTGTCGACCAACCGCCGTCGGTGCTGGGCGCGGAGGCGTAGACGAACGACTCCGCACCCAGTTCCTCGATAAGCTCGACGGTCAGCTGCAGGCCACTGCCCTCGCCCACCAGATCCCAGGACTCCGGGCGAATACCGACAACGACGCGCTCGCCCGCCGAGGACGGGACGGGTATGCGCAACTCGCCGAGTACGGCCGCGCCGTCGCGCACGGGGGCGTCGACCAAGTTCATTCCGGGTGACCCGATGAATCCCGCGACGAACGTGTTGACGGGGTTGTCGTACAGCTCCCGCGGAGCGGCGATCTGCTGCAATTTGCCGTCGAGCAGAACCGCGACGCGATCACCCATCGTCATGGCCTCGACCTGATCGTGGGTGACGTACACCGTCGTGGTGCCCAGTCGTCTTTGCAGACCGGCTATCTGGGCCCTGGTCGAGACCCGCAGCTTGGCGTCGAGGTTGGACAGCGGTTCGTCCATGCAGAACACCTTGGGTTGACGCACGATGGCGCGCCCCATGGCCACTCGCTGACGCTGCCCGCCGGAGAGCTTGCCGGGCTTGCGACCCAGCAACGGCTCGAGCTCGAGCATCCTCGCCGCGTCGAGTACTCGTGCTGCGGTGTCGGACTTGCTCATTCCGGCATTGCGCAGCGCGAAGCCCATGTTGTCGCCGACGGTCATGTTGGGGTACAGCGCGTAGTTCTGGAACACCATCGCAACGTCCCTGGCCCGCGGAGCCAGCGAGGTGACGTCCACTCCGCCGATGTCGATGCGACCGCTTTCGACGGACTCGAGACCGGCGAGCATCCGCAGACTCGTCGACTTCCCACAGCCCGAAGGTCCGACGAGAACGATGAATTCACCGTCCGCGATGTCGAGTTCGAGGTTGTCGACAGCGAGCGAATCGGCACCCGGGTACCGGTGCGAGACACCGGCGTAGTGAACGGCGGCCATTATTTCGGCAGCTTCGGGGTGATCTGGCGGTCGATGATCTGCTGCAGCTGATCCGAGATGGACGCGAACGTCGTTGCGACATCCGCGTTCTGCAGCGCGATCTGCTCGAGTCCGCTGCCGATGATCTTGTCGCCACCGGGGACGAACACGCGGGCGTAGTCCTGCGAGCGAGTCAGCGCCAATTGGTCGACGGCCGTCTTGGCGTTGGGGTTCGCCTGGAGGAATGCGATCTCCGACGGGTCCTGCTGCGCAGACTTGCGGACCGGCATGTAGCCGGTGTTCTGCGAGAAGTAGGCGGTGTTGGCACCGTTGGTGACGAAGTCGATGAACTTGAGCGCGTTCACCTTTCGCTCCTCCGAGATCTTCGCCGGAATGGCCAGGCCGGCTCCACCGGTGGGGCAGCCGGGAGTGCCGTCGGTGGCCGGCAGGAAGGCAGTACCGAACTCGAACGCGGCACCGGCCTTGATGGTGGACAGGTCGCCGGTCGACGCGATGGTGGACGCCAGGATGCCCGCGGCGAAGTCGTTGGCGATGTCGTTGGACACCGCGGCGTACTTCTTCGTGTGGATCATGTCCTGCAGGAACTTGCCTGCCGCAATGGTATTGGGGTCGTCGAACTTCAGCTCGAACTGATCGGAGTACGATCCGCCGAACGTCCAGATCGGACCCTCGAACGTCCACCCGAGGTAGTCGACGGCGTTACCCCAACCGTGCGCGAGCTTGCCGTCTCCGACGACGGCCTGGATGCGCGGGCCCCACTCGTCGAACTCCTGCCAGGTGGCCGGCCCGCGATCGGGCAGTCCGGCCTGCTGCCACACGGCCTTGTTGTAGTAGAACAGCGGCGTCGAGCGCGCGTACGGCAAGGCCCAGTGGTTGCCGTTCCAGTTGTAGTCGGCCAGCAGCGAATCCACGTAGTCGGACTGGTCGACGCCTGCTGCGGAGAAGTGCTTGTCCAACGGCTCGATCGCACCGGTGAGCGCGTAGTTGAACCACCAGACGTCCGAGAGCACGACCACGTCGGGCACATCGTTGCCCGAAAGCGCCGCGTTGAACTTCTGCGACACCTCCTCGTAGTTCTTGCCACCGTCGATGAGATTGACCGTCAGGCCGGGGTTCTCCGCCTGGAAGCGCGAGATCAGCTCCCTCTCGAACTCCTGGGACTTGCCCGGGTGGTTCGACCAGAAGTTGATGGTGTTCGCATCGCCTTCGACAGCCTCGCCGCCCGACCCGCCCGATCCGGGGCCGCTGCACGCCGCGAGGGCTGCGGCGGCCGCAGCTGCGCCGGTGAGCGTGAGGAAGCCACGCCGGTTGATGATGTGTGCCATGGTGTTCGACTCCTGATAGTGAGGTGAATCAGCCCTTGACCGCACCGGAGGTGAGGCCCTTGATCATGTGGCGTTGCAGGACGAGAAAGACGAGAAGAATCGGCAGAATGGTCAGCACCGTCGCGGCCATCACCGCGCCCCAGTTGGTGTAGCCCTCGCTGTTCTGGAGCAGCGTCAATCCCACCGGAAGCGGTGCGACCGAGGAGTCGTCGGACATCAGGAACGGCCAGAGGTATTCGTTCCATTCGGTGACGATCGTGATGATGGCGAAGGCCACCATGGTCGGGCCCGACAGCGGCAGGATCACCCGGAACATCAGCCGTACCGGCCCGGCACCGTCCATCCGCGCGGCTTCGATGATCTCCGGCGGCAACGACAGGAAGTGATTGCGCATCAGGAAGGTACCGAACGCGACGCCGGCCAGCGGAATGATGATGCCCTGGAACGAGTTACGCCAACCCAACTCGGAGATGAGCGAGTAGTTGGAGATGACGGTGATCTGATTGGGCACCATGAGCGCGGCGATGATGACGAGAAAGACGATGTTCTTGCCCGGGAAGCGCAGGAACACCAGACCGTAGGCGCTGAGTACCCCGAGGACGAACTTGATGGACGACACGGCCGTGGTGATGATGATGGAGTTGCGCAGGTACGTGAAGAACGGCACCTCCGTCGTCGCCTCGTCGTAGTTCTGTGGATGAAAGACGCTGGGCCACCACGTGACCGGCTGCACGTAGATGTCCGGTCGATCCTTGAAGGAGGTGATCAGGATCCAGAACAGTGGCAGCCCGATCATCAGCAGGACGGCGAACAAGGCCGCGTATCCGAGGATGTTCGCGTTGCGACGCGCACGCTGCGGGTCGCGCGGTCCTGGCACTTTCTCCGGCGTCGCCGTATCGGGCTTGTCGGTCACAGTCATCGCTGATCGTCTCGATCCATGATTCGTACCTGCACGAGCGTGACGATCAACAGCACGAGGAACAGGATCGTCGCGACGGTGGCACCGTAGCCGGCTCGGAAGTTGCGGAACGTCTCCTCGTAGACCTGGTAGACCATCGTGGTGGTGCCGGTGCCCAGCGGGCCGCCGCGCGTCATGACGTTGATGATGTCGAAGACCTGGAGCGAATTGAGCAGCACCGTGATCGACAGGAAGAACGTCGTCGGACGTAGTTGCGGCAGAAGCACTTTGCGGAACGTGGTCCAGCGGCTCGCCTGATCGATCTCGGCCGCTTCCATCAATTCCTTGCGCACGCCCTGCAGGGCCGCCAGGTAGATGACGAAGGTGTAGCCCAGGTTCTTCCACAGGTAGGTCACAGTGATCATGACCATCGCCCACTTCGGGTCCTGATAGAAGTCCGGAACCGCGCCCAGGCCGAGGCGTCGCATCAGATCCTGGACCAGCCCGAAGTTGGGGTCGAAGACGAATTGGAACGCGATGCCGATCGCGGCACCCGAGATGACGTACGGGGCGAAGACGGCGGAGCGAACGAAGTTGCGGCCCCTGAGCTTTCGATCGAGCAGCAGCGCCAGCACCAGGCCGAGAACCAATGAACCCACCACCGCGGCGACAGTGAACACGACGGTGTTGCCGACGATCTGCCAGGTGTCCTCGCGGGAGGCCCACTCGCGATAGTTGTCGAAGCCGACGAACGTGGAGGTGGGCGAGGACAGGTTCCAGTCGAAGAACGAGAACTGGAAATTCTCGACCAGCGGCCGATACGTGAACACGCCCAGCAGAACCAGGTTGGGGCCCACCAGAATCAGGAACAGTGCGTAATCGGTCCACGGCCGCGAGAAGAAACGCTTCTCGCGTGCCCTGGGCAGCACTCGTTCGGTTGTTGCACTCACTGCGAGGACTGTGCTCAGCCTCGGCTAACGAACAGTGAACTGGGCCCCAACGCTCACCGTCGGGCAGACCAACCTATGTGAGTGGAACTTCGTAGTGGGCTACGAGGCGGGAGAGGAGCCTGCGGAACGACCCGAGGGCACCTCGCTCACGTGCGGCGAAGCCGCTCTAGCGGTTCCAGTCTCCGAGACCGTCGGATCCGCTCAGGGTTCCGCCGTCGGTGTTGACGACGATGACGGGGTCGCCCTTCTGGACGTTCTCGAAGAACCACTTGCCGTCTTCGGTGCTGACGTTGAGGCAGCCGTGCGAGGCGTTGGAGTAGCCTTGCTGCGATTCCGACCACGGGGCGGCGTGTACGAAGATGCCGCTGTAGGAGATGCGCGTCGCGTATTCGACGTACGCGCGGTAGCCCTCCTCGGAGTCGATCGGGACGCCGTACGTGGAGGAGTCCATGTACATGTCGCGGAACCGCTCGCCGACGATGTAGGTGCCGTTGGGGGTTTCGTGTCCGACCTTGCCCATCGAGGTGGGCATGGTGCGGACGACCTCGCCGTTGCGGGTGACGGTGATCTGCTTGGTGTTGTCGTCGGCCGTGGTGATGATGGAGTCGCCGGTGGAGAATTCGGCTTTCGCTCCGCCTGCCTCGACGGTCACCTGGGTGTGCGCCGGGTAGAACTCGTTGGGCAGCCAGCGGACCTGGGTGTCGTTGATCCAGTAGAAGTGGCCGTCGACGGACGGGTTCGTGGTGACGCGAATGGCTCGCAGGGCGGCGTCACGATCACCGATTGCCTCGTCGAAGCGGATGGCGATGGGCTGCGCGACTCCGACGACCTCGCCGCCGGAGGGGCTGATGCTCGGATCGGCGAAGTTCGCGGGCGCGAGCTGCGGGACGATCTGCTGCTGGGGAGCGGGCGCAGCCGGATCCGAGGACCCCGGCATGCCGGGAATCGAGACGTCCGGGCCGCCCGGCCACAGTGGCGCGGCCTGTGCCGAACCGAATGCGGCGGACGCAGCAAGGGCTGTACCTGCAACGATCGCGCCGATACGGGCGAATCTGCGTGTGCGAACCGGTGATGCCATGTAACCCGACCATCCTTCGTGCTGCGTCGCGATGCCCACCGACAGAGCTGTGCGTGAGCAAAGCCCATTAACACATACCGCCCCGACATTTGCTAATCGGATATTTCTGAAACGGGCGAAAGAAACCGCGAGTACGAGTATCTTCCCGCAACCGGTCCCGAGCACTGTCTTTGCAGGCCAGGACGCATGTGTCGGCAGCCGGGGAACGGGTATGTGCGAGGGGAGCACATCCCGTCCAGACACCGGCGGTTTCCGAAACGGACTCTTCTTCGTCCGGTGTCCGAAAAGGGTGGACCGTGATCTCCGATGCTTTCCCCCGTACCCCAGTCAGTCACATCGTCGTCGTCGTACCCGCACACAACGAGCAGGATCTGCTCGACGCCTGTCTGACGGCCCTGTCACGGGCGGAGCGCCGCGCAGTCGAAGTGGCGGCGGTGACCGTCTCGACGGTCGTCGTACTCGATGCCTGCACCGACGACTCGGCGCACATCGCCGCACGTCACCCGTCGGTGTCGGCGATCGAGGTAGCCCATCGCAACGTCGGAGCGGCCAGAGCCGCCGGGTTCGCGACCGGCTCGCGAGACGGCAGTCGGCTCGACGCCACCTGGTTCGTCACCACCGATGCGGACACCAGGGTGGGTGAGAACTGGCTGCTCGGCCATCTCCGGCATGCCGCCGAGGGCGCTCGAGCGATAGCGGGAACAGTGGCGGTCGATTTCGAGGGCCACGTCGAGGAGAACCTCGGGTTGCGATCGTCGTACGACGCGCACTACCGGCACGAATTCGGCCACCCACACGTGCACGGCGCCAACCTCGGCGTCCGAGCGACCGAGTACTTCTCCGTCGGGGGATTTGCACCTTTGACCACCGGCGAGGACCACGATCTGGTCCGACGCCTCGAGCTCGGCGGCATCGAGTGCCGTCGAGTGTGCGACATCCCTGTCACGACGTCGGGTCGCCTCAGCGGCAGAGCACCCGACGGCATGGCCGGATTCCTGCGTTCCCTGGAGGCCACCGCATGAGCGAGACCGATTTTCTCGAATCCACCGACCGTGCAGACATCGACACCGGTCTGCGTAAGGCGTTCTTGGCGTTCGAGGCGGACGGTCGTCTCGACCTCGCGCTGCCCGGCTCGGGATACACCGATCTGCGCTGGCAGTCGCTCGCCGCCCTGAGCCGTCACAACACGGTGCTGGGCCGGTGGTCCGAAGCGCATACCGACGCGATCGCGATCCTGCACGAACTCGACGGCCCGACGCCACAGCGCGGTCAGATCTGGGGAGTGTGGGCTGCGGAACCGCCTGCTCCGATTCTCGAGGGGGTGCTGCAGGACTCGGGCTGGGTTCTCACCGGAACGAAGCCGTGGTGCTCGGGTGCGTCACTGTGCACGAACGCTCTGGTCACTGCGCGCGTCGAGGGAAGTCCGCGGCTGTTCGCCGTCGATCTGACGCATCCGGGCGCGACTCCGGTACCCGACACGTGGCATGCCGTGGGGATGAGCGAAAGCGATTCCGGCTCGGTTGCATTCGACAGCGTCCCGGCCGTTGCGGTCGGCGGACCGACCGATTACCTCACCCGTCCTGGCTTCTGGCACGGTGCCATCGGGGTGTCGGCCGCCTGGTTCGGTAGCGCGTGCGCGGTGGCGGACACTCTGCACGCCGCCGTCCGCACCAGGCCGGACCCGCACCGTGCCGCACATCTCGGTGCCATCGCAGCGGCACTCGGTGCGGCGTCGAGCGCACTGACCACCGCGGCCGCCGAAGTGGACGCCGATCCGTTCGACCGTTCCGGTCGAGCCCGGACCCGAGCCCGCATCGTGCGGGCAGTGGTCGAGGACGCGGCCACCCAGTGCATCGACCGCGTCGGTCGCGCTCTCGGTGCCGGCCCGCTGTGCAGCGATGCCGAGCACGCGCGGCGCGTCGCAGATCTCACCGTCTATCTGAGGCAGAGCCACGCCGAACGCGATCTCGAAGCCCTCGGGCAGGACATCGCCGAGGAGGACAACCCATGGTAGAGAACGCATTCGACGCCGAAGTCGATGTCGGTACCGCCGAGTCGGATTGGATGTCGGCCGACTGGTCCATCCCCGGTCTGCAGTGGAAGGACGTCGTCACGATGGTCGTCGTCGGCCCGCACCCGGACGACGAGGTGCTCGGCGTCGGTGGCCTACTGTCGTTGGCGGCCGCGGCAGGGGTCGACGTGAGGGTGGTCGCGGTGACCGACGGTGACGGCTCGCACCCCGGTTCCCCGACGGTGACGGCGGAGGATCTGCGGGCACGACGCCCCGTCGAGTCCGAACGCGCGTTGGCGGAGTTGGGAATCGACCACTCTCCGACGCGGTTGCAGATCGCCGACGGTTCCGTCGAGCAGCACGAGGGTGCGGTGGCCGATGCGTTGATGCCGTTGCTCGACGCCACCCCGGGCACCTGGTGCCTGACGCCCTGGCGCGGAGACGGTCATCCCGACCACGAAGCGACCGCGCGGGCCTGTCTCACTGCGGCGAACGCCGTCGGGATACCGGTGGTCGAGTACCCGATCTGGATGTGGCACTGGGCAACTCCGAACCATCCTGCAGTTCCGTGGACACGATGCCGCCGTGTCGATCTCCCGGCGCACGCCCTCGACGCCAAGCGCGCGTCGATCGAGCAGTTCGATTCTCAGATCCGGCCCCTGTCCGATCACCCCGCGGATCGAGCGGTGTTGCCGCCGCACATATTGGCCCGCTACCGGCGACCGTTCGAGGTGGTGTTCGCATGAGCATGGATTCTCGGACGAGCCACGGTTCTCCGACCAGCTTGGGTGCCGACTACTTCCGCAATGTCTATGCGGCCAAGGACGATCCGTTCATGCTCGACAGCAAGTGGTACGAGCGGCGCAAGTACGCATTGACCATGGCCTCGCTGCCGAAGCCGCACTATCGGCGAGCACTCGAACCCGGCTGCTCCATCGGCGTGCTCACCGAACAGTTGGTGACCCGGTGCGATCACGTGGTGTCGACCGATGTGGTGGACAGTGCTCTCGATTCGGCCCGCGTGCGTGTAGGTAGGACTGCCGCAGTCGAATTCGCGTTGTGGTCGTTGTCCGACCACTGGTCGGCATTGCCGACACCCGAGGAGACGTTCGATCTGATCGTCGTCAGCGAGGTCGGCTACTACCTCGACGCCGCGGATCTCGCATCGGCGATGACTCGCGCCGTCGATCACCTGGAAGCAGGGGGCACTCTGGTGGCCGCGCATTGGCGTCACGACGTGGACGACTATCCGATCTCGGGTGATCGTGTGCACGAGATCATCGCCGCTACACCGGGATTGGCGCTACTGAGTCGGTACTTGGACGAGGACGTTCGGATCGAGGTCTTCGTCGCCTCGGACGGTCCGGCGGTGTCGGTCGCGAGCACCGACGGCCTCGATGTGCGCTGACTGCGCTCGACCTCCCGAAACAGGGCTCAGTCGGTCGATTTCGCGGCGTCGATGACCAGCTGTTCGGCGAGATCGGCGAGTTTGACGTTGGTGTCCTGAGACAGCTTGGCCAGCAAGGCGAATGCCGCCTGCGAGTTCAGGTTGTAGCGCTCCATCAACATGCCCTTGGCCTGACCGATCAAGTCTCGACTGGTCAACGCGGCTCGGATCTGCTGCTCCTCGCGGGCGGTGGAGAACGCGATGGCCGCGTGCGCTGCGAACAGCGAACCGATCGACTCGGCCTCGGCACTGAACGCGTCGGTACGAGTGGAGTGCAGGTTCAGTGCGCCGAAGTTGACTCCCTCGACGTAGAGCTGGAAGCAGATCATGCTCTTGACCCCGAGCGCAGACGCCGCGTCGGCGAACTGCGGCCAGCGGGTGTCGCTGTCCATGTCGTCGATCCTGATGGTCGTCTGTTCGATTGCCGATTCGAGGCACGGTCCCTCGCCCAGCTGCTCCTGAATCTTGTCGCAGTGGCCGGCGGGCTCCCCACACAGCGCGGCGCTGTGTACGAACTTGCCCTGCAGCACGGTGGTGATGGACGCGAACTCGGCGGACGGCACATTGGCCACCGCGGACTCGGTGATGACGGCCAGAACTCGATCCGGATCCGAATGCTGACGCCGCAGCTTCTCGGCCACCTCGGCCAGTCGTCGACTCAGCTCGAAATCGGTGACCCGCGAGCGCGTGCCCGTCGAATCCATTGTCTGCTCGCTGATGGTCGTCACCTCGTCCTGCTGTTGCACGAGCCCTGCTACTGCGCAGGGGCGCATCCCGGCATCGGCGGTGTGCCGACAACACAGGATACGCCCCTGATGGCAAAGCTCAACGACCGTTAGCGGGGCGTCAGAGTGTGCTGGGTGCGATCAGCGAGTGCACGAACCCGATTTTCTTCACGACGGTCGGCGGCAGCACGAACGGGTAGAGGTCCTGGTGTCCCATCGATCGGTTGATCTGGTTCAGCGCCCACGACAGCGGCAACCACCAGTCGACGATCTGATCGAAGCCGACGTCACCGGGCAACGGGCTCTCCAGCGTCGAACCGGCCGGTGCCATGCCGAACGCTGCGGCCGTGTCCAGGGTGTCGCGGATGTGCAGGTAGTGCGCGAACGTCTCGGCCCAGTCCTCGGCGGGGTGCATGGTGGCGTAGGACGAGACGTAGTTGTCTTCCCAGCCCTCGGGCGCACCTTCGCTGTAGTGGCGGTCGAGGGCGTCCTGGTAGCTCGAATCCGGATCCCCGAACAGCTCCTCGAAGGCCGCGCGATGCTCACCGTCTCCGACCAGCACCATCTGGTAGTAGTGGCCGATCTCGTGCCGGAAGTGCCCGACGAGCGTGCGATACGGCTCGGACATCGCGACGCGCAACTGTTCGCGGTGCACGTCGTCTCCCTCGGCGAGGTCGAGGGTGATCAAACCGTTGTCGTGGCCGGTCATCACCTGTTGTTCGGCGCTCGAGAGCAGATCGAACACCAGGCCGGTCGCGGGGTCCTCGTCCCGGCCCACGATGGGCAGTCCCAGTTCGGTCAGTTCGAGTACGACGCGACGCTTGTTGGTCTCGGCGTCGGCATAGGCGGCCATCGCGTCGACGTCGTCGTCGGCGGGGCGAGTGCGGGTGAGCCGGCAGGACACGCAGAGATCGTCGGTGTCGGCGGTGTCGACGAGCCAGTTGCAGCGAGCAGTGTTGAGGTTGGCGCACATCTTCCACGTGGCCCCGTCCACCTCTGCCTCGGCGACGCCGTCGTCGGCCTTGTCCGGGAGCACCAGCAGGGCTCTGCTCGGCAGATGGAAGCCGAGTGCGCTCGAGCAGCTCAGACACAGTGAGTTCTCGAACGACAGCTTCTGTCCGCATTTGCGGCAGATGAAATCACGCATGGATGTTCCTTCGTGGCAGGGGTTGAGTCGGACTCGTATTCCCGTTTATGTGCGGACTAATGCCGTTTGTCGAATATGTCGTGCACATCTCTCGCCGTGCGGCGGATTCGGCGGCGCAATAACGTTACTCTGCGGTCTCCCACCTGCGTGGAAGCAAAGCGCCGACCGCCGCGTTGGTACAGACTGCTTCACAACACTCTCCGAGAGGACGCGGGCCGGAAGATGGCAGATCAGATCACGCCGACGAATCGGCCGATGGCGCGTTTCGTCGAACGGATCTCGCGAGCTCGCGGCGAGAGGAACAGCGAGACCCTGGCGGCGGGCTTTCTGCTCGCGGCGACACTCATCGCGCTGATCTGGGCCAATTCACCCTTCGGCGAGACCTATCAGTCGTTCTGGCACACGGAGCTGTCGATCACCATCGGCGAGCACGGCATCTCTCTCGACCTGGCCCACTGGGTCAACGACGGGCTCATGGCGCTGTTCTTCTTCGTCGTCGGCCTCGAAGTCAAGCGCGAGTTCGCGATGGGTGAGCTCACCGACCGATCCCGTGCCGCTATTCCGATAGTCGCTGCCGTTGCCGGCCTCGCCGCCCCTGCGTTGCTGTTCCTCGCCTTCAATCCGTCCGGGCCCGCCGCCCAGGCCTGGGGCGTCGTCATCTCCACCGACACTGCGTTCCTGCTCGGGGCGCTCGCCGTCCTCGGACCGAAGAAGGCTGCGCGGCTGCGCATCTTCCTGCTCACGCTCGCCGTCGCGGACGACGTGGGCGCGCTGGCGATCATCGCGTTCTTCTACACCGACAACCTCGACGTGGTGCCGCTGATCCTGGCGTTCGTCGGGCTCGGACTGATCTTCCTGCTGCGCCGGCTCGAGGTGTGGCGCGGAGTCGGCTACTTCGTCGTCGCACTGTTCACGTGGGTCGCAATGTACGAGTCCGGAGTGCACCCCACGCTTGCCGGAGTGATGATCGCGCTGATCCTTCCGGTCTACCCGCCGCGACGCACCGAGGTCGAACGCGCATCGGATCTGACGCGCGCGTTCCGACAGTCGCCCAATCCCGAATACGCCCGCGCGGCCCGTCTCGGACTCGATCGCGCGGTGTCGGTCAACGAACGTCTCATGCGGCTCTATCAGCCGTACACCGCGTTCATCATCGTGCCGATCTTCGCGCTCGCCAATGCCGGCGTGGTGCTGAGCTCCGAGACATTGAAAGCTGCATCGACCTCGACGCTCACCTGGGGCATCATCGCCGGCCTCGTCCTCGGCAAGCTCGTCGGAATCACCGCTGCCTCCGCCGTTTTCGCGAAACTGCGGCCGTCGTCCCTGGCTCCGGGATTGACGCTGTCGCACATCGCCGGCGGTGCGGCGATGTCCGGCATCGGGTTCACGATCTCCCTGTTCATCATCGACCTCGCCCTCGACGACGAACTACTGGCCGACGAGGCACGCGTGGGAGTGTTGGCCGCCTCGGTCATCGCGGCGGTGTTGGGCTGGCTCCTGTTCCGCATCGACGAGAAGATCCATCCACCGAAAGCCGAGGCATCCCTGCGCATTCTGCGCCCGGTGAACGCCAAGCGCGATCACATCCGCGGTCCGGCCGACGCACCACTGACCATCGTGGAGTACGCGGACTTCGAGTGCCCGTTCTGCAGCAAGGCAACCGGCAGCGTCGCCGAGGTACGCAAACACTTCGGCGACGACCTGCGCTACGTCTACCGACACCTGCCGCTCGACGACTATCACCCGCACGCCCGCTACGCCGCGTACGCCAGCGAGGCCGCCGCAGCGCAGGGGAAGTTCTGGGAGATGGCCGATATGTTGTTCCGCAACAGTGATGCTCTCGAACCCGACGACATCGACGGCTACGCACGCGAACTCGGCCTCGACATGGACAAATTCGAGGACGACATCCGCACCGGCGACCACGTCGTTCGCGTCGAGGACGACGAACTCGACGCATCGTCCTCGGACGTGGACGGCACCCCGACGTTCTACCTGGGACGCGGCGACAAGAACCTGACCCGGCACATCGGACCATACGATGCGGCGACGCTGATCCGGGAACTCGAATCCATGTGAGCGCGGGCAAGGTTGCACAGAACATGCCTGCATCGACGGAATCCCGTCGATACGGCGTCGTAGTGTGCAACGTTGCCCGGCGACTCGAAGCAGACCGTCCGGTATGCTGCAGTGACGCGCAGGGGCGGCAGAAGGGACCACCGTGGACGCAGAATCCGCGCGCGCGATAACGGGAGCGATCGCGCTGACACTGTTCGTGTTGTCGCTGACGGTGTACGCGACCGCACTGGTGACCAAAGACCCGGACCAAGAACCCAATTCGTTGATCGGCATCAAAACGCGGGCCACCAAGTCCAGCAAGGAAGCCTGGGGCGCCGGCCACAGAGCCGCGTATCCCTACATGATGGCGGGCGCCACCCATTGCCTCGCATCAGCGGTGTTGATCGCGGGGCTACTGGTCCTGGGCTCCGTCCCCGCCACGGCCATGCTGACGCTCTCGGCGGCCTTGGCACTCGGCGGAGCCGTCGTCCTGACCCTGAGCGGAATCAAGGCCGATCGCGAAGCGAAAAGACATGCACGCGTCGAGTGATGGATTTCCGTGCAGGCAGTCTCGGCAGAGACATCGCCATCGGGACCTCGCCCGGGCACGATTGCACAGAACATGCCTGCATCGACGGAATCCCGTCGATACGGCGTCGTAGTGTGCAACCTTGCCCGGCTGCGTCAGCTCTCCGTGCGATTACCCTCGGCATCCCAGTGCTCGGCAACCTTTTTCGACGGCTGCACTCGGGGCGGTTCGCCGGGCATCTTGGGGTAATCCGGCGGGAAGTTCAGCTCCCCGCCCGGCAGTGTTTCCCACAGGTGCAGAAGGGGTTCGAGGGAGTAGGCCTGCTCGTCCATATCGGCCCACGGGTCTCCGTCCTGGACCAGCTCCGGCACCGTGACGAGGTTGTACTCACGTGGATCGGTGACCTCTGCCAACTGCGACCACGTCATCGGAGTGCTCACCGTCGCACCCGGCCGGGCCCGCAGACTCCACGCACTGGCGATGGTTCGGTCTCGATTGTTCTGGTTGTAGTCGATGAAGATGCGTTCTCCGCGTTCCTCTTTCCACCAGTTGGTGGTCACCCCGTCGTCGCGCCGTTCGAGTTCACGGCCCAGACCGATGGCCGCGTGGCGCACCTGCTCGAAGGTGTACTGCGGCTCGATGCGGACGTAGATGTGAATGCCCCGATTCCCACTCGTCTTCGGGTAGCCGCGTAAACCCAGTTCCTCCAACAGCTCTCGGGTCACATCGGCCACTCGCAGGGCGTCCTCGAACGTGGTTCCCGGCTGCGGATCGAGGTCCAGCCGGAGCTCGTCGGGATGGTCGACGTCCGGTCGCCGCACCGGCCACGGATGAAATGTCAGCGTGCCCATCTGCGCCGCCCACACCAGCGACGCGGATTCGGACGGGCACAGCTCTTCCGCGGTGCGCTTGCTGGGGAACGCGATCTTCACCGTCTCGATCCACTCGGGCGCGCCCTTCGGCAACCGCTTCTCATAGAAACCGTCGCCCTCCTTGTCCTGGGGGCCGAGTGCCAATCGCATGCCCTCGCGATAGCCGTCGGGCCAACGCTCCATCGCGGTGGGGCGGTCACCGATCGCCCGCATCAGCGGCTCCCCGACGGCCGCGAAATACTCGCACACCTGCAGTTTGGTGATCTCCGGGGTGCGTTCGGTGGCCTCGAAGATCACGCGATCGGGGCTCGACACCCGCACTTCGCGCTCGCCGGCCTGCACGAACGCCGGTGGTGTTTTCGCGGCCATGGCTACCGTCCCCCGGCAATGACGTCGGCGACGTCGTAGCGCACCGGAACCTCGAGCTGGTCGTACGCGCACGAGCGCGGCTCACGATCGGGTCGCCACCGCAGGAACCGCGCCACGTGCCGCAGCCGAGCCCCTTCCATCTGGTCGTAGGCCACCTCGATGACCCGCTCGATACGCACCGGGATCCAGTTGCGGTCGTTGGACGAATTCCAGCGGGTCGCTTCGCCGTCGTACGTGACGTCGTCGCCGAGCCGGAGCGGTTCGAGTTCTTCGAGCAGTTCCAGCCGGCGCTTGTCGGTGAAGGCCGACGCGCCGCCGATCATGCGTAGGTCGTCACCGTCGTACAGACCGAGCAGCAGAGATCCGATACCGTTGCCGGACTTATGGATTCGATAACCGATCAATACACAGTCGGCGGTACGCGCATGCTTGATCTTGACCATCTCGCGCTTGTTCGGCAGATAGAGACCGTCGAGCTTCTTGGCCACCACACCGTCGAGCCCGGCACCCTCGAAACGCTCGAACCAATCCTCGGCCACCGCCGCGTCGTCGGTGGCGGAGGTGACGTGACAGCTCGTCCCGCCGGTACCCACCGCGTCGAGCAGCCTCGCTCGCCGCGTCGAGAACGGCTCACCCGTCAGGTCCTCGTCGCCGACGGCCAACAGGTCGAAGCCGATGAACTGCGCGGGCGTCTTCTCCGCGAGCATGGTCACCCGGCTCGCCGCGGGATGAATCCGTTCGGACAGCGACTCCCAGTCCAGACGAGTGGATCCGTCCTTCTCGCGAGGTACGACGATCTCGCCGTCGACGACGATCTTCTCGGGTAGCTCGGCCTTGATCGCCTCCACCAACTCCGGGAAATAGCGTGCCAGGTCCTTACCGCCACGCGACCCCAGCACCACCTCGTCTCCGTCACGGAAGACGATCGCGCGAAACCCGTCCCATTTCGGCTCGTACGACCACACCGCGGGCCCGTCCTCGGGCTGTGCGGGCACCACTTTCGCGGCTTTGGCGAGCATCGGTGCGACCGGCACGGCAAGAGGAAGATCCACGCAGTTCATCCTGCCTCATGCAGCCGACGAGCGAGTCCGATATTTTCTACACGAGCACGGTCGAACCTACGAGGGCAGGACTCACCATGGCGTCATCCAGTCGTTCGGTCCGCGCTCTCGTGCTCGCGTTGTCGTCGTGCGCGGCGCTGATACTCGGCGGATGCGCCTCGGAAGTGTCCGGTACCGCCGTCGCCATCTCCGGTGCCACCATTCCCGCCACCACGACCACCGACCCGCCCACCACCACACCGCAAACCGACATCGACGACGGCGGCAGTGTCGACATCGACGTGGAGATCGGCGAGTGCGTGGCCCTGGGCGGAACCGTCGACGAGGCGGCCATCGACAACGCGACCTGCGGATCTCCGCAGTCCAACTACGTCGTCTTCGCCAAGACGCCCACCTCGGCCGAGTGCCCCGCGGATGCCGATCAGTACTACTACGAGACCTACTTCGACATCGAACAGGGAGCCCTGTGCCTCGACATCGACTGGCAGGTCGGTGGATGCATGGACCTCGTCGGTGAATTCGCTCAGCGGATCGACTGCGCGACCCCCGGTGCCGACACCCGCCGCGTCGTGACCATCCTGCAGGGCACCTCGTCCGTCGACGACTGCCCCGACCCCGCGCTGTACGGATTCGAGAAGGACTCACGCAACTTCGTCGTCTGCGTCGAACGGTTGTGACCGCCACCGACATCTCGGTCTCGAGCGCTCGGGGGCGCTGGATCGTCGCAGCCACGGTGCTCGGTTCGGCTCTGGCGATGCTCGACGCCACCGTGGTCAATATCGCGTTACCCGCGATCGGTCGCGATCTCGGTTCGGGCGTCACCGGTCTGCAGTGGACGCTGAGCGGTTACACCTTGACGCTGGCCTCGCTGATTCTGCTGGGCGGGTCGCTAGGCGACCGGCTGGGGCGCAGGCGGGTGTTCGTCTGGGGCACCGTCTGGTTCGCGGCCGCGTCGGTGCTCTGCGGGCTCGCTCCCAGCATCGAGGTGCTGGTCGCGGCGCGACTACTGCAGGGCGTCGGCGCGGCCTTGTTGACGCCGGGTTCTCTCGCGCTGATCTCGGCCTCCATCAGGGCCGAGGATCGAGGAGCTGCGATCGGTCTGTGGTCGGGTCTCGGCGGCGTCGCGTCCGCGGTCGGTCCGTTGCTCGGCGGCTGGTTGGTCGACGCCGTCGGGTGGCGTTCGGTGTTCCTGATCAACATCCCGCTCGCCGTCGTGGTCGTGTGGGTGGCAGCGAAACACGTTCCCGAGAGCCGAGATCCGCACGCATCCGGCCGACTCGACGTACCGGGAGCGGTGACCGTCGCGGCAGCGCTGGGTCTGCTCACGTACGGTCTGATCGAGTCACATGCCCTGGCGCTCGCTCTGGGTGTCGTCGCGGCCGGAGTGTTCGTGGTGATCGAGCGTCGCTCGCACGATCCACTGGTTCCGCCGTCGCTGTTCGCATCCCGAGTGTTTCTGGCGGCCAACCTCGTCACCTTCGCCGTGTACGCGGCTCTGGGCGGCGTGTTCTTTCTTCTGGTGTTGCAGTTGCAGTTCGCCGTGGGCTACTCACCCATCGCGGCCGGAGTGGCCACGCTGCCGATCACCGCTCTGATGCTCGTCCTGTCCGCCCGCGCGGGCAGAATCGCCGGACGCATCGGACCTCGTGTTCCGATGACCATCGGGCCGCTGCTCTCGGCACTGGGGCTGTTGCTGATGTTGCGCATCGGACCCGGATCCACTTATGCCACAGACGTTCTGCCCGCGGTTCTCGTCTTCGGGCTCGGATTGTCCGCTCTGGTGGCCCCGCTGACCGGAGCGGTTCTGGGCGCGGTGTCGACCGATCGTGCCGGAATCGCGTCGGGTGTCAACAATGCCGTGGCCCGCACCAGCCAACTGCTCGCCGTGGCCGCGCTCCCTGCGCTCGCCGGTATCGCTGGATCCGATTACGCTGCGCCGGAGGTGTTCTCGGACGGCTTCCACACCGCGATGCTGATGTGCGCCGGGTTGCTGGTGATCGGTGCGGTCATCGCGGCGGTACTGATTCGCGGCACCGGCGAGGACGCGTCGAACTGCCCACCGCACTGCGACATCGGCTCACCACCACCCGCCTCGCGTCGGAGCGCGTGACTCACCGCACTGGGTCATCGCACGATCAGCACCGAGCAGTCGGCGTGGTGAACGAGATTCTGACTGACCGACCCCAGAATCGTCCCACGCAGAGCACCTCGACCCCGAGAACCCACCACGAGCATCGACGCCGACGCCGACATCGCGCGCAGGCCTCGCGTCGGGCTCGACTGCGCGCTCACAGTGCTCAGCGCAACCTCCGGATACTTCTCGTGCATCTTCTCCACATGCGTTTCGAGCCAATGCTTTTCGTGAGCGCGAATGCTCACCCAGTCGACGCCCTCGAATCCCGTTCCCAGACCGGGTTGGGCCGCGAATCCCCAGTAGTTCGCCGCGACCACCGGTGCACCGACGGTGTGGGCGAACTCGAGCGCTGCACTCAACGCTCGATCCGACTGCTCACTTCCGTCGACGCCCACCACGATGGGCCTGGCGGGATCGCTGCTCTCCCCGCCACCACGCACCAGCAGTACGGGGCAACGGGCGTGCGTGACGACCCGAAGGGTGTTGCTGCCCAGGGTCAGGTCTCGTAGTGCACTCGACTTCCTCGATCCCAGCACGATCAATTCGGCGTCGGCATTCGACAGGTACGACGCGATGGTGCCGTCGACGCTGACGATGTCGACGGACACCTCGGGTGCAACGTCGTGCATCGCTCCGGCCGCGCGGGTGAGATGCTTTCGCCCGATCATGCGGAGATCCCGCTCGAGCGCACCGCCGTCGACGAACGCTGCCGATCCGTACCAATCCCCGTCGGGGACAGCGTGGATCAACCGAACGGACGCATGTGTCTTCGCGGCGTAGGTGGCCGCCCACAGCGCTGCGGCATCGGCCTCGGTGGAGCCGTCGATGCCCACCAGGATGGGAAGCACGCGGTCGGTGGAATTGCTCATGATGTGCTCCTGGCTCGATGGGAAGCCGTCGGGTCGGTCAGGGGTGGAACAGGGCAGATACTTCGTCGGTATCGATATCGGTGCGGCATCCGCTCGATTCGAGCTCGACGTAGAAGGTCTCGTAGCCGCGCGGGTCGGCCCCGCTGACACCGGTGCTGCGCCGCTCGAACACGCGCACCCCCGGCCACCGGCCGAGCACCGCTGTTCTCAGATCGTGTCCGTCCGGGGAGGTTCCGGCGAGCGGTCCGTATTCGGCGATCATCACCGCGTACACGGTGCCGCCGGTCGACGCAGTGGTCACCGGAAACACCGTCGACCCTGTCGATGCCGGACTGTCGACGGTGATGGAATCGGTCTCCATCCGCCGGGTGCCTGCCGCTGCTCGTGCGTCGTTCGTCATCGTCGAGTCCCCGCTGTCGTCGTGTCTCTGCAGATCATCACCGGGCAGCGCGCGTGCCGCGTGAGGTTGCTACTGGTCGATCCGAACAGTGCTCTCGCCACCACTCCCCGTCCGTGGCTACCGACCACCACGAGGCCGGCACGCTTGGACAGATCTATCAACAGATGCGCTGGATTGCCCTGTTGCACAATATGTTCGACGGATACGTCCGGATACTTCTCGCTCCATCCGGCAAGAGATTCCGACAGCAGCATTCGCTGCTCGCGCTCGATCTCGGCACTGTCGGGCGATCCCGGCAGGGAGAGCGCCGCCCCCTGGGACAACGAACTCCAGGCAAGCGCGGCGATCATCGGCACACCCAACAGAGACGCCAGATCGAAGGCCTGCTCGACGGCCACCTCACTCGTCGCACTGCCGTCGATACCGACGAGGATCGGTGCGTCGACGGTGCCGATTCCCTCCCGCCAGACGATCACCGGGCACAGGGCCGCGTTCGAGGTCTCCTGCGCCGTACTCCCGAACAACGCCGACACGATCGGGCCGGAACCGGAGTTACCGACGACGAGCATGCGCGCGGTGCGGGAGTGTCCGACCATCATCGTGCATGCGGTCGCTTCCTCCACCGAGGTGGTCACGGCCAGGTTCGGATGACGGGCCAGCACCGCGGTGGCAACGTCAATGACGACGCGTTCGGCCGTGCGCCGCTGCTCGTCCCACACCTCCCTCGGCACCACCGATGCGGGCTCGCCCATGTAGAACACGGGCTGCTGTACTGCCCCGGCGATCAGCAGCGGAGAATCCACTTTCTCGGCCAGGGTGGCCGCCCAGCGGGCCGCGTCGATACTGGCGGGCGAGCCGTCCACGCCGACAACGATTTTCTGGTGTCCTGCGAGAATCACGATCGTCTCCTGTTCGTTGCGCGGGCGGGTGCCGAGAGCACCGATGCGACCGCGTGTCGTGGGGTTCGGGGTGGCGGTGAGCCGATCATCGGTTTACCGACTCGAATCAGCACCTGCGCCACCCCTGTGCGTGCAGCGAGAGACTCGACCAAGCGCCTGCTCCCCGACTGTTCCGTCATGTGCGTCAACGGGCACGTCGCCAGTCCGTCCGCTGTCGCTGCCAGGAGGAAGGCAGACATGGCTCGACCGCTCTGCAGCCAATCCAGGCGTTCGTCCGATGACGTCTCGAGCAGCACCACGGTGGATTCGTCCTCGACCGGCTCGTGTGTCACGGTCGCGGCGACCCGGTGCGGTTCGGGAAACACTCGTCCGACCTGCACCCTCGATGCATCCGCGCGGTTCGTCAGAGCCTCGGGCGGGATTCCTCCCGATCGGAACGCGTGCCCGGCCCACCATCTGATCTCCGCCTGATACGTCGCGTCGTACTTACGTACGCTCGCGCTCAGAGTCGATGCCTTCGCCAACGTCTCTTTGGACTCGGCCGACAGGACGGTCATCTCGGTGCCGTAGTGCTCCTGACCCAGGTATCGCGTCAGATCGCGATTGCTCGGCACCGGCCCGAACGCTCGCCGATCCGAGTACCGCCGATTGATCGCAGTGAGCAGGTCGAACTCGTGCGACCGGGGATGCGCGTCGTGTACGAAACGAACACGCGCCAGATGATCCGGTGCACCCGGGGTCGGCAACAGGTCGATCTCTGCCGTCCACCTGTTGGCTGCCGCGGCCTTCTGCAGGTGGTCCAAGGCAGCCCCGCAGCTCATCACCATCTGCCGCTCGGTCGGGTCTATCGCCCCGAGCACGCGCGAGCTGTCGGTGTACAGATCGAGTACGTGCTCGGAGTAGATCCACCTCCACGGCTGACTGTTGTGCACCGACGGAGCGCGACACGCGAGCTCCACCAGCATCTCCACCACGGCCGTATCCGGCTGATCGTTCATCGTCTCTCCTCGGACTCCCACCGCGATGCGGTGACACACCCACTCTCTCCCCGAGCTGGTGGTGCTCGACAGGGCCATTCGTCACTCGATGAAGGGCACTCGAGACGTACGAGTTGGGTGCATGCCGATCGAGAGCCGCAACCACAGGTTTAGTGTTGACGGTGAATGCGACTCAGGAGCGGAACCTGAGGACGCGACCGTCCGCCGACCGCTCAGGAGAGTCATGACGACCCCGCAGAATCCCCCCGAAGACATCGACGTCAAGCCCCGCAGCCGCGACGTCACCGACGGACTGGAGAAAACGGCAGCGCGCGGCATGCTCCGCGCCGTCGGGATGGGCGACGACGACTGGGGCAAATCCCAGATCGGCGTTGCGTCGTCGTGGAACGAGATCACCCCGTGCAACCTCTCGCTCGAACGTCTGGCGAAGGCCGTCAAGAAGGGCGTCCACGCCGCCGGCGGCTACCCGCTGGAATTCGGCACCATTTCGGTGTCCGACGGTATCTCGATGGGCCACGAGGGCATGCACTTCTCGTTGGTCTCCCGTGAGGTGATCGCCGACAGCGTCGAAACCGTCATCAGCGCAGAGCGTCTCGACGGTTCCGTCCTGCTCGCAGGATGCGACAAGTCGCTGCCCGGAATGCTCATGGCCGCAGCGCGTCTGGACCTGGCGAGTGTTTTCCTCTACGCCGGCTCCACGTTGCCCGGGTTCGCGAGACTGTCCGACGGCAGCGAACACCAGGTGACGATCATCGACGCCTTCGAGGCCGTCGGTGCCTGTTCGCGCGGACTGATGTCACGCGCCGACGTCGACACCATCGAACGCGCCATCTGCCCCGGCGAAGGTGCATGCGGCGGAATGTACACCGCCAACACGATGGCCAGCGCAGCCGAAGCGATGGGAATGTCGTTGCCCGGCAGCGCATCTCCTCCCGCTCCCGATCGCCGACGCGACGGATTCGCCCACGCCAGCGGCGAGGCCGTCGTCGATCTTCTGCGACGCGGCATCCGCACCAGCGACATCCTCACCAAGGAAGCCTTCGAGAACGCCATCGCCGTCGTCATGGCCTTCGGCGGCTCGACCAACGCGGTACTGCACCTCCTGGCCATCGCCCACGAGGCGCAGGTGGACCTGACCCTCGCCGACTTCACCCGCGTCGGCGCGAAGGTTCCCCACCTGGCCGACGTCAAGCCGTTCGGCAAGCACGTCATGACCGACGTCGACGCCATCGGCGGAGTTCCCGTCGTGATGAAGGCTCTGCTCGACGCAGGCCTCATGCACGGCGACTGCATGACGGTCACCGGAAAGACCGTGGCGGAGAACCTCGCTCACATCGCACCCCCGGACCCCGACGGCAAGGTACTGCGCGCACTCGACAAGCCGATCCACCCGACGGGCGGCATCACCATCCTCGAAGGATCGCTCGCCCCCGGCGGAGCCGTCGTCAAGTCCGCAGGCTTCGACTCCGACGTCTTCGTCGGCACCGCACGAGTTTTCGAGCGTGAACGCGCGGCCATGGACGCCCTCGAAGACGGCACCATCGCAGCAGGCGACGTCGTGGTCATCCGCTACGAAGGACCCAAGGGTGGGCCGGGAATGCGCGAGATGCTCGCAATCACCGGAGCCATCAAGGGTGCGGGACTCGGCAAGGACGTCCTGCTGCTCACCGACGGCCGATTCTCCGGCGGCACCACCGGCCTGTGCGTCGGACACGTGGCACCCGAGGCAGTCGACGGCGGACCCATCGCCTTCGTCCGCGACGGTGACCAGATCCGACTCGACGTCGGCAAGGGCACCCTCGACCTGCTCGTCGACGCAGCCGAAATGGACTCCCGCGCACAGGGCTGGGCACCACTGCCGCCGCGCTACACCCGAGGAGTGTTGGCCAAATACTCCAAGCTGGTCGGATCGGCCTCGAACGGTGCGGTGCTGATCTAGCCGGCCCCTTCCCGCCCGCCCCCCCATGCCGCCCGCCCCCCATGCCGCGTCAATGGACCGTTGCATTGCACTGGTCCCCGTGGGTTGGACCGGTTAATGGAAATCCTAGGCCGCGAGGGCC